>JBKJRX010000190.1:0-6714 GCA_046593155.1 Lacunisphaera sp.
AATGGACGAGGCCGGTCTTCTTGCTGATCTGGTCGAAATAGTCGGCGATGTCCATGCCCAGGCCGGAGACGAAGATGGGACACTCGGCGAGGCGGTCGAATTTCCGGGCGTCGTGCAGGATGGCCATGACCTCCTGCATGCGGCCGAGGGCGAAGACGGGGATGAGCACCGAACCGCCGCGCTGGATGGTGGTGTTGATGGTCTCGACAAGGCGGATCATTTCCTTGGAGCGCGTGATGCCCGGCGGCTTCTCGGTGGCGCCATGGGTCGTCTCCGTGACGAGAGTGTCGAACTTGCCGGTCGGGAACTTGGCACCGGGGAGGATGCGTTGCACCTGGAAGAGAACGTCACCGGTGAAGAAGATGCGGCGGTGCTTGTGGATGATCTCGATGCCGGCGGCGCCGGCGATGTGGCCGGCGGGGTGAAAGGTGAATTCGATTTCGTCGCGCGCCCCGGCGAACTTCTTCGGGCTGTTGAAGGCGAGGGGATACATCCGCGGCGCCACGCGGTCGATTTCCTCGTGCGTGAAGAGCGGGTAGTCGGGGATGCCTTTCTCCTCGCGCTCGCGCATCATCACGTTGGCCGAGTTGTGGAGCATGCGCTCGATCAGCATATGGCTGGGCTGCGTCATGATCACCGGCGTGTTCGGATAGGCCCGCATCAGCAGCGGCAGCGAACCGATGTGGTCCAGGTGGCAGTGGGTGATGAGGATGAGATCCAGCTTCACGCCCTGCAGCGGACGGTGGTTGGGGGCGGCGATGCGACCGACCTTCTTGGGGTGCAGGCCGCTGTCGATGACGAGATGGAAATCGCCGAGTTGGACGTAGAGCGAGTTGGCGCCGATGCCGCCATCCGCGTTGAGATCAATGAGCTTCATTAGGCGTATCTAGACAGGCGTGAGCTCCTAGCGGGTGCAAGTTTTTGTCGAGCCGGTTCAACCACTAATGGCTTTCGCCAAAGGCGAAACCTTGGTTTACCCCTCCGCCTTATCGTCTCCGGCGGCTGACTTAGGGGTCTGCTGATCGCAGACCGGTCAAACCCAGCCGGCGATCAGCCGGCCCTGAATCATTCGGCGGCGACGATCAGTCGCCGTGCACCTGGTAGGATTCATCCCTTGATGAATCCTATTAGTGGTGGAATCTCCGGGTGGGTGGGTCAGAAACCCACGTCTACCTGCCGGCCGGAATCTCCATGTCAAACGCTGGTATGCGGACAAAGATGCGCCGGTTCTGGTCATCCAGACCATGAAAGCTGCCCTCGACCCGTCCGTCGCAGCCGGTCACGTGGTAACTGTTGTAGGAGAAGTGTTCTCCCGGGGCCAGGGTGGGGGTCTCGCCGACGATTTTGTCGCCTTCGACCACCAAGCTGGTGCCGTCGGCGTGTTCGATAACCCACTTGCGCCCCAGGAGGGTGACTGTGCGATCGGAGTCGTTGCGGATGGTCAGGTAATAGACAAAGGCATGGGGTTGGGCTGGGGGCAGGTTGCCCCCGTGGTGATAGACGAGTTTGTCCAGTTCGACCCTCAGGCCGGGCAGTTCGAGTGGAGCGGTCATAGGGATAAGACCTGCAACTTGAGACCTGAGACCTGAGAATCAAAGCCCATTTCAGGTTTCAGATCTCAAGTCTCAGGTTTTCCTGTCAGTTCCGGCTTTCGACTTGCCGTGAAAAAGCCCGGGGCGCACAAAGGCCTCATTCTATGGAAAAGCTTGCCCTGCTCTCGGTCAGTGACAAACGCGGCCTGGTGGAATTTGCCACGGCGCTCGTCCAGCAGCACGGCTACCGACTGTTGTCCACCGGCGGCACCGCCCGGCTCCTCGCGGAGGCCAAATTACCCGTGACTGAGGTTAGCCAGCACACCGGTTTCCCTGAAATCATGGAAGGGCGCGTCAAAACCCTGCATCCGAAAATTCACGGCGGGCTGCTGTGCCGGCGCGACAAGGCGGATCACCTGGCCCAAGCCGCCAAGAACGACATCGCGCTGATCGATTTGGTGGTGGTGAACCTTTATCCGTTCGAGCAGACGGTGGCGAAACCGCACGTGGAGTTCGAGGAGGCCATCGAGAACATCGACATCGGTGGACCGTCCATGTTACGCAGCGCGGCCAAGAACCACGAGAGTGTCACGGTGGTGTGCGATCCGGCCGACTACGGCCCCGTTCTCGCGGCCTTCGGTGCGCCAGCCACGCTGGGCGAATTGCGTCGCAAGCTGGCGCTCAAGGTCTTCCAGCGCACCGGTGCCTACGACACGGCCATCGCGAAGTATCTCGAGGGCCAGCAGGCCGAACCCGATCTGGAGGCCCTCAGTGGTTTCCCGGCGACTTACAGCCTTTCAGCCAAGAAGGCGCAGAGCCTCCGCTACGGCGAGAATCCCCACCAGAAGGCGGCGCTCTACGGAACATTCCACGAACATTTCCAACAGCTCCAGGGCAAGGAACTCAGCTATAACAACATTCTGGATATCACGTCAGCGACTTACCTGATTGGCGAGTTCGAGCGCCCGACAGTCGCGATTCTCAAGCACACGAATCCCTGCGGCGTGGCCAGTGCGGACACCTTGCTGGAGGCGTGGGAGAAGGCCTTTGCCACGGACCGGCAGGCGCCCTTCGGTGGCATCATCATCGTCAACAACACGCTCGACGCCGCGCTCGCCAAGGTCATCGCCGAGATTTTCACCGAGGTGATCATCGCGCCCCGCTTCAGCGACGAGGCGCTGCAGATTTTCGGCAAGAAGAAGAACCTGCGGCTGATGATCGCCAAGGAAGGCCTCGGGGCCGATGCACTGCAGGAAGTGCGCTCCGTGATCGGCGGCGTGCTGGTGCAGGACCGCGACCGGACGCTCGGCAACGTCAGGGACTTCAAGGTCGTCACCAAGCGTCAGCCGACGCCCGAGGAATGGGCCGCCATGATTTTCGGCTGGAAGGTCGGCAAGCACGTGAAATCCAACTCCATCGTGTATTGCCGCGGCGAACAGACGCTCGGCGTCGGCGCCGGCCAGATGGCCCGGGTGGACAGCTCACGCATTGCCGTCTGGAAGGCCGGGGAGGCCAAGCTGGACCTGAAGGGCTCCGTCGTGGCCAGCGAGGCACTGTTCCCCTTTGCCGACGGCCTGATCGCCGCAGCCGAGGCAGGCGCGACCAGTGCCATCCAGCCGGGCGGCTCGGTGCGCGACGAGGAGGTCATCAAGGCCGCCGACGAGCGCGGCATGGCTATGGTCTTTACCGGCATCCGGCACTTCAAGCACTGAGGCAAAAAGGGGCGGACCCCGGGGTGCTCTGACCGGTCTAACGGTAAACATCCCTCCCATGAACCGCCTCGCCTGTTTCCTCCTCACCATCGCACTGGTCACACTGACCGGTTGCACCACCGTGCCTGAAACCGGCCGGCGGCAGCTGCTCCTCACCAACGCGGCGACCGAAACCCAGATGGGCCTGGCGGCTTTCGCGGAGGTGAAGAAAGAAACGCCGGTGCTGAACGATGCCCGCCAGCAGGCCCGGATTGAGCGGATCGGCCGGCGGATCGCCACCGCGGTGGGCCGGGCACTGCCCGACGCCCAGTGGGAGTTCGTCGTTTTCAACGATGACGCCATGGTCAATGCCTTCGCGCTACCGGGTGGAAAGGTGGGGGTGTATACCGGTCTGATCAGGCTTGCCTCCAGCGACGACGAGATCGCGATCGTGATAGGTCACGAGATCGCCCATGTGACCAGCCGTCACGGCGGCGAGAGGATGTCCCAGGCGATGCTCGCCCAGGGTCTGGGCACGGGTTTGGGCGCCTTAACCGCGAATAGCCAATACCAGCAGATCGCCGGGACGGTCTTTGGCCTCGGCGCACAGGGAGCGCTCTTAAAATATTCGCGCGATCAGGAAACCGAAGCCGACCTCATCGGCCTGCGTTTTGCGGCCGGGGCCGGCTATGACCCGCGGGCCGCGGCGGGTTTCTGGAGGAAAATGCAGGCCAAATCCGGCGGGAAGGAATCCTTCAAATGGCTCTCGACCCACCCGCCCACATCCGAGCGCATCGCCCGTCTGGAGCAAATCGCTCCCGGCCTGATGCCGGTGTATGAAGAGGCGCGGCAGCGTTTCGACTAGGGAGCGTTTGCAATATCAGGTTTTGGGCATCCAAGCTGCGTAGGCCGCCTGCTTGCAGGCGCGGATTTGGCGCGAGCAAGCTCGCTGGCCCACAAAACGGGTTTTGCAAACATTCCCCAAGCCGTCCCGGCTTGCCGGCGTTTTCAGACTAGCCGCCTGAAACAAAGTGCACAATGTGGAGCGCATGTTCGATCCCGTTGAAAAGCTCAAGGAATACGTCCGGCAGGGCAGTGTCTCGGCCGACCCGCAATTCAAAGCGGGCATGGAAGGCGCCCAGAAGTTCCTGACCGGCCTGCTGAAGGAGATCGGTTTTGCGGTGGAGCTCGTGCCCACCGCGCTGCATCCCGTGATCGTCGCCAAGCGCGGCGACAATCCGGCCTGGCCGCATGTCATCATCTACGGCCATTACGACGTGCAACCGCCGGATCCTCTCGAGAAGTGGGACACGCCGCCCTTCGAGCCAACCATCAAGGGCGACCGCATCTACGGTCGCGGCACCGCAGACAACAAGGGCCCGCTGCTCGTGCACATCACCGCCGTCGCCCGCTTGCTGGAAAAGAATCCCCATCTGCCGCTGCGCCTGACCTTCGTCGTCGAGGGCGAGGAGGAGATTGGCAGCAAAAACTTCAAGACCTTCCTCAAGGAGAACAAAGAGAAGCTGCGGGGTGATTTCATCTATATGTCGGACAACGGCATTCTGTCGCCCGACCAGATGATCATCACGGTCGGTCTGCGCGGCATGCTGGCCTTCGAGGTTGAGCTGACCGGCCCAAGTTCGGATCTGCACTCAGGCATGCACGGCGGGGTGTTGATGAACCCGCTGCAGGCGCTGGCCGAGCTTTGCGCTTCGCTGCACACTCCGGAGGGCCGCGTGAATCTCCCGGGCTTCTACGACGCCGTCGTCGAACCCGAGGCGTGGGAGCGCGAACAACTCGCCAAGGTTGGGCTGAAAGAGAAGGAGTATGCCGCCTTTCTAGGCATCAAGGAATTCCACACGCCGCCGGGCTACACGCCGTTTGAGGCCATCCGTTTTCTGCCCACGCTCGAGTTCAACGGCTTCAGCGGCGGCTACCAGGGGGAGGGGACCAAGACGGTCATCCCGAGCAAGGCCCGGGTGAAGATCACCTGCCGCCTCGTGCCGAACCAGACGCCGGACAACGTGAAGGACAAAGTCTTCGATGCCATCAAGGCGCGTTGCCCCAAGGGTGTGACGATGAAGATCACGCCGCAGCACAATGCGACGCCCTATGTCGTCATTCCGCCGGACCGCTCAAATACGCCGAAAAATCAGTCGCCGGCCTTGGCCAGGTGTTTTCGCGCCGTGGACAAGGCGGCGACGGAAGTCTTCGGCAAGCCGCCGATCTATCTGCGCGAGGGCGGCAGCGTGGGTCTGCTCGCCGACCTCAAAGAAGTGCTCGGGCTCGACGCTGTCATGATGGGTCTCTTCCTGCCGGAGGATAATCTGCATGCGCCGAACGAAAGTTTCCATCTCGGCGTGATGAAACGCGGCATCGAGACATCCGAGCGGGTGCTGGCGGAGCTGGCGAAAGGCTAACTACTACATACCCCGGCGCCCGGCAGGGCGGGGCGTGTAGGTTTTTGGGCGAACAACAAAAAGGCCGCGGATTGCTCCGCGGCCATTGCTCTTAAATATTTGAAGCTTACTGCTTCTTGAGCTCGACGAAATCGACGCGGCGGTCCTTCGCCCACTCGGAGTCGCCACCGCCCTGCTTGGCGTCGGTGGAGCCCTTCGAGAGGGTTTCCAAGCGGCGAGAATCAGCGCCGAGGGACTCAAGGTAGCGCTTCACTGAGTTCGCGCGACGGTCACCGAGGCCGAGATTATATTCCGCGGTGCCGCGCCAGTCGCAATGACCGACGAGGACGAGATGCTTTTCCGGATTGTCCTGCAGCCACTTGATGGCGGCCTGCAGCTTTGGGCGCTCAGGGGCGGCCACCGCGGCGCGATCGAGGCCGAAATAGACGGCCTCAACGACGCTCTGGGTTTCGTTGACCGGGGTGCTTTCGGTGCGCTGGGTGAGGGTGCTGGAGGGGTCCTCGGCAAAAGCGACCGCATTGGGGTCGATCGTGTTGCTCGGGCCCGTCGAAGGCAGCGTCGAAGCGTCACGAACCGGCTTCTTTTTGCAGCCGGAAAGGACGAGGGCGGAGAGGGCCAGCGTGAGGCCGAGGAGTTTGAAAACGTTCTTCATGATAGGCGGAGAAATGGAATGCCGTCGTTATTGGTTAATCACCAAGGCCGTGCAAGAACGAATCTTCGCGGCCGTGGGGTCTTTACCACGTCTGGGCGCGGTGGTCGATGAGGCCGATTTCCAAGGCGTAGCGGGTGAGGCTGGCGACGTCGTGGAGGTTGAGCTTGCGCATCAGGTTCGTGCGGTGGTTGTCCACGGTCTTGACGCTGATGCCGAGCTTCTGGGCGATTTCCTTGGTGCTGTTGCTCTCGGCGACGAGCTTGAGGATTTCGCGTTCGCGATCGGTGAGGGTGTCGACGCCCGAGGCCGGGCTGTTGTTGGCGACGACGGTGCGGAGCAGGGCAGCCACGCCGGGGCCGAAATAAGTGCCGCCATTGGCAATGGTCTCGAGGCCCTTCTTAAACTCGCCCAAGCCGGCC
>JBKJRX010000203.1:0-3573 GCA_046593155.1 Lacunisphaera sp.
GTCGCGTTCGCGATCTGTTCGCTGCGGACGAGGGCGAGGGCGGTCTGGACGTCGTGGTGGAAAAGCCGGTCGGCCTGGGCGAAGGGAATGTAACGGCGCACTTCGGTGAAGGCCGCCTCGACCCCGGGGCCCGACTTGAGCGGCCGCAGGAACTCCAGGCCCTGCGCCGAGCACATGAATTCGATGGCGAGGACGGTCTCGGTGTTCTTCACGACCTCCAGCAGCTTGGTGGCGCTGATGGAGCCCATCGAGACGTGATCCTCCTGGCCGAGCGAAGAAGGGATGGAGTCAACCGAGGCCGGGTGGGCAAAGATCTTGTTTTCGGAGACGAGGGCGGCGGCGGTGTATTGCGGGATCATAAAGCCGGAGTTGAGGCCGGTGTCCTTCATGAGCAGGCGGGGCACCTTGAGGTCGCCGATGGTGTCGCCATGGAGCAGCATGTAGATGCGCCGCTCGGCAATGGAGGCGATCTCGGCCGTCGCGATGGCCAGGTAATCGAGGATGAAGGCCAGCGGCTCGCCGTGGAAGTTGCCGCCGCTGATGACCTCGCCGTTCCCGAACACCAGCGGATTGTCGGTGGCGGAATTGATCTCGGTCTCGACGACGGCGCGCGCGTGCTCGATCGCGAGGCGGACGGCGCCGTGCACCTGCGGCACGCAGCGAAGGGAGTAGGGATCCTGCACCTTCGCGCAGTCGGCATGGGACGGCAGGATTTTGGAGCCCTTGAGCAGTTGCCGGAGATTTTTGGCCACATCGATCTGGCCCTGATGCGGGCGGGCGGCGTGGATGCGGGCATCGTAGGGCGCCGCGCTGCCGCGGGCGGCTTCGAGGGTCATGGCGGCAGCGATGTCGGCGGTGCGGGCGACATTCTGGATCCGCAGCAGGCAATGGACGGCGTAGGCCGACATGAACTGGGTGCCGTTGATCAGCCCGAGGCCTTCCTTGGACTGGAGCTTCAGGGGCTTGAGGCCGAGAATCCTGAGGACCTTGGCGGCCTCAAGGCGTCTGCCCTGGTAATCCATTTCGCCGAAGCCGAGCAGCGGCAGCACCAGGTGCGCCAGCGGGGCGAGGTCGCCCGAGGCACCGAGGGAACCCTTGGTGTAGACGACGGGCAGGGCGTCGGCGTTGTAGAAGCGGATGAGGTAATTGAGGACGCGTTCGGTCACACCCGAGAGACCAACGGCCAGGCCATTGACCTTGAGGAGCAGCATCAGGCGCACGATCTCGGCCGGCACCTCGTCGCCGACGCCGACGGCATGGCTCAGGATGAGATTTTCCTGGAGTTTCTCGATATCCTTCGCGGGGACGCGCTGGTGGGCGAGGATGCCGAAGCCGGTGTTGATGCCATAATGCGGGGCCGGGTCGTGGCGGAGCGCATCGACCATCCGGCGCGAGGTGCGGATGCGGGCGCGCGCGGCCGGGGTGAGCGTCAGGCGCTGGTCGCCCGTGAGGGCGAGGCGGAGGCGGGCCAGGGTCAGGTTGCGGCCGGAAAGGGGAAGGGTGCCGGGCATGGGGAGGCGGTCGTCCCAGCAAAGCAGCCGGGGTGGATTTGAAAACTGTATTCCAGCGGTTTACGCCGGAGGAGGTAGGGGCGGTTTCTCGGTCTCTGCCGGTGGCGGTGGGCGGCCCGCTGGCGGGCGCAGGTTTGAGCGCGAGCAAGCTCGCTGCCCACCTACAAAGAAAAAGCCCGCCGGAAGTGGCGGGCTGATGGTCGGGCGTAAAGCCTGACCTGCAAAAAATGACGGACCTTCAGATGGCCTTGGGCAGGGCGACGCCGTCAAATTCGATGGCGTGGGGGTGGTTGCGCTTGTCCTTGTGCAGGCCGTGGCGCTTGCGCAGGCCGTGGTCGAGTTTGTCCACGAGCAGGTCGATGGCCTTGTAGCAGTCATCGGCCTCGACGGTGGCGTTGATGTCGGGGCCGTGGATGATGATGTGCCCCTTCGCAATGAATTTGTGTTCGTGGTCATGCTTTGGGTCGCATTCGAGTTCAACCTTCAGCCGCACGATGTGCGCCTCGTGTCGGAACAGTCGCTCCATCTTCTCATGGACATGGGCCTTGAGGCCGGGGGTGAGTTCGAGATGGATGCCCGAGACGATGACATCGTGAGGATTGTTGGCTTTGTTCATGGTTCTCCTTATGGGTTAACGATACCGATACAAAATGCTTCTCGAATGACCTCTCTTCCTGGGTTTCCTTTTGCCGCTGCTGCCGTCCGAGGGACCGGCGCAAGACTGACTGGGAACAACCGCTTCATTCGACAGCCCAAATCAGTAGGCCGGTCGGCCGGGTTTGCAATGCTTCTCAACATAAAAAGCGGAAATTAAAATTTGAACGGAACAAGCATGAGCCATGCCGCTGACGAACTTCCTCCTGCGGTCCCGCCCTTGGTGGACCCGGCGGAGCTGCGGCAGTGGGTATTGTTGGACGACGAGCGGCTGCTGGTGATCGACAAACCCGGCTGGCTGGTGGTGCACCCTTCAAAAAACGGCCCGTGGTCGAGCCTGGCCGGCGCGGTGAGGGAGGAGTTCAAGCCCGACGCCATCCGGTTCATTTTCCGACTCGACCGGGAGACCAGCGGGGTGATCGTGCTGGCCAAAACGGAGGCGATGGGCGGCCGATTGGGGAAAGCCGTCCTGCAGCGGAAGATCGGCAAGCTTTACGTGGCTTTGCTGCAAGGCGAACTGACCGCGCCAGTCACGGTCAACCAGCCACTCGGGCCCGACCCCACCACCAATGTCACGGTCAAGTCCCGGGTTGTCCCGGCCGACACTGCCGGGGCCCAAGAGGCGCAGACCGTTTTTCACCCGCTTGTGTCGCGGGGTGGATTCACGCTGGTCGGAGTGGAATTGATCACGGGTCGCAAGCACCAGATCAGGGCCCATGCTGAATGGCTGCAGCACCGGGTCGTAGGGGATAAGCTCTATGGTCCCGATCCGGGACTTTACTTGGAGTTTGCTACGAAAGGCTGGACGGAGCGGCATTCGGCGTTGTTACCGACAACCCGACAGGCCCTGCATTGCGCAGCCATTGACTTGCGGGCGACGGGTCTGGATTACCTGTTACGGGCGCCCTGGCCGAAGGACCTGGCGCGGTTTGCCGAACGCCGGATGCAATTGCCGGCCGCGGAAGCCCAGGCGCTGATCGACGGATTTGTGGCGGCCAGATTCCCGGCCGGGTCCGGCGGACCGAAATGAGGTTCATCGCGAAATAATGCCGGTGGAAATATAGAGGCGCGGCCGGACGCCGGGCGTGCGCTTGGTGTAGGCATTGAGCGCATGGCCGTTGCCTCGCCGTAAGTCTGCACCTTAAACCCGGCCTGACGCGCCACCGTATCGAACCGCGGGATGAATTCGGCGGGGTCGACCGGCAGAAGAGGGGCGGGTGATGGCATCGAAATTCGGCGATTTCAGGAGGGAAGCTCCAACATCCAAGCTCCAACCTCCAGAGAAACACAAACGGCCAAATTACAAATTTAAGTCCAGAGCCTGTGGCTTGGAGTTTCTCTGGAGCTTGGATGTTGGAGCTTGAGGTTTCATCTGCCCGAAGCGTGTCAAAGCCTCTCCGGGCAGATG
>JBKJRX010000028.1:0-31708 GCA_046593155.1 Lacunisphaera sp.
CGTGCAGGACATCGAATTCACGATCCAGGAAGGCAAGCTGTTCATGCTCCAGACGCGCAACGGCAAGCGCACCGCCGCCGCCGCGCTCAAGTTCTCCATCGATATGGTGAAGGAGAAGCTCATCAACTGGCAGACGGCCATCATGCGCAACCCGGCCGACCAGCTCGAGCAGCTCCTCGCCCCGATCTTCGACCTCGCCGAGGCGAAGAAGGCCAAGGTCATCGCCACCGGCCTCCCCGCCGGCCCCGGCGCCGCCACCGGCAAGATCTACTTCAACGCCGACCGCGCCGTCACCGCCGCCGAGAAGGGCGAGAAGGTCCTGCTCGTCCGCGTCGAGACCTCCCCCGAAGATCTGCGCGGCATGATCGCCGCCGAGGGCATCCTCACCGCCCGTGGCGGTGTGTCCTCACACGCCGCGCTCGTTGCCCGCCAGATGGGCAAGGTCTGCGTCTGCGGCGCCGCCTCGCTCCACGTCGATTACGACAAAAAGACCGTCACCGTCGAGGGCACGTCCTACGGCGAAGGCGACTTCCTCTCGATCGACGGCACCATCGGCGTCGTTTACGCCGGCCAGATCAAGACGGCCCCGTCCGAGATCGTTGCTGGCCTCATCAACGGCGACAAGGCCGCGCAGGCCACGGAAAAGTTCAAGAGCTACGTCCAGCTCATGAAATGGTGCGCCCAGGCCACCAAGCTCTCCGTCCGCACCAACGCCGACACGCCCGAGCAGACCGCCCAGGCCATCGCGTTCGGCGCCGTCGGCATCGGCCTCACCCGCACGGAACACATGTTCTTCGAGGGGGACCGCATCGACGCCATGCGCGAGATGATCCTCGCCGGCAACCTCGCCGATCGCGAGGCCGCCCTGGCCAAGCTCCTCCCCTACCAGCGCGACGACTTCTACGGAATCTTCAAGGCGCTCAAGGGCTTTCCCGCGACCATCCGTTTCCTCGACCCGCCGCTGCACGAGTTCCTCCCGAACTCGAAGGAGGCGCAGATGGATCTCGCCCGGAAACTCAACGTTCCCGTCGAGAAGATCATGCACCGCGTGCACGAGCTCCACGAGTTCAACCCGATGCTCGGTTTCCGCGGCTGCCGCCTCGGCATCAAGTATCCGGAGATCACCGCCATGCAGGCCCGCGCCGTCCTCGAGGCCGCCGCCGATGCGACGAAGGCCGGCTTCAAGGCCCGGCCCGAGATCATGATCCCGCTCGTCGGCTTCAAGCGCGAGCTCGACCTCCAGGTCGCGCTCGTCCACGAGGTCGCCGCCAAGGTCCAGGCCGAGAAGAAGGTGAAGATCTCCTACTCCGTCGGCACCATGATCGAGATCCCTCGCGGCGCCCTCACCGCCGACGAGATCGCGCACACGGCCGAGTTCTTCAGCTTCGGCACCAATGATCTCACGCAGACCTGTCTCGGCATGTCGCGCGACGACTCCGGCTCCTTCCTCGGTGCCTACCAGGAGTCCGAGATCATGAAGAAGAACCCCTTCGCCTCGATCGACCAGACCGGCGTCGGCCAGCTCATGCAGATCGCGATCGAGAAGGGCCGGAAGACCCGTCCCGACATCAAGCTCGGCATCTGCGGCGAACACGGTGGCGACCCGGACTCGGTGAAGTTCTGCCATAAGCTCGGCCTCAGCTACGTGTCCTGCTCGCCTTACCGCGTGCCGGTCGCCCGCCTGGCCGCCGCCCAGGCCGCCATCGCCGACGGCAATAAGTAACCCGTGGGCCAGCGAGCTCGCTCGCGCCTCTCTCGAACCCGCCTTAACCGGCGGGTTCTTTTTTTTAACCACTAATCCTCACTAATGACCCACTAATCCGGTCCGAAATTAGTGTCCGATTAGTGTGGATTAGTGGTTAAAAACTCCGGGGCCTGAAAATCAGTCTTTGCGCTTTGTGCGCTTTTTGTCGCAAATCTCCTTCGCATGAAATTGCTCCACCTCCTCGTCTCCGTCCTCCTGCTCGGCGCCTCCCTCCTCTCCCCCGCCTCCGCCCAAGTGACCGCTCCCGCCGATCCGGTGGCCGCGGCGACCACCCCGGCCGATGACCAGGTCATGGCCGACCTCGGCGGCCTCGTGGCCAGGATCAAGGCCAAACTCCAGGCCGGCCAGCGCACGGCCGAGACGCTCGCACCCGAACTCGCCGAATTCGACACCCTGCTCCTGAAGTATGGCGGTCAGAAGAGCGACATGGTCGCCAGCATCGCCCTCATGCGCGCCGGCCTCTACATTCAGGTGCTCGAAAATCTGCCCAAGGCGCGTGAGCTGCTGCTCGCGCTGAAGCGGGACTTCGCCGGCACCCAACCGGCGAACAACGTCGACCAACTGCTGGGAGAAATCGACCAGCTCGAAAAAGCCAAGGCGGCGAAGGCCGCCCTCATCGGCAGCCCGGCGCCGGAACTCCATTTCAACTGGTCCTCGAAGGAAGGCCTGAAGACCCTCTCCAGCCTCAAGGGCCAGGTCGTGGTCCTCGACTTCTGGGCCACGTGGTGCGGCCCGTGCATCGCGTCGTTTCCGCAGGTGCGTGAACACGTTGTCCGTTTCAAGGGTGCGCCCGTCGCTTTCATCGGCGTGACGAGTATCCAGGGATTCGTGGCCAACATGGGCGCACGCATCGACACCAAGGGGGATCCCGCGAAGGAAATGGCCCTCATGCCGGAATTCATGAAGGCCAAGGAAATCACCTGGGACATCGCCTTCAGCCAGGAGCAGGTTTTCAATCCTGCCTACGGCATCGAGGGCATCCCCTTCCTTGCCATTATCGCCCCCGATGGCACCGTCCGCCACGCTGGCCTGCACCCCGGCGATCCCGATGCCGACATCGCCGGCAAAATCGAAGCCATCCTCAAGGAATTTAAAATGCCGGTTCCGGCCAAGTCGTAAGGCCTCTTTGCGGGTTTCGGGCAGGACGAATCCCTCTGGACGGGCCTTCGACGCACGCGCAAATCAACCCGTCCGGAGGCCGGGTTCCACCTAAAATAACCGATGGCATAATTCCGCGCACGGCAGGTTGATTTGGGTGTCTCAGGAAGCGGCGTCCGCTGCCTGGCAGGGTCGCCGCTTTTATGTGGCTTCATCTTCTCATTGGCATGGGCATCGGCATCGGTTTGTTCGTCGTGTTCGCGAATTTCGTGCGTGGCGAGAAGTCGGTCCGGCACAACGTGCACTCGCCCTATGGGATCGATGATCCGCAGTTCGCCCGCTCCATGGGTTCCCTGCTCGGTCCGCCGCTCGTCGAGGGCAACCGCATCACGGAACTGCTCAACGGCGACGCCATCTTCCCCGCCATGCTCGACGCCATCCGCGCCGCCCGCGAGACCGTCACTTTCGAGACATTCATCTACTGGTCGGGCGACATCGGCCAGAAGTTCGCGGACGCCCTCGCGGAACGCGCCCGCGCCGGCGTGAAGATATTCATCCTGCTCGACTGGGCCGGCTCGGTGAAGATGAAGGCGGACCTCGTTGCCCAGCTGAAGGACGCCGGTTGCGTGGTGGAGCGTTACCACGCTCCGCACTGGTATCACCTGCCCCGGATCAACAACCGCACCCATCGCAAACTACTCGTGGTGGACGGCCGCACCGGCTTCACCGGGGGCGTGGGCATCGGCGACGAGTGGACCGGCCACGCCCAGGACCCGACACACTGGCGCGATACCCATTTCAAGGTGGAAGGCCCGGTCGTTGCGCAAATGCAGGCCGTCTTCATGGTCAACTGGACGAAGGCGCGCGGCACCGTGGAGCATACCGGCGGCTTCTTTCCGCCCCTCAGACCTGCGGGCAGCCATTTTGCCCAGATGTTTCACAGCTCGCCCAACGAGGGGAGCGAGAACATCCGCATCATGTATCTGCTCTCCATCGCCGCCGCGCGTCGCAACATCTACCTGGCCCAGGCCTATTTCGTGCCGGACAACCTCGTCGTCGAGAAACTGGTTGAGGCCGCCGGCCGGGGCGTGCGCATCGAGATAACGGTGCCCGGCGAACACACGGACACCCCGCTGGTGCGGCATGCCAGCCGTTCCCGCTGGGGCCCGCTGCTCCGGGCCGGGATCAAGATCTGGGAATACCAGCCCACCAACATGCACACGAAGATGATGGTGGTGGACAATCTCTGGTCGTCCGTGGGCTCCACGAATTTCGACAACCGCTCCTTCCGGCTCAACGATGAGGCCAACCTCAACATCCTGGACGCGGACTTCGCTGCGCAGATGACCCGGACCTGGGAGTCGGATAAAAGCCACTGTCGCGAGATCACGCTGGAGGAATGGCAATCCCGTCCCTGGCATCGCAAGGCCGCCGACCGGTTCTGGGTGCTCTTCCGGCACCAAATGTGAACCGGGGGGGCCCTGCCCACCCCGCAGGGTGCCGCCTCCCCGATGATACTTTGCGGGGGCCGCCGGATTCCCCGGAGCCCCGCGATCCCCTAATCTGACCACAACCGCCCTCGCGACCTGCATCAGGCGACCCACCTTTAAAATCCCCTCCCCATGCCCCACGGACCCTATCAAGAATGCATCGAAGCCTGCCAGCGTTGCGCCAACGCCTGTGAGCAATGCGCCGCCGAGTGCCTCGAGGAAATCGAAGTGAAGCGCATGACGCGCTGCATCCAGCTGGCCCGCACCGCCTCCGACCTCTGCGGCCTGGCCGTGCGCGAGATGTCCCGCGGTTCCGACCTGCTCGAACAGGTCTGCCAGCTTTGCGCCGAAGCCTGCGAACTCTGCGACGCCGAATGTGGCAAGCATGAGATGGAACACTGCCAGGCCTGTGCCCAGGCTTGCCGCGACTGCGTCGAGGTCTGCCGGGTGGTTTCCGGCAGCACCGTGCAGGCCGAATGATGCGCTCAGGCGGGCGTCAAATCGCCCACATCATCAGGACCCCGGAGAAACGGACGGTGATCGGGGCGGCGGCATGCGAACTCACGGCGACGCCACCGTAAACCTCCACCTCCGCCGTAACCCCTTCCACCGCGCCGGCGTCACCCCTCACCTGCCCCACATGAAAAAGCTCTGGTTGATCCTGCTTTGCCCGCTCCTGCTTCCTGGCGCTGACCGCTCCGCCCCTTCGACCCAGCGGATTGATCTCTGGAACGGCCGCGACCTCACCGGCTGGAAACTCTTCCTCAACGATGCCACCGTCGCCCCGGCCGGCACGTGGAGCGTCACCGACGGCGTCCTGCGCCTCGACGCCGGCAAGGTCAACGGCTACATCCGCACCGCAAAGAATTTCGCCAACTACCGTCTGCGCGTCGAATGGCGCTGGGCGAAGGACGCCGCGGCCAATGCCAACAGCGGCGTGCTGCTCCATGTGCACGGGCCGGACACCACCTGGCCGCTTTGCTATGAGGCGCAGCTGCGCACCGGCAGCGCCGGCCAGTTCATCGGCCTGGGCGTCGACATCCCCGACGCCCCGCTGCAGAACAACCGCAAGCGGTCGCCGCGGCTCGCCGACTCCTCCGAAAAACCGCATGGCGAATGGAACACCTACGAGATCACCTGCCGCGCCGACACCGTCGAGGTGTTCGTGAACGGCGTGCGCCAGAATTTCGTCGCCAAGCTTCCCGTCACCGCCGGCGCCATCGCGCTGCAACTGGAAGGGCATCCCATTGAGTTCCGCACGGTCTCGCTCGAACCGCTATGAGCACTTTGTCTTGGTGGGCCCGCGAGCTGGCTCGCGCCACTTTTTCTCTGCAATGCGCGAGCGAGCTCGCCGCCCACCCCAAACAATCAATGCACCCGTGAAAACAACCTTCCTGCTCGCCTCCTTCGCGCTGCTCGCCCCCATGATTTCTGCCCAGACGACCGTCGCCCCCGCCCCGCTGGCCTCCGCCGTTTACGACTGGGAAAAAATGACGGTGACACCCACCCCCAAGGGGTCGCGCCGCGATGTCTTCGACGGGCCGACCACCACCCTCGACAAGGCCCACTGCCACATCACCACCCTCAATCCTGGCGAAAACAGCGGCGAGCCACGCGTCCACCTGCAGGAGGAGATCATCATCGTGAAGGAGGGCACGGTGGAGATGCACATTGACGGCAAGAACCAGACCGCCGGTCCCGGCTCGGTCCTCTTCCTGGCGGCGCGCGCAACCACCCGGCTCCGCAACGCCGGGAGCACGCCGGCGACCTACATCGTGATCTATTATTATACGCCACTCACCCCGAAGAACTGAACCCGTGGGCCAGCGAGCTTGCTCGCACTGCCTTTAGCCCGGCGCGAGCAAGCTCGCTGGCCCACGCATCCTTCACTTATGTTCCTTCTCCTCCGCCTCAGCCTGCTGGTTGGCCTCGCGGCCTTCCTGTCCGCCGCGCCCGTCAAGCTCACCAAACTTGCCGACCGCGTGCGCGTGGAGATCGGCGGGCAGCTCTTCACTGAATATGTCCACAGTGACGACTCGTCCCGGCCCTATTGCTATCCCATCATCCTCGCGGATGGGACGGGCCTCACGCGCGACTTTCCGATGAAGGAGACCGCCGGCGAGGATCGCGACCACCCGCACCACCGCGCCCTGATGTTCGTGCACGGCGACGCCAACAAGATCGACTTCTGGAACGAGGGCAAAGCCGGCCCGCCCCTGCCCAAGGGCCGCACGGTGCATGACGGGCCGGCCGGCACCAGCGACGGCGACACCGGCACGCTGCGCACGCGCAACCGCTGGCTTTCCCCCGATGGCAAGCTCATCGCCACCGACGAGACCACCCTCCGATTCCGCGACGCCAGCGACGGCAACCGCACACTCGACTACGAGGTCACCATTCGCGCGCTGCCCGACACCCCGCTCGTGCTGGGCGACAGCAAGGAGGGCACGATGGCCATCCGCGTGGCCCAGTGGCTCACCCTGCCGCACCGCATATCAGGCAAGGACATCCCGGGCGTCGGCCACCTGCTAACGAGCACCGGCGTGCGCGACAAGGAAGTCTGGGGCAAGCGCGCCGCGTGGTGCGACTACCATGCAGCCCGCGACGGGAAAACCTATGGCGTCGCGATTTTCGACCACCCGCAAAACCTGCGGCATCCCACCTGGTGGATGGCCCGCGACTACGGCCTCTTCGCCGCCAATCCCTTCGGCCAGCATGAATTCGAGCCGGAAATGAAACATCCCCGCGGCATGGGCGACCACACCATCCCCGCCGGCGGCACGCTGACGCTGCGCTACCGCTTCTACTTCCACGCCGGCGATCCCGAGGCAGCGAAAGTCGCCGAACACTACGCCGCCTACGCCGCCGGCCGCTGATGCATCACTATTTTCCCGGTCATCGTTCTCTTTCTCGTAATCATTCTCTTTCTCTCGAATTGTTCCGGAGAGAGAACGAGTAGGATTACGATTAAGAGAACGATTTAATCCTCAAATTCCCACTCCCCATGCAACGCCGCACCTTCCTCAAGACCACCGCCCTCGGCCTCGCCGCCACCGCTTTATCCGCCCGTTCCTGGGCGCAGGTCGCCGGCGCCAACGGCGACATCCGCGTCGCCGTCATCGGCCTCAATGGCCGCGGCAAGCAGCACCTTTCCAACCTCGCCCGCATCCCCGGTGTGCGCCTCGTGGCCATCTGCGACGTCGACCTGCTCGTGCTTGAGCGCACTGCCGCCGAGCTCGCGCAACAGGGCCTCACGCCGGAGAAATTCACCGATGTCCGCCAGCTGCTGGCCATGGATGGCCTCGACGCCGTCACCATTGCCACGCCCAATCACTGGCACGCCCTTGGCGCCATCTGGGCCTGCCAGGCCGGCAAGGATGTCTTTGTCGAAAAGCCCGTTTCCCATAACGTCTGGGAAGGTCGCCAGCTCGTGGCCGCCGCGGCCAAATACAACCGGGTCGTCCAGGCCGGCACGCAAATCCGCTCTGGCCAGGGCCTGATCGACGCCGTCGCCTGGGTCCGCGCCGGCAACCTCGGCAAGATCACCGCTGCCCGCGGCTTCTGCTACAAGCGTCGCGACAGCATCGGCAAGTCGAAGGCGCCGACCTCCGTTCCCCCCACCGTCAACTACGACCTCTGGTCCGGTCCCGCGTCCATCATCGAGCCGCACCGCAACTCCAAGAAAAACGGCCCGGTGCACTATGACTGGCACTGGATCTGGGCCTACGGCAACGGCGACGTCGGCAACCAGGGCATCCATCAAATGGACGTCGCCCGCTGGTTCCTCGGCGAGTCCGGCCTGCCTCGCCACACGCTGAGCGTCGGCGGCCGCCTCGGCTACGTCGACGACGGTGAGACGCCCAATACGCAGGTCGTCATCCACGACTACGCCACCGCCCCACTCATCTTCGAGGTGCGCGGCCTGCCGGCCAAACCCGATACCCCGGCCCCTGCCCTGAGCCCGTCGAATAGGGCCGCCACCGCGAGCATGAATTCCGCCGAGGCCGCCGGAGCGGCCGCCGGCTCGATGGACAAATACCGCGGCGTCAGCATCGGCAATGTCATCGACTGCGAGGGCGGCAGCATCGTCACCGACAGCTACTTTTCGGCCCAGGCCCACGATCGTGCCGGGAAACTTATTCAGGAGTTCAAAGGCAAGGACCGCCTCATGGCCAATTTCATTGACGTCATCCGCAGCCGGCAGACCGCCGATCTCTACGGCCAGATTGAGGAGGGCCATGTCTCCAGCGCCCTCTGTCACGTCGGCAACATCTCCCATCAGCTCGGCCGCACCGCCACCCCGGACAAGGTGCGCGACAGCATCAAGAGCGACGCCCCGCTCGCCGAGGCCTTCGGCCGCATGTCCGAGCACCTCGCGATCAACGGCGTGGACCTCAAAAAGACCCGCCTCGCGCTCGGCCTGCCCCTCGCGCTCGACCAGAAGGCCGAGCACTTCACCGGCAAGGGTGCGTCAGCCGCCAACAAGCTTCTCACCCGCAAATACCGCGCCCCCTTCACCGTCCCGCAGCTGGCGTGAGGTGGAGCCCGCGCTCCGCGCGGGCTGGACAAGCAGGTAGGGCGAGTCCTCCGGACGAGCCGCGCGTCGGCTTTTTCGGTTTATCCGGAGGAAGTCAGGCTTCGAAGATCTCCTCCACCGGCAGCTTGAACAGTTTTCCGATCTTCAACGCCAGCGGCAGGCTCGGGTCGTATTTCTCCGTCTCGATCGCGTTGATCGTCTGGCGCGACACCGCCAGCTTATCGGCGAGATCGCCCTGCGACCATTCACGCGCGGCACGGAGTTCCCTAAGACGGTTCTTCATCGGCGCTCAGCGGTAACGCCACTTCGACCAGCCCATGCCAGCCAGCAGCAGGCCCATGATCGCCAACAGCAACACTCCCGTGTGCCACTTGAACGTCGGCAGGAAGCCCGCCGACTGTAACTGACCGACCACCACCACCGCAATCAACAGCCCGTAAAATGCAAAGGAAATGGCCTGGTAGTTTATCAATTTTTCCAATTCGTCCTTTCGCCAGAAACGGCGGTAGATTGGATAGAACGCCAAAACCACCAGCCAAGGCAGCGCCAATATTACAAGACGCAACCACGCGGGTCCGTCGAAATTTGCCAAGAGGTGGTCCGTCCCGCGAAAAGCCAGATTGAGGCAGACGAGGTATGCAATCGCCAGCGCTGAGCGGATCAGCAATGATTTCTGAGCGGAAATCCGCGCCTGATTGATCGGAATATCCATGCCCGAAATGTGTAAAGCATGCTTGTCATATGTCAAGCATGCTTGTCAGTCATCCTGCGCAAATACTATTGCCCATCGCGGCCCAATCCACTGCCTTTCACACGGGCCGCCAATCCATGAAGAAGCGCGCCCCCATCCCCTCCTCCGATACGGTCGCCTCCAGAATCCTGACCATTCGCGGTCAAAAGTGATTCTCGATTCAGACCTTGCCGCAATCTACGGCGTCACAGCCAAACGGTTGAACGAGCAACGCAAAAGAAACGGTAAACGTTTTCCGCGGGATTTTCTTTTTCAGCTTAGCCGGGAAGAGTTTGCAAACTTGAGGTCGCAAATTGCGACCTCAAGTTCCGGCTATGGCGGACGCCGGTTTCTTCCTTACGCGTTCACTGAAAACGGCGCCATCGTGGCAGCAAACGTTCTCAATAGCGCAGAGGCCGTGCGCATGAGCGTGTTCGTCGTCCGTGCCTTTGTGCGCATGCGCGAGTTGCTCACCGGCTCGAAGGAGCTGGCCGCGGAGTTGAAGAAACTTGAGGCCAAGCTGACTGCCCGGCTGGACATCCACGAGTCAGCCATCGTCAACGTGCTGCAGCGTATCATGAGATTGCTGGATCCTTCGCCCGCCCCACCCTTGCCAGAGAAATCCATGGGCTTTCACACCACGATGAAACCGCCATCGCAGAGGCGTTGACTCCCCGCTCCCGGCTCCAGGCCCCAGGCCTCCTAAAGCGTCCGCTCGAACCATGCCACCGTCGACTCGACTGCGCGGGTCGCGTGGCCGAGTTCGGGCTGGAACACGTTGAAAATGTGGTCGGCGCCCTCGATGACCAGTTTCTCCTTGGGCTCGCCGGGGGCGATCTGCAGGAAGGCCTCGTCGTGCTGCGGCAGGAAATCCTTGGTGCCGCGCACCGTCAGGAATGCACCGGGATATTTCGCCAGGGACTTGTCGAGGTCGACGCCGCGGAAACTCACGTAGAACTCACGCTTGGTCGTGATCTTCTTCCAGCCGGGCACTTCCTCCGTCGCCACGCCGTCGCGCAGCGCCGCTTGTCCCGCCGGGGTCTCCCGGAGGTAGGCGAACTGATCGCCGCTCGGGCTCGACCACAGCGCCATGCTCTTGAACCAGTCCGGATATTGCGCGCCGATCTCGATGGCCGTGGTCGCTCCGAGGCTCCAGCCGGCCACACCCAGGCGGCTGGCGTTCACCCCGGGCTGCTCGACCAGCCAGGCATACGCCGCCGCCGTGTCCTCCAGCCGCGTGGCAAAGGTGGACTCAATGTTGGTGCGGCGCTTGTCGCCCTCGCCGCGAAAATTGATGCGCAGGCTCGCGATGCTCTTCGCCGCCAGTTCGCCCGCCAGCCGCTTGGTCAGGTCGCCAGCCCCATCCATGTCGTCGGCGAAGCCGTGCAACAGGAGCACGACGCGGCCGTCCCACCCCTTGTCCGGCTTCAGCCACGCGCCCTTGAGCTCCGGCGTGATCCTCACCGCGGTTTCCGCCGCCGGGGCCGTCAGCACGAGCAGTGCCGCCACCAGTCCGCCCGCGATCCGGCAAAGAAATTTCATGCCCGTCTCATTGCATGCCTCGTGCCGCCCCGCCAGCCATTTTACCGGACGAATTTCCCGGGCCTGTAATCCGCCCGCCGCCGGTCTCGTCTTTTCCCGTTCCGAGCCCGTCTGTTCTCTGTCCTCCGGCCCCACCCCATCCCCATGAACTTCCCCGCGTTTCGTCCGTTTCTCGCCTGCCTGTGTCTGGTCACCCTGACCGGCCACGCCGCCCGCGCCTAAACAGCCCTGAGCCCCTGCTGACACGACAACAGTATGATGGAGGGCCGGCACCCCTCGACAGGCTCGGGGCCTTGAGCTTGTCGAAACGGCTTGTCGCCGTGCCGTTTTCTCGGTCCGCCGGCAAGCGGCGACCCTACAGGCCCAACCGTGACATCAGTTGTCGTCGCGCGGGGGGCGCATCTTCGGCGGAGTCTCGTCCTTCTTGGCTTTCATGATGACGATGATCAGCACGGCAATGCTGACGAGGATGCCGAGGGCGGAAACAAACATGAGCAGACGCATGGCGGGTATCTCCGGTTAAAGGTTTTTATTTGGTCGTGGACGGAGCGGGCGGAACGGCCTGTCGCAGAATGGTGCCCATGAGCGCGTCGGTCGTGCCGCCACCGGTCGCGCCGGTCACCATCACCTGCGGGGTGATCTGGACCTTGCCCTCGACGACAAGCTTGAGGAGCTCAAGCTGCGCGACCTGCGCCTGCCCGAGGGTCTCGACCAGGAGCTTGTAGGCCTTGGCCCGGCCCTCACCGATGATGACCTGCGACTCGGCCTCGCCCTTGGCGCGAACGACCTGCGACTTGGCATTCTCGCCCTCAACGCGGACCTTGTATTCCGCCGCGGCGAGCTGGCGCTGTTGCTCGGCCTCTTCCTGCGCGCGGACCAGCTTGGCGCGGGATTCCTCGGCCTGCTTTTGCTGGTCGTAAAGTTTCTGCTGATTGACGGCGACCTCGCGGTCGGTCTGCGTGGCGAGCAACTGCTGCCCGGCCGGGCTCGCATCCAGATGGATGTTGCCCACGTAAACGCCGTCGCAGGTCACGCGGTAGCGCGCCAGTTCGGTGGTGATGCGCTGGGTGGCAATGGCCTCGATCTCGCTGCGGCGGTTGACAAACTCCAGTGCATTCATCGTCTCAGCGACGTTGCGGAAAATGGCGCGCACGGAAGGCAGGATGATGCGCGCCTCCAACACTTCCAGTTCCTCGTTCTCTTGTTCGTCCTGCACCACCGCATCGGGATTGCCGAGCAGGGCGACCAGATAGGGCGCGTTCTTGGCCTCGACTCCGCAGGCGACGCGGACATCCACCGGGAAGGAGAAACCATCCTTCGAACGGACGGAAACGGACCAGTCGTTGTTGCCGGACGAGGCGTTGGCCGCGGCGGTCCGGACGGCGGCGGTCCGCGCCGCGTTGCTGGCCGGGGCCGCCATCTTGGGCTGGCTGGCAGCCTGATACGTATAAGTGCGTTGCGTGGTCTTGACGATGGTCGGCACGAAGGCGTTTGTGTTCAGGTAGTATCCGCCGGGTGTGAGTGGTTCGGCCCACACGCCGATATGGTTGCGCGGAACGAGCGGCACGCCATTGACCATGTCGGCCTTGCCATCCGCCGTGGTCCACCGGAGCCCGGAGTTGCTTTTGATAACGGCGACCGTGCCGGCCGCGACCTGCAGCGCCGGGATGGCAGTGACCTCGTGCAATGCCGTGTTATAGCGATAGGTGCCAGGCGTGAGAATGGTGGTTTGCGGACCGCGGCGGCCGCCTTTGGCAAAAAAGGTCACGGGATTGAGCATGTCCTGGGCGCTCAGCCAGCCCGGGGCATACATCTCGTTTTCCGGCAGGGGCTGGCCATCGCGCGCGGTGACGAAGCCGACCTGTCCCGACGGCACCGTGATCACCCGGTCGATGCGCACCTGGTAGGTGAAGGGATAATAACCGAAATGCCAGCCAGGTCCGAGGATCTCGGCCTGCGGTCCCATCTCGCCCTCGCGGGCGATGATCTGGCCGGTCGGCAGCGGCTTGCCGAAGAACTGCTTGTGCACGATGCCGACCTCGTCCTGGTCGATCACCACGGACGAGCCGACCACGAGGCCGAAACCGAACAGGGAGAAAGCGAGGACGACGAGGGCACCGCGCCCGGCAGCGGGCAGTGTGAGGACAAACGAGGCGCCGAGCGCGACAATCGCGAGCACCGTAAAGAAGAGGATCAAGGCCATGTGTGTGCGGAGTTGAAGTTGCCCGGCGGGCGGGCCGCAGGTGATTCCGCCGGCAGCAAAGCGCAACGCACTCCGCCAGTCCAGCCCCGAGGAGCCGGGACAAAAGGCTTCGCTGAATTATAACCACCGCTTCCGCGGCAATAGCCGGGCTCCAACCTTCCGGCAGCCTGTCCGCCTAGATATGGATCTGCTTTCCTGCTGTCCCTACTGGCCGCTCAAGGACGGTCTGCCGGCGAGTTTTCCCCCGCTCGATCGCCACGTCTCCTGCGAGGTGGCGGTCATCGGCGCGGGTATCACCGGCGCACTGGTGGCCTGGCACCTGGCGGAAGCCGGTATCAGCACGGTCGTGCTCGACCGGCGCGAGGCGGCCCATGGCAGCACGGCCGGAAGCACCGCGTTGTTGCAATACGAAATCGATCTGCCCTTGCACCAATTGGAGCAGCGCCTCGGCGCCGCCCGCGCCGGGCGCGCCTACCACGGCTGTCTTGGTGCCGTGCACGGCCTCGGCCGGCTCGTGAAGAAACTAAAAATCAACTGCGGTTTCGAATCCAAGGGGAGTCTGTTGCTGGCGCACAACCGCCGCGCGGTGCCGGCGCTGCGCCGCGAGTTTCTCGCGCGCCAGACCGCCGGCTTTGACGTTGAGTGGTGGCCTCGCAGCGAACTGGCCGGGCGCAGCAGCCTGCCGCATTCTGCCGCGATTTTCTCGCGGCCCGGATCGGCGGCGCAGGTTGACGCCTACGCCCTCGCCTATGGTTTGCTCGCCGCGGCGGTGCGCCGGGGGGCCGCCGTGCACGACCGAACCACCGTGGTGCGTCACCGCCACACCTCGCGCGGCGTTGAGCTGATCACTGATCGCGGCACTCGCGTCCGCGCGCGCTGGCTGGTGGTGGCCGCCGGTTACGAGGCAGACCGGTTCCTGCCGGAAAAAGTCACGACGCTCCACAGCACCTACGCGCTGGCGAGCGAGCCGGTCGCGGATTTTCCCGGCTGGCCCCGGGGCCAGCCGGTCATCTGGGAAACGGGCGATCCGTATCTCTACCTGCGCACCACCCCTGACGGCCGGGTCATCCTGGGCGGCTACGACGAACCGTTCCGGGACCCCGCCGCGCGCGACCGGCTGCTCGGCCGCAAGGTGGCGGCGTTGCGCCGGCGGTTCGGACAGCTGTTTCCCCGGATCCCGTTGGAAGTCGCCACGACGTGGGCCGGCACCTTCGGCAAGACGAAGGACGGTCTTCCTTTTATTGGCGAACATCCCGCCGCCCCCCGCACCTGGTTCGCGCTGGGTTACGGGGGCAACGGCATCACCTACAGCCTGCTGGCGGCCGAGCTTTTCCGGGAACACGTGACCGAGGGCATCACGCGTGATGCCGACCTGTATGGTTTTGACCGCAAACCTGACGCGACAGTGTGAATTTCTGTAGGTGGCGCGCGCGCGCCACGTTGCGTGCAAGCACGCAACCTACAACCAGTTTTCCCCTTCAGCCGTTCTTCGCCGCCTCCAACTCCTCCCAGCGGGCAAACGCCGTGGCATGCTCCTTCTCCACGGTTTCAAGGCGCTTCTTCACCTCGGCGAATTTGACCGCTTCCTTCTTGTAGAATGACGGATCCGCGAGCTTGGCCGTCAGTTCGGCCTGCTCTTTTTCGAGCACCTCGATTTTTGCAGGCAATGTTTCAAGTTCCTTCTGCTCCTTGCCGGAAAGTTTTTTGGCGGGCTTGTTTGCAGTCGGGGTCGCTGACCCCGGTGTCTTGCCCGGTGCACGACCGGGGTCGGCGACCCCGGCTACCGCCACCTTCCTTGCCGCGATCTTCTTCAGCTCGTTCTGCCAGTCGGTGTAGCCGCCGACATAGTCGCCGAGTTTCCCATCGCCCTCGAACACCAGCGTGCTCGTCACGACCTCGTCGAGAAACTCACGATCGTGGCTCACGAGCAGCAGCGTGCCTTGGAACTCCACCAGCAGGTCCTCCAGCAGGTCGAGGGTCTCGGCGTCGAGATCATTGGTCGGCTCGTCGAGCACCAGCACGTTGGCCGGCTGGGTGAAAAGCCGCGCGAGCAGCAGCCGGTTGCGCTCCCCACCGGACAGCACGCGCGCCGGCGTGCGGGAGCGGGATGGGTCGAACAGGAAATCCTGCAGATAACTGATCACGCTCCGCGTGTGGCCCTCGATCGTGACGGTCGAGTTGCCGTTGGCGATGTTGTCGGCGACCGTCTTGTCGTCATCGATCTGCGCACGCAACTGGTCGAAGTAGACGACCTCGAGGTTCGTGCCGTGCTTGAGCGAGCCGGAGGTCGGCTGCAGCTGGCCGAGCAAAAGTTTGATCAACGTCGTCTTGCCCGCGCCATTGGGCCCGAGGATGCCGATCTTCTCGCCGCGCTGGATGACCGTGGAGAAATCGCGGAGGACCATTTTCCCGTCCGCCCAGGCGTAGCTGACGTTCTCGGCCTCGATGACCTTCACGCCGGTGCGCTCGGCCTCGGTGACCTTGATGGTGGCATTGCCGACGCGATCGCGACGCGCACGGGCGGCGGCGCGCATGGCATGGAGCGCATGGATGCGGGCCGTGGCACGGGAGCGCTGGGCTTTCACGCCCCGGCGAATCCACTCCTCCTCCTGCGCCAGCTTCTTGTCAAAGAGCGCGCGCTGCCGCTCCTCGGCCTCAAGCACCTCCTGCTTGCGCACGAGATAGGTGTCGTAGTCGCAAGCCCAGCCGGCCAGCCGGCCGCGGTCGAGCTCGACGATGCGCGAGGCGATCTTGCGGAGGAAGGCGCGGTCGTGGGTGATGAAGAGCAGCGTGGGTTTCTTCTCCAGCAGAAATTCCTCCAGCCACAGGATGGATTCGAGATCGAGATGGTTGGTCGGCTCATCGAGCAGCAGCAGGTCCGGCTGCGCGGCGAGGGCGCGGGCGAGCAGGGCACGGCGCTTGAGTCCTCCGGAGAGGGCGGAAAATTCCTGCGCGGGCGGCAGGCGGATGGCGTTGATCAGGTCCTCGACCCGGACGTCGCGCTCCCATTCCTCCTCATGGTGGTCGTCATTGGACCGCAGACCGGCGGCGACGATGTCGTGCACCGTGCCGGTGAGATCGGTCGGGATTTCCTGCGTAAGCCGGCGGTAAACCGCCCCCGCAGGGCGAAACACATCGCCCGTGTCGGGCTTCATGTCGCCCATGATGACCTTCATGAGGGTGGACTTGCCGGCGCCATTACGGCCGAGCAAGCAGACTCGCTCGCCCGAATCGATCTGGAAGTTGATTTTTTCCAGGATCGCCGGACCTCCGAAGTGGAGGCTGACGTCGAGCAGGTTGAGCAAAGAGGCCATGGGAACGGGCGAACCTACGCTCTGACCCCGCCGGTGCAACCCAAAGCTCGGGGGATTTTAACCACTAATCCTCACTAATGACTCACTAATCTAAACAACGGGCTCAGAGCTGCTTGATTACTTGGCCGGCCCTCTTCATTCGGTTCTCAGTCCGGTGATTAGTGACACATTAGTGTGGATTAGTGGTTAAAACAGAACTCCGGTTGACTCCGCCGGCCGCCTCCCTGCACTCTCCGCCCGTGACGACGACCGCCCAACCTCCCTTTCAACAGACCCTGCGCTGGCTGGCCACCCATGCCCGTTTTCCCGCCCAACGTCTGCCGGAGAAGGCGGAGCTGCTGGTGCTGATCGCCACGGCCGCGGCCGACGAGGAACTGGGAAACCGGAGTCCGCAGAACGCCAAGATCCCGTTCAACGCGACCTATAACGCCCAGATCCGCAATTACACGGCCCAGCGCCGGCGCGCCCACATCACCTGCGACAACAGCGCCAAGACATGATGTCTTAGGTGGATTGACTTTGTGGGCCGCGAGCTTGCTCGCGCAAATTCGTGATACTTTGTCGGGACATTCGCTGCCTGCTGGGAGCGCGAGCAAGCTCGCTGGCCCACAAGATTCCCAAACAAACCGGCCCCGGGGTGGTGCTTAGAGGCAGCGCGGGAAACCGCGCCAGCACCCCACCGCCCATGGATCTCCTCACGTCCGCCCTCCGGCAGCTACGCGCCCATGCGGCCTTCAGCGCGCTCATCATTATCCTGCTCGCCCTCGGCATCGGCATCGGCGCCAACACGGCCATCTTCGGCGTCGTCGACGCGGTGCTGCTCAAGCCTCTCCCCTATCCCGAGCCCGGCGACCTCGTCATGGTCCGCAAAAATCCCGCGCGCCGCCAACACCCAGATCCCCGGCAACGGCGACATGATGCCCGACAATGAATTCCTCGCGTGGATCGAGGCCGTGCCCAAATTGTTCCGCGCCTTGGCCGGCTATCGCCACAACGCCGCCACCCTCCAGCGCGGAGACGGCGCCGTCCGGGTGCCGTCGGCCGCGGTCACGGAGGTTTCTTTCCCCTGCTCGGCGTGACTGCGTGGCGAGTGAGGAAGCCGCCATCGCCAGGGCTGATGTCAACCAATAGTTGACATCAGCTGCGCGCCGGGGGCCGCAAAAATGCGCCGGAGGTTTACCGTCAGGCTAATGGCGACTCGCATCGGGGGCGCGGATGGGCTGGGCTGACTGCACCCCGTCATGCCCTGCCTACTTCGCCTCCTTGCCGGTCTCTCCCTCGCGATCCTGTCGGTCCCCTTCCTCTCTGCCCAGCCGGCCAGGCAATCCCTCGCCGGTGAATGGCGGTTCGCGCTCGACCGCGCTGAAGCCGGCGTGCCCGAAGCGTGGTTCAACCGCGACCTGCCCGACCGCATCCGCCTGCCGGGCGTGCTGCAGGCCCAGGGCTACGGCAACGACATCGCCACCGACACGCCCTGGGTGCTCGGTCTCGGCGATGCCTGGTGGAAACTTCAGCCCGCGGAATTGCGCGAAAAATTCTCCCAACCCGGCCGCGTCGAGGTGCCCTTCCTTTCCCAGCCGCCGAAACACTACCTCGGCGCCGCCTGGTATCAGCGCGACATCGAGATTCCCGCAGAGTGGGTCGGCCGGCGCACCGGTCTTTTCCTCGAGCGCACCCGCTGGGAAACCACCGTCTGGCTCGGCGACCGGAAGATCGGCTCAAACAACAGCCTGGTCGCCCCGCACGAATACGACCTCGGAATCGTCGCTCCGGGCAAACACCGCCTCACCGTCCGCATCGACAACCGCCAGATCGTGCGCGACCCGCAGAACGATGGCCATGGCGTGGACAGCCACGCCATCTCCGACGCCCTCGGCAGCACGTGGAACGGAATCGTCGGGAGGATCGAGTTGCGCGCGACCACGCCGGTGTGGATCCACGACACGCAGGTGTTTCCCAACGTCGAAAAGAAATCCGCCCGGATCAAGGTGACGGTGGGCAACGCCACCAGCGGCGCCGGCCGGGGCACGCTTTCAGCCCAATGGAGGCGGGACCATCAGTCCCGCGGGGCTGATAGCCCCGCCTCCATCAATGTCACCTGGGATGCGAACGGCGGCATGGCTGAAATCGAGGTGCCGCTCGGTCCCGATGCGCAGACGTGGGACGAATTCAAACCCGCGCTGCAAACCGTGACCGTGGCACTGAAAGGCCCCGACGCAGACGACTCGCGCAAGGTCACCTTCGGCCTCCGCGAGATCACCTGGAACGGCAAGGACCTCATCCTCAACGGCCGCATCGTGAACATGCGAACCACACATTCCGGTGGCGACTTCCCGCTCACGGGCCATCCCGCGATGGATGTCGAGTCGTGGCGGAAAATCATCCGTGCCTGCCAGGCGCATGGCCTCAACGGCATGCGGTTCCACTCGTGGTGCCCGCCCGAGGCCGCCTTCACCGCGGCCGACGAGCTCGGTTTCTATCTCCAGCCCGAGCTCGGCTTCTGGGCGCCATTCAGCCCCGGCAGCACTTACACGAAATACATGGAGGAGGAGACTCCCCGCCTGCTTCGGGCCTATGGCAACCACCCGTCGTTCGTCCTGTTTTCGCCGAGTAATGAGCCTTCGGGAAACTACGAGCAGGTGACGCCGCAATGGGCGAAGACCTGGTATGAAAAGGATCCGCGCCGGCTCTACTCCGCCGGCACCGGCTGGTTCCGCCGCGGCCAGGTCGAAGGTGGCGCGCAATTTGCCACGCTTGTTCGCTACGGGGCCCATCCGCGCAACCTCGTCTCACTCCGCGGCGACAGCGGCTGGTTTGGCGGCGATTATCGCGGCGCACTGGAGACGGTCCAGATTCCCGTCCTTGCCCACGAGAACGGCCAGTGGTGCTCCTACCCCGACTTCGACGTGATCAGAAAGTTCACCGGCTACCTGCGTCCGTCGAACTACAACATCTTCCGCCACATCGCGGAGCAGAACGGCGTGCTCGAATACAACCGCGCCTTCGCCCACGCCTCGAGCCGCTTCCAACTCATGTGCTACAAGGAGGAGATCGAGGCCAACCTGCGCACGCCCGGCCTGGCGGGTTTCCAACTGCTCGACCTGCACGATTATCTCGGCCAGGGCACCGCGCTCATCGGCCTGCTCGACGCCTTCTGGGAATCCAAGGGCTATGTGACGCCGGAAGAGTTCCGGCGCTTCAGCGATGCGACGGTGCCGCTCGCGCGCCTGAAGCAGCGCACCTTCACCACAGCGGAATCGCTCACCGCCGAGGTCGAACTCTATCACTTCGGCGCCAAGCCGCTCAGCGGTGCCGCGCCCTATTGGAAGATTACCGACGCCGCCGGCCGCACCGTCGCCGGCAGCGAGTGGCTCGCCCGCGATATCTCCATCGGCAAAAACATTCCGCTTGGGCAGGTTTCCGCCGAACTTGCCAAACTTCCCGCGCCCGCCGCCTACCAACTCGTAGTCGGCTTGAAAGACACTGACATCGTGAACGACTGGAACTTCTGGCTCTATCCCGCGCAGATGGATTCGGTCGCACCCGCTGGTGTGCTGGTCACGGACCAGTGGGCCGACGCCGAGGCGCGGCTCGCCGCCGGCGGCAAGGTCATCTTTACGCCCACCGCCGCCGATCTCGACCCGGCGCGCAGCCCGCCGATGAAGCGCGTGCCGGTCTTCTGGAACATCCAGATGACCGTCCGTCCGCCGCGCAACCCCGCGCCGCGCTTCGACGCCATGCTCGGGTTGCTGGTTGAACCGGCGCACGCCGCGCTCGCGAAATTCCCCACCACCGACGCATGTGACTGGCAGTGGACGCCCCTCATCGACAACGTCCGCTCCGTCAACCTAACCCACGCCCCACGCGAACTGAAACCCATCGTTGCGGCCATCGACGATTGGAACCGAAACTGGCGCCTCGGGGTGATCTTCGAGTGCGCCGTCGGCCCGGGCAAACTGCTCGTCTCCGCCATCCCGCTCGACGGTCAGTCCCCGGCCACGCAGCAATTGCGCCGCTCCCTGATCGATTATGCCGTGGGCCAGGAATTCGCCCCGGCGGCCAGCCTCACGCCCGCGCAAGCCCGCGCGCTCTGGACGGGTGGCCGCGGCCCCGCGGGCAAGCCCGCCGAACGGACGTTTGATCCTGATCTCGACGACGGCACGAAGCGCCCGCCGCAACCGACGCCGAAGTCGTGATACACCTACACACCCCGCCCTGCGGGCACCCCTCTTCGCAGAGGGCACTTCGCGAGCGCTGGTTTGAATCCCCTCTATGAAGCCGGAACCATGCAGAGGAACCACGAAGGCACACGAATGAATCGAAAGTAGCAGCGGTGGTAACCCTGCTGGTCGGCTAACGACAGCTGCGGTGGTTTTCGATCATCACGGAATGGTGTGGTCTTTAAATGTAGGGCCGGTGCTCGTCGCCGGGCCGTGGTTCGCACGCGAAACGGTCCGCCGACGAGCGGCGACCCTACATTTCACTGCATCGTTCCGGATGAAGAGAGGAGACCCCCAGACTACGTTGCCTTGGATCCCCTCTAGGCAGAGGGGTGCCCGCAGGCGGGGTGGGTTGGCAATCCACGCCAGCGGTAAAATATTCGTCCAGAAGCAACTTTGTTCTTGCTGTCCTAACTGTCCTAGTGCAACTAGGACGGCGTGCTCCCTTTCTCCATCACGCTGAAGCCCGGCCTGCCGATCACGGAGCAGGTGATTTTCGCCGTGAAGAAGGCCGTGGTGGCGGGGCAGCTGAAACCCGGCCAGGCTTTCCCCTCGGTGCGGGTGGTGAGCCAGGAACTGCAGATCAATCCCAACACCGCGCACAAGATTGTCGCGGCCCTCGTCGCGCAGGGCGTGCTGGTCACGACCCCGGCCGTTGGCAGCGTGGTGGCGGAACACGCGGCGGGCGATCGCACCCAGCGCGCCGAGCTGCTCGGCGCCGACGTCGAGTGGCTGGTGGTTGAGGCGAAGAAGCTCGGCCTCGACCTGGATGACGTGCAGGCCGCCGTCGCCGCCCACTGGAAGAAACTCGGGGGCAAGAAACCATGAACTCCGAATTTGAACGCGAAGGACGCGGAGAGCGCGGAGTTCAAACCAAGGCTCAGCCGGGATTGATGATTGCTCCTCCGCGCTCCCCGCGCTCTCCGCGTTAAGATCGTTTTATTATCCCATGAACATCATCGAAACCAACCGGCTGTCGCGGCGCTACTGGCGCACCGAGGCCCTGCGCGAACTGACGCTCACCGTTCCCACCGGCAGCGTCTTCGCCCTGCTGGGGTCCAACGGGGCGGGCAAGACCACCGCCATCAAGGTGCTCATGAACCTGCTGCCACCGTCGGGTGGCTCGGCCACCGTGCTCGGCGTGGACACACGCCGCCTCGGCGAGAAGGAGCGGGCGCAGATCGGCTATGTCTCGGAAAACCAGAAGCTGCCGCTGTGGATGACGGTCCGGCAGTTGCTCGACTATTGCCGGCCGTTTTACCCGACGTGGGACGCGGCCCTCGAAGCCAAGCTGATCGCGCAGTTCGACCTGCCGCCGGACCGGAAGCTGAAGCATCTCTCCCGCGGCATGCTGATGAAGGCCGCGCTGCTCTCCACGCTGGCCTACCGGCCCAAGCTGCTGGTGCTCGACGAACCCTTTAGCGGGCTCGACCCGCTGGCGCGCGACGATTTTGTGCGCGGCATTCTTGAGGCCTCGGAACTCGGCGACTGGACCGTGCTGGTCTCCTCGCACGACATCGAGGAGGTCGAGCGGCTGGCGGACAACGTCGCCCTGCTCGAAAACGGCCAACTGCGTTTCAGCGAGACGACCGAGTCGCTGCTCGGCCGCTTCCGGCGCATGGAGGTGACGGTAGCCGGCCCGGTGCAGCTCGGCGCTCAGCCGGTCGGTTGGTTGGAACTGGAACAGAAGGGCGGTCTGGTAAAGTTCATCGTCACAAACTTTGACCGTGAAGCGACGGAGAAGACCTGCCGCGAATACTTCCCCGAGGGCGCCGTGGTGGCGCACCCGCTGACCCTGCGCGAGATCTTCGTGACCCTGGCCCGCGAGACCAGGACCCAACCCAAAGGAGCCGCCGCATGAACCTGACCTGGCACATCGTCAAAAAGGACCTGCGCGCCCTCAAATGGCCGTTGGGCCTGTGGGTGCTGTTGATCATCGCCAAGCTCGGTGTCGGCGTGGCCTTGCTGAACGCCGACGGCACCGAGGGATTGGAGTGGTTCACCAAGATGGACGCGCTCGCCAAGGTGCTTTCCGCCTTTGAATTCGTGAGCTTCGTGCTCACCGCCGCCATCATCCAGCAGGACCTGATGGTCGGCACGACAGCCTTCTGGATGACGCGCCCCATCTCAGGCGCGCGGCTGCTGCGGGCCAAACTGACGGGCATCGGGCTGGTTTTCATCGTGGCCCCGGTGCTGGTGACTTTGCCGTGGTGGCTGGGGTGCAACTACGGCATCAGCGAAATTGGCTGGGCGGTGGTGGAAACCGTCGCCGCCCAGGCAATCGCCGTGCTGCTCGGCCTGCTCTGGTCCGTGGTGACCGACGGCTTTGCCCGCTTCCTGATGTGGACGCTGGTGACGCTGGTCGCGACGCCCATGCTGACGGGGATCATAGCGTATACGGTCAGCCGGGGGAAACCCGGGGCGGTGCAGGAGCTGGTCGCGACGCGCCTCACCCTGTCCCTCATCCTCGCGGTGGTGGGCGTGTTCGTCGTGGTCATCGATCAGTTTCTGACGCGTAACACCTGGCGTTCGATCGGCATCATCGGCGGCACCGTTGTCTTGATTGTCGGTGTCGGATCGTTCTGGCCCTGGTCCATGAACGTCGAAGGCCGGCTCTACTCGTATCTGCTCAAGCAGGCGGCCGGTGAATGGCCGGCCGCGGCCGAGCCGGCTGGCCTTACGTTCACGCTGGCCTCGACCGAGTTTTCGGCCCGGAAGGACCGGCCTGACCGGCAGGGGACCCTTATCACCAAATACCGGGTCGACGGCCTGTCTGGTTCACAAGGGCTCATGCCGATCCTGTCCGAGCACACTTGGCGCTGGCCGGATGGTTCGACCCGGGAGGGCCGGAGTTCAGGTCGCTCGGGCCTGGCGGACATGATGTCACGGCTGGCGCTCAACGGTGAAGGCCAGCAAGTCACCGCCGGGCAGACGGCGGCGGACACGCTGGTGTTCAGCAGCTACCTGCCCGCCCTGACAATGGGCAAGGTGCGGGCCGAACCGACCGCCTACGTCATGCCTGCGCGTTTCCGGCTGATGCGGTTCGAGTCCGCCACCCGCGTGCCGTTGGAACCCGGCGCCTGGAGCGGGCATGAGAGCTACGGCGAGCGTATTGCGGCGGTGGAAAAGGAGGGTCCGCAACTGCTTGTTACCTTCATCCGCCACATGCCTTCCTTGTGGGTGGACAATGCCGCGGGCGGGCAGCTCGCCGCATCGGGGCCGTATTCGCAGTATTACCTCGTGAACCGGGAGCGAAATTATGTCGATCGCGGTTCCTCCACGGATTTCAAGCTGACACGCATCGGCACAGTGGGGATCAGCTGGCGGACGGTGTCCTACGTTGCGGTTCCGCGTCCCCCGGGGGGCGGCTCCACACTTGACGCCATCAACGCTCTCGCCGATGCCGAGCTGGTCAAGGTGACATTCGCCGAGCAGGCGCGCTTCAGTCGCGAGCTGATGATCGACTCGGCGGATATCGCGAAGGCCAATCCCTAACGGCCGCGCTCCAGCCACTCGCGCAGGTCGCTTTCGGAGGCAACCTCCGCGAACATCTGGTAGTCGGACGCGAGCAGGGCCGCATAGGACGGCTCGGCAAAGCGCCGGCAATGCAGCAGGACCTTGGCACGCTGGCCGGGGGCACGCACGAGGCGGCCGAGGGCCTGGTTTACCTTCTGCAAGCCGGGGATCTGGTAGACGCGCCGGAAAGAGGCGTCGCGACCGAGGCCGGAGAGCGCGTCCATGCGCTTTTTTTGGACCGCATTGACTTCCGGCAGGGCGGGGCCGACGACCATCGCATGCGTCACCCGGCCACCAAGCAGGTCGATGCCCTCGGCAAAGCTGCTGCCGAGCACGAGGAAGAGCGCGTCGCTCAGCGCGAGGTTCTCCTCGATCCAGGCGGTCTGCGCCGTCAGGTCGGGCAACTTCGGTTGCAGGGCCACGCGAAGGACCGAGCCGTTGTTTTCAAGCGCGCGCAGCACCGATTCGGCGTAGGCGTAGGAAGGAAAGAAGACGGCGACGCACCGTTGTTGGCTGCTACCAACCCGGTATTTGTCCTGGCCGTCGCCAGGCAAACACGGCGTCGCCGTGGAAACTTGAGACGTGCGCCGTTGCTGGCTGCTGCCAGCCCGGTGTTTGTCCTGACCGTCGTCAGGCAAAAAACCTGAAACCTGAAGTGAGGAAGCCGCGTGCAGGGCTTCGATGGTTTCAGCGGTGGTGCCGTAGTAGTTGCTGCGTTCGCGAAAGGTGGTGCTGACGCGGAGGTCCACGGCGACGTCGTAGGCGCCGGCGCGCCAAGGGGTGGGGGCGTGAAGGGTTGAATAGGGAGGGCGGGCAGTCCCTCCTGGGAGCTGTAGGCTTGGCGAAGGCTGCTGCCCGCCTTCGAGCGGCGCGGAACGGAGTCCGCGCCCTACCTCCAGTCCGCAGGAATCCGCGAATTCCGCGTAGGGTTGCAGGGTGGCGGACATCAAGATCGCACCGCCAAATGCCTTGAGTGTTTCGCCGATGGCGGGTGCGGCATCCACGCAGGTGAACTCCAGTTCGCCCTCGCGGGCCACCCACAGGAGTCTGGTCAGCCGATTGTCATCCAGAAAGTCAGCGAGCGCCGCAAACGCCCAAAGCGTGTTCGCATGCTGCGGCCCGAGCGCGGCGTAGTCCAGTGGCTGCGTGCTCACAAGATTGGCCAGCTTTGCGACATGGTCATGCACCTCGGCCTCGGTGGTAGGATCAAGCGAATCGTCGGCACGCAGCGAGGCGAGCAGGCGCGTCCATTCCTCCATTGCCAGCACCAGCGTGGCCGGGGCCTGCAGGTGATCGAGCTCGGCAAGCAGCAGGCGGGCGTCGGTGTCAGTGGCGCGGTGCGAGCGGGCACCGGCGACGCGCGAGGGCAGGTTGTGCGCCTCGTCGATGACGAGCAGCGTCTCCGCCGGATCAAAACCGGGCTGGTCAAAAAATAATCCGCGGTTGGCGGGCGCGAAGACATAGTTGAAGTCACCGATCCACACGTCATTGAAGGCGAGCGAGGCGCGGGTGATCTCATAGGGGCAGATGCGGGTGTCGCGGCCGGCGGCGCGCAAGGTGTGGAGGTCGCGCGGCTGGCGGTCATCGAGGTAGAATTTGGCCAGACCGCTGCCGGGCCAGCGTTCGGCGCAGTCCCTCAGATAATCGCAGCCATCGCGCACACAGTGGAAGGTGTGGTTGACGCAGTGCTCGGACTTGTTGCGCACCTGCCAGAAGGCCAGGGAGCTGTTGTCAACTATTGGTTGACAAGCGTCTCGGGCGGTCATCTGCGAGAGCGTGTGCACGACCTGCAGCTGGCCGGTGGACTTGCCGGTCAACCAGATGAGCCGGGCGAAGCGGCCGGCCTTCAGCTGCCCGAGGGCGAACTCGAGCACACAACCGGTCTTGCCGTAGCCGGTGGGGGCCTCGAACAAAAGGGCTGAAGGCTGAAGGCTGCGCCGTTGCTGGCTGCTGCCAGCCCGGTGTTTGTCCTGACCGTCGTCAGGCAAAAAGGCTGAAAGCAGGTCTTGCTGGATCGTTTCCTGACCCGCGCGGAGCGAGGGGAAGGCCGGGTGAAAAACCAGCGCGCGGCGCCGTTCGGTGGCGCGGAGCTGGAGGTTGAGGAACTCGACCAGCGCATCGAGCTGGTGATGGACCAGCGCCTCGTCGAAGGTCGTGAGCGGGATGGTTTGGGCCAGGCCCGAACCGGCCTCCACGAAAACGAGTTCGGCCTTGGTTTGTTTGGCGCCAGCGGCCCGGCGGAGGACGACGTAGGCGGCGAGCTGACGGAAATACTCGGGATAGTCGGAGCGCAGCTCGTCCTCGGCCGCCGGCAGGGTGCGCATGACGCTTTTGATCTCGCGCAACAACACGCCGGATGGGAGCTGTAGGGCGGGGTCGCGGACCCCGCCAACGGAGGCGGGATCAGGCGATCCCGCCCTACAATCGAGCGGCACAATCTGGTCGATGCGGCCGGCGAGTTGAAACGTCCAGCCGCGGTGGATGAGGCGTCCCTCGATGACGACCTCGAACAATACGTCGGGGCGTAAAGTCCCTCCCACTGTGAATTCCTTTTCGGTCCGGGCGCGCAGCTCGTTGTGCCAGTGCTGGCCCAGCTGGGCGCGCCAGACCCCCTGCGGCCCACCGCTGGCACCCACCGGTCCGAGCGCGAACCCGGCGAATTCGCCGACGCTCAGACTGACGGTGCGGGTTTCGAGGGAGAAATTCATGAAGGACCCCGCGGATTACGCGGATGAACACGGATAGGGCAAGGAAGGGTGGGGAATGATTACGCTGTCATGTAGGCGGGCTTTACGCCCGACTTCGATCGCGCATGTCGGGCGTAAAGCCCGACCTACAAATTACCGCCGGACTTTCTTTATGAACATCACGATCCGGAATGTTTCGCGGAAGCCGCAGGCTTGATGGGCGGCAACGCCGACCTGATTCGCCAGCTCGGCATCACTGCCGAGTTCGGTCAGGCCGCGCGCAGCCGTCCATATCTCGGCGGCATGGATCATCTTCCGGCCCCAGCCTTGGCCACGCAGGTCGGGGTCGGCATACCAACCTTCGACGTAGCCGAGCCGGTCGGACATCGAGCCATCGACGCGCGGGCGAACCGAGAGTTCGATAAATCCGCCGAGCCGACCGCTGCCACGGTCAATCACCAGGATTCCGCGCACGCGGGATCGCTTCGCGAAGTTGCGCATCTCGTAGCGGTGCATCGCCGCCGAGCAATCCGGCCAGAGCGCCACGCGCAGGCGCACCAGTTCCGGCCGGTCACCGGCCGGCCGGTAGGGGCGGAGAAACGGTGTTAGTTTCATACGGGACTTGATGAATCGGTCCGCCGGCAAGCCGTTTCGACAGGCTCAAGGCCCCGGGCTTGTCGAGGGGCGGCGACCCTACAGTTTGATTTCGGTTTCGGCATGGATCCAATCCTCAAGACGGCGGGTGATGCGGGTGACGGCAGGGGCGGCGACGGTCTGGGCGGCGAGCGGCTGGTTGAGGAGATGCGCGGCGATGTCACGGTCCTCAGCGGGCAGCTGCGGCCACCAGTGCTGTTTGACGGGATAACCCTCGTCGCGGAGCAGACAGTAGAGCGCCTTGAGCCAGACGATCTCCGGCCGGCCGCCGGCGGCCAGGGCTGAGAAGGTGGTGCGCAGCAAGGCGGTGACGTCCTCGCGTGACTCGTCGGGCACGGGGTTGCGGCTGAGAAGCTTGCCGAGTGCGGCGGCGGCACTGAGCGCTTCGTAGGACCGCCCGATGCCATCGTGGCGCTGGAGCAGGCGATGTTCCTTGATGAACCAGGTGCGGCCCTGGTTGGACGATTCGAGCCAAAGCTCCGTCTCGTCGAAGAGATCGAGGTTGGTCGGGACTTCGGGGGAGGCGCGGAGCGGAGTCCGCGCCCTACCAGTGGCGACGCGGCGCAGACAGTGCAGGACGCCGTGCTCGGTCGCGAAGACCGTCAGTTGCTCGAACGTGTCGGAGCCTGACGGCTGCTTGGCGAGGATGAATCCCGTGGTCTGGAGCTGCTGGCCGGGCATGATCGGAGGACGGAGGTCGGAAGGCGGAGGACAGTAAGACCGCCGATCGAAGGCGGTGATATCACCGATTCGCGAAGCCGGAGCTTGTCAACGCGGCCCGGGCGGCGGCGGGGTCATGCCAGCTTGGGAGCACGGCACCGCAGGAGATGACGGTCTTCATGCCATCGCCCACCGACATCTCGAGTTCGATGATCTCCGCCGCGGGCAAATACATGAAGAAGCCGTTGACCGGGCTGGGGCAGGTGGGGACGAACACCGCCCAGTGGTTCACTGCAAGACGTGAGTGCGGCTCGCCGCGACCGGTGTTGGTGACGAAGCCGATGGTGTAGGCGCCGGGCCGGGGGAACTGCACCAGCACGACCTTGCTGAACTGGGTGCGATCCTTTGCCCCGAAGGTCTTGATGAACTGCTTCACGCTATTGTAGAAACCGCCGATGCCCGGGATGTTCTGGATGAAGCGCTCGGCCACCGCGCCGACGAACTTGCCGAGGAAAACGCGGGAGAGGTAGCCAAGCAGCGTGATCAGCCCGAGCACGATGATGGTGGTGAGCACATCCCAGACGAGGCCGGGCAGGTGGCTCAGTGCGGCCGGCAGGTAGGGGATAAAAAGGGGCGTGATCGACCCGCCGACGAACCCGATGATCAGGCGCAGGGCCCAGATGGTGACTACCAAGGGGGCGACCAGCACCAGTCCGGTGAGGAAGGCGTTGCGCAGGGATCTGAAGCGGGAGTCGGCCATGAAAGGGCGACAGTGAACCAGAGATGAGCCCGGAGGCCACTGATTTTTTTGGGGCTGAATTGCAGGTGGAACGCGGCCTCCGGACGCGTTTTCAGAATGTCCGAGAGAGGCGAGCGATACGCATGCCGCCTGAGCTTGTCCTGAAAGCGTGTCCGGAGGCCGCGCTCCACCTTAAGTCAGTTTGAACTCCGGCACGGCCTTTGCGGCGTGCAAAAGCTTCATCGCCCGCGCCTCGGCGGCGCGCATCCGGCGCTTTTTGGCCGGCTGCAGGTCGTCATAGCCAGCCAGATGGAGCCAGCCGTGGACGAGGTAAAGGGTGAGTTCGGCGGAGAAATTATTCCGGAGGGCCGGTCTCCGAACCGGCCGCGGTCGGTCAGGAGACCGACCCTCCAACAAACCAATATATTTGGCGGCCGTGTCCGCCGACACACAGATCTCGCCGGCGAGGCCGGCGGCCGGGTCGCCTTCGAAGGTGATGACGTCCGTGGCCGTCGGATCGTCCATGAAGTCGCCGTGGATCTTCGCGAGCGCCGGATCGGTGAGAAAGACGAGGGAGAGTTCGCCGGCGGGACAGCCGTCGGAGATTTTCGATTTTTGATTCTTGATTCTTGATTTGAGTTCCGCGAGCCGTGAACAGGACACGCTGAGGTGGGCGAGGTCGCCGGTCAGCATCTCGAAATGTTCGTCAATCAGGTGAATCGCGCGCTTTACTCCGGCCCGGCTAAAGCGCAGGCGTGGGTGGCGGTTGGTGATGGCGACTTCGCGGGTCATGGGGGAATTGAGGTGGAACGTGGCCTCCGGACGCGTTGGGGCGGTGCGCGAATGCTGAAAGCGCGTCCGGAGGCCGCGCTCCACCTTGGGACGGCTAGGCATTTCCGTTGGACTCGGCCGCTTTGGCCTGCTCGTAGGCGTCGATGATCTTTTGCACGAGCGGGTGGCGCACGACGTCGCTGGCCGTGAAATGGTGGAACTCGATCCCCGGGATGTTGCGCAGCACCCGCGGGGCTTGGACGAGGCCGGAGATTTTGCTGCGCGGCAGGTCGATCTGCGTGATGTCGCCGGTGATGATCATGCGTGACTCGTCGCCGAGGCGGGTGAGGAACATCATCATCTGCTCGTGCGACGTGTTCTGCGCCTCGTCCAGGATGATGTAGGCGTTGGCCAGGGTGCGGCCGCGCATGTAGGCCAGCGGGGCGATCTCGATGACACCTTTCTCGGACAACGTGGCGACGTCCTCGGGATCAAGCATGTCGTGCAGGGCGTCGTAGAGCGGGCGGAGGTAGGGAAGGATCTTCTCGCGCAGATCGCCGGGCAGAAAGCCCAGCGTCTCGCCGGCTTCGACGGCCGGGCGGGTGAGCACGATGCGTTGCACCTGGTTCTTGAGCAGGGCGGAGATGGCCGCGGCCATGGCGAGGTAGGTCTTGCCGGTGCCGGCGGGACCGATGCCGAAGACGATGGGGTTCTTCTGGATGGCCTGCAGGTAAAGTTTCTGGCCGAGGGTTTTCGGGACGATGCTCTTGCGCTGCGTGGCGATGACGAGCGGTTCGTTGACCAGGGCGCGCAGGCTGGCGCCGGCGTCCTTCGCGTAGAGGTCGAGCAACCGGACGAAGTCGGGCGTGCGCACGGCGAGGCCCTGGGTTTTGCCGGAGTTGAGCAGGGTGAAGAACTCCTCGGTGCGGGTGATGGCCTCGGCGGGGCCGTCGAGTTTCAGCCAGTCGTCGCGGGTGGTGAGACGGACGCCGAGTGTTTTTTCAACGCGGGTGAGGTTGTCTTCACTGCCGCCGTAAAGCTGGTTCAGGTGGCGGGCGTTGGGATAGTGGAGCGTCTTGGAGTCGGGCACGGTGGCGGAAGAAGGAATAATGACGAATAACGAATGACGAATTGACTGAAGTGAGGGGATGAGGTGGCGCGACCTCCGTCATTCGGCATTCGTCATTTGCGCGGCGACGCCGCGCAGGCGGGCATACATGGCGGCGAGGGATTGGGGGAGCACGCGGGTCTGGCCGATGACGGGCATGAAGTTCGTATCGCCGGTCCAGCGCGGGACGATGTGGGCATGGAGGTGGGGAATGCTGCCGCCGGCGGCGGTGCCGAGGTTGAAGCCGACGTTGAAAGCGTCGGGCTTGATCGCAGCGGTGAGCACCTGCTTGCCGAGGATGATCTCGTCCATCAGGTCGGCGCGTTCGGCGGCGGTGAGCTCGACGAGGTCGGTGGCGGCGCGGAAGGGCACGGCGAGCAGGTGGCCGGCGTTGTAGGGATAGCGGTTGAGGATGAGGTAGGACAGCTTGCTGCGGTGGATGATGAACGCCGCGGCGTCGTCGCCGAGTTTTGGCAGCTCCACAAAAATATTGCCGCCCTCGGGCAGGCGCGGGGTTTCGATGTATTCCATCCGCCAGTAGGCGTGCAGGTGGTCCATGTTTCGGGGCAGGCTTGGCCGGCAGGGCGGGGATGTCAAAACCGGGATTGGGGTGGGGCGCGTTGACGTGGGCGGCGAGCTCGCTCGCGCAGGCGGGACGTCGGGAACCTTGCGCG
>JBKJRX010000305.1:0-4263 GCA_046593155.1 Lacunisphaera sp.
CAGAAGGAGGAGCAGAAGATCTCCCTCGGCCTCCGCCAGCTGGAGCCGAACCCGTGGGACGCGGGCGCCCACCGGGTAGTTGTGGCGGACCATGTCCCACGGATTCGGCTCCAGCTGGCGGAGGCCGAGGGAGATCTTCTGCTCTTCCTTCTGGATGCCGAGGACGACCGCATCAAGCTCCTGGCCGACCTTGAGCAGCTCGGAGGGTTTGCTGATGCGCTTGGTCCAGGACATCTCGGTGATGTGGACGAGGCCCTCGACGCCCGGCTCGAGTTCGATGAACGCGCCGTAGGGAACGAGGTTGACGACCTTGCCGTGGATTTTGGAACCGACCGGGAACTTGTGGTCGATGTTGTCCCAGGGATTGTTCTTGGTCTGCTTGAGGCCAAGCGACACGCGCTCTTTCTCGCGGTTGATGTCGATGATCATCACCTCGATTTCCTCGCCCTGCTTCAGCAGCTCGGACGGGTGGCCGATGCGGCCCCAGCTCATGTCGGTGATGTGCAGCAGGCCGTCCATGCCGTCGAGGTCGATGAACGCGCCGAAGTCGGTGATGTTCTTGACGACACCCTTGCGGATCTGGCCGGGCTGCAGTTTCTCGAGGAGGTCGCGGCGCTTGTTGATGCGCTGCTCTTCGATCAGCTCGCGGCGCGACAGGACGATGTTCTGGCGCTCGTGGTTGATCTTGAGCACCTTGAAGTCGTAGGTCTGGCCGACGTATTGATCCAGGTTCTTGGGGGGCTGGATGTCGATGTGCGAAGCAGGCAGGAAGGAGTCGACGCCGATCGAGACGATCAGGCCGCCCTTGACCTTGGCCTTGACGCGGCCGGGGATGATCGAGCCCTCCTGGCACTTGACCAGGATGTTCTCCCAGTTCTTTTTCTGTTGGGCCTGCTCGTAGGAGAGGATGGGGTTGCCCTCCTTGTCCTCGAGCTTCTCGAGGATAACCTCGATGGTGGAGCCGATCTGGAGCTCGCCGAGATCGGCGAATTCATTGGCGGAGATGACGCCTTCCGCTTTGCCGCCGATGTCGACGACGACTTCATTGGCGCGGATTTCGGTGATGACGCCCGAGACGATGGAGCCTTCCTTCAGCTTGTCGAAGGAGCTCTGGGCGAGCAGGTCTTGCATTAACGAACTCATATTAACTGTGTGTCGGAACGACGGGCCGCTTACTTCAGGGCGGCCGGCTTCCGGCGTGGATCCTTGCGGATCCGTTGGTTGAGGGTTGGACTGTCGGACAAACCGGTGGAAGTGTCGCGGCAACACCGGTTTGACTTAAGAACGCCGCGGAAAGTTCAAAGTCCCTGATCCCCCCGGCCCCGGCAAGAGCAAAAATTATTTTCGCCGCCGCGGCGCGCCAAGCGGGTGAACCCATGTAGGAGCTTGTTTACAAGCGATCAGGACACCTCGCCCGCCGCAGCATATCCAATCGCTTGTAAACAAGCTCCTACAGGCCTGAACCGCTGCTATTTGCCGGGAGGCGGGGCCGGCGTATTCTCATCCAGAACCTGCTGCAACGTAGCAAAATAGATCTGAAAGAAACCGTGTTCGCGCATCGTCTGCTGGCTCGTTCCGCCCATGGATTGACTCTGCACCTGCTCCGTAACGGTCAGCTCGATCTCCGTTTTACCCGGGCCGGCATCGTTCAAATGGAGCTTCACCGACAGCTGTCGCGAATCCGCAAAGGTCACGCTCGTGTGAATCCGACTCACTGCCTCGATGTCCACGGCCTTGGATCGGGTCACTTGGAAGTCCAGCCGCTTGAATGCCTGCAGCGCGGCCGCATTTACGGCGAACTGGTCGCCGTTGAACACCTGCACCTTGGGCACCACCGGACTGAAGCGGTCACTCACCGACTCGCAGCCGGCAAGGAACAGGGACGCGATCACCAACAGAAAAGAGATTCGAATGAGTTTCATGGTTCGCAACCTGTCATCCTGAGCGGAGCGAAGGATCCAGCAGGATGCTCGCACCCGAAAGAGGCAGCGAAAGTTCGGCTGGATTCTTCACTGCGTTCAGAATGACAGAAAGTGGGTTTAAGCCGGCTGCTGTTGCGAGATGCAATGCAGGGTGCCGAGGCCCCAGATCAGGTGGTAACAGTCAATCGGGATGATTTTCCGGCCGGGGAAGCAATCCCCGAGAATCTCACATACCTCGGCATCGCGCTTCTTCTGCCGGAACTGCGGCACGAGCACCGCTCCGTTGATGATGAGGAAATTCGCGTAGCTCGCCGGCACCTGCTGGCCGCGAAAGCCGAAGGGTTTCGGCATGGGTAGCTTCACGATTTCGAATTTTTTTCCGGCCGGCGTCCGAAAGCCCTTCAATCGTTCCAGGTTTTCCTCCAGCAGCTTGTGATTCGGGTCGCGCTTGTTCGGTTCCACCACGGTCACGAATCCGTCCGGCTTGAAGAAACGTGTGATGTCATCGATGTGGCCATCCGTATCGTCGCCGACGATCCCCTCGCCCACCCACAGCACCTGCTTTACCCCGAGATAATCCTGCAGGTTTCGTTCGATCTCCTCGCGGAACAGATGCGGGTTGCGATTCTTGTTCAGCAGGCACTGCTCGCTCGTGAGCAGCAGCCCCTGGCCGTTCACCTCGATCGAGCCACCTTCCAGCACCATGTCGTTCTCGAACCGGCGCATTTTAAGTTTCTGCGCGATGCTCGGTGGGATCTGGTTGTCGAGGTCGTAAGGTGGATACTTGCCGCCCCAGGCGTTGTGCACCCAGTCGGTGACGGCGACTTCCCGCGTCCTGTCGTTCTTCACGAAGATCGGCCCATGGTCGCGACACCACGCATCGTTGGTCGGGTGGTGGTAGAAGGTCACCCGGGCCAGATCGGCGCCGGCTTGCGCACACAGGCGCTGGGCCCGCGGCTGTAAACCGGCGGCGCAATTGATCCGGACCGGCTCAAACCGGCTGATCTGGGCGACAATGTTCGCAAATACTCCCGGAATGGGCCGGAACTGTCCCGGCCAGGTCGCGAGGTTGTGCGGCCACGAGAGCCAGAGGGCGGCTTGCGGCTCCCACTCGGCCGGCATGCGGAAACCGAGTGCGGCGGGGGTTTTCTTCACGGCCATGAATCAGTCGATGAACCGCTTGGTCAGGTCACCGTAGGCATCGATGCGTCGGTCGCGCAGGAACGGCCAGTGCGTCCGCGTGACGTCCACCTTGCCGAGATCCACGGGCACGAGCAGGATCTCCTCCTTGTTCGAGCTGGCCTTGGCGAGGATCTGCCCGCTCGTGCCGGCGACAAAACTTTGTCCCCAGAACTCGAGCCCATCACCGCCGATGGGCTTTTCCGTGCCGATGCGATTGATGGCGGCGACATAGCAGCCATTCGCCACGGCATGACCCTGGTGGCTGATTTGCCAGGCCCCATGCTGGTGGGCGCCATATTCGGCCTTCTCCTTGGGATGCCAGCCGATGGCCGTCGGGTAGAAAAGAATCTCGGCTCCCTGCAAGGCCGTGAGCCGCGCCCCCTCGGGATACCACTGGTCCCAGCAGATCAGCACGCCAATCTTGCCGTATTTGGTCTGCCAGGCCTTGAAGCCGGTGTCACCCGGGGTGAAATAAAATTTCTCGTAGAACAGCGGATCGTCCGGGATGTGCATCTTCCGGTAGATCCCCAGCAATTTGCCATCGGCATCGATGATGACCGCGGTGTTGTGGTAGAGGCCCGAGGAGCGTTTCTCGAACAGGGACGCGATGATCACCACCTTGTGCTTCCGGGCGATTTTCTGGAAGGCCGCCGTGCTGGGTCCGGGTATGCGCTCGGCCAGCTTGAAGTAATCGTGATTCTCGCTCTGGCAGAAATACTGCGAGCGGAAGAGTTCCTGGGTGCAAATGATCCGGGCGCCCTTCTTCGCCGCCTGTTCGGCCAGGGCGAGGGTTTTCTTGAGATTTTCCGCCGGCGAGGCGCCGCAGGCGTGTTGAAGCAGCCCTAAAGTAACTTTCATCAGCCACGAGCGAACGCCTCCGGACCGGAATGACAAGAAATCTCTCAGCTCCAACCGCCTGTGACACCTTGCAACAAGGCTTTGACAAGCTGCCGCTTAATTGTAAAAGCAACCCCGACACTCCTCCCTCATCCCACCATGTGTGCCGAACCCCGCCCCCTGATTGTAGTCGTCGAAGACGAGGAAGAGCTGTCGAAGCTCATCTGCCAGCACCTCGAGGAGGCCGGCATGAATTTCCAAGCTTACAACCGCATCGCCCCGGCCTTTCGTTTTCTCCAGCACAATTTTGCCAATCTCCTCC
>JBKJRX010000262.1:0-5411 GCA_046593155.1 Lacunisphaera sp.
GCGCAGGCTTGCAGCAATTTCTCCAGCAACGGCAGGTCGTGCTTCTGTTCGGATCCGGGGCTTTGTTCCGAGGTGGCGGGCAGCGTGCTCCAGGCGAGGTGCAGCAGCGCGTCCTGCTCGGAGAGTGTTTCCGGCCGGGTCAATTCCTCCAGCGAATGAAAGCCGGCCCCGCCGCCCCGGGAGTAAAGCGCGACCTCGTGGACCGGCGCGCGGAAATGATCCGCGATGAGTGAGGCCAGGCGGCCCCGCCCGCCGGTGACCAAGAGACGTTTCGACCGGGAGGTCATCGCAGCGTTCAAGTGAACTTCAGCTTTCGCGCCGCGAACAGCACCATGCGCAGCAGCAGCCAGCCGTGTTTCCAGCGCTGGATGTTGGTGGTTCCATAGGTGCGCTCCTTGTAACGGATCGGCACATCGGCGATCTTCAGATTGAGTTTGGCCGCGCCAAACAGCAGGTCGAAATCACCGAAGGGATCGAAATCGCCGAAGTAGGCCCGGTTGGCGGCGATTTTCTCGTAGTGGGCGCGCCGCAGCACCTTGGTGCCACAGAGGGTATCCTTGACCGGCTGACCCATCAGCCAGGTGAAGATGAGGCCGAAGCTCTTGTTGGCGCACAAATTCAGGAATTGCATGGCTTCCTTGTCCATCGGGTAAACGAGCCGCACGCCATTGGCGAATTCGGCCCGGCCGCTGACCAGCACCTCATAGAATTTGGGCAGTTCCTCGGGGGGCATCGTCAGGTCGGCATCGAGGATCATGAGAATGTCGCCGCTGGCGGCGGCGAAGCCCAGGCGCACGGCGTCGCCCTTGCCCTTGCCGGTCTGCTGCATGATCTTGATTTTCCGATCGGGTTGTTCGCGCTGCACCCGCTGGATCTGCTCCCAGGTGTCGTCGCGGGAATGGCCCTCCACGAAGATGAGTTCGGTGCCGGCACCCATGTCGGGTGTGCGTTGCACGGCGGCGGCGATATTGCCGGCCTCGTTGCGGGCCGGGATGATCACCGAAACTTTCGGGCGTTCCACCAGGGTATTTCGACCGGGACGGGCCGAGATAAAAATGGTGAGGCAGAACCACTGGAGGAGCGGCGCGAACCATCGGTTAACCAGGGTTTCCAAACCCAGCAGGCGGAGCGGAACCAGCAGCCGGCCCTGCTGGCTGACCGGGTTCCAGCCGGCCAGCTGGAGCAGGTTGACGACATCGGAAGCGGCCAGCCAGCTGCTCTGGGGCTGCCGGTCCTTGAGGCCCAGCCAGGTGGCGAGGGTGAGAAAAGGCCGCCAGAGTGAATTGTGGAAATTGATGAACAGTCGCGTATCCGGGTGGGCGACCGTCTGCAATTGCTCGAGCAATCGCTGCACATCGGCGGCAAAATTCAACGTATCGGAGATAACGATGCAGTCGAAAGGGCCCGTGAGTTCCAGCGCTTCGCCGGCCTGCACGTGAAATTCCGCCCCCGGCACGCGGGTGCGGGCGGTATCAATCTGCCGGGCGGAGAGATCCACCCCGGCTTTGCGGCTGGCGTTGAGCTGGGCGAGCAGTTCCCCATTGCCACAGCCAATTTCCAATACGCTGGCGCCCGTGGGGATGAGCAGGTTGTAATAATGCGCCAATTGGCGGCGGTAGCCGCGTCCGCCCCATTTGGACTGCACCGGTGCGGCATCGTAAAATTCCCGGACCTTGTCCAGGTGTTGCCGGGTGATTTCAGACAGAAAAGTCATGCTGGAAGGAGGCGGTCATGCCTGATCACCGTGCCAGCGTCTGATAGAACTTGGCAAGCGCCTCCGCACTCCGGCGCCAGCTGAAATGACTGGCCGCGAAGGCCGTCGCCCCCTGACTCAGGCGCGCATGGAGCGCGCGATCCCGGCGCAGCTCGGTGACCGCGGCCGCGATGCCGGCCGCATCAGCCCGGTCCAACACGTAGGCATCGATGCCGTGGCGGACCTGCGTGCCGAGGTTGGTGCGGGGCAGCACCACCGGCCGGCCGAGGGCGAAGAACTCCGGGAGCTTGGAAGGGAAACGGTAGTTGTTGAAGGCGTCGGGTTCACCCGGCTGGACAAAAATATCCGCCAACGCCATGAGCGGAGGCAGGTGGCGGTGTGTGTGGATCGTGCCAAGATTCAAAATGAAGGGTTTCACTTTCTCCGCGATTGAGCCGAGAAAATCGACCTGGTCCGTCCCTGCCCGGATCAGCCAAACCGGCTGACCTGCCCCATTGAGCTGCAACAGGCTCTTGTAAAGTTCCCTCATCTCGTTGGCGTTGGCGGCATGGGCATTGCCGTGATAGAACAAGAGTGTCGTTTGCAGAGGAACCTGCAGGGCTTCACGGAATTCCATCGGAAGTGGGCGTGGATAAAAATAGCGTGCGTCCGCGGCAGGCCAGATGGTGATGGCAGGCTTTTCCGCGGGAGAGAGTTCCCTGAGCGAGTCGACGATCAGCGTGATGCCGTCAGCAGTCCGAAGGAACTCCTGCCCCTTGCACGGATCGGCCAAGTCGGCGGACCGTCCTGGGATCGAACTGGCGCTAAGATGCTGCTGGCGGATTTCCTGTTCATTGTCCTCCAACTGCACGACCAGCCGCCCACCGAGTTTCTCCTGGATCGCAAGACTGATTGTGCGGACTGACTCGCGGGTTGTCCAGGCATGGATGATGTCGGGGCCGCGGCCGTTGGGAAAATTACCACCTGAGGCCAAGACTTGGACATGCAGCAGTCCGCGAAACGCGGGTGATTGCTGGTAGGACAGGGTGTTCAGATCCTTAGGAATGGCGATCACGCAGGAGTGACCCGCTGTGGCCAGTTCACGCGCCAGCGCGGCTATTTGCAAGGTGCTGTTGGCGGTGAAATCTCCATGGGAGATGAATAACACATTCAGACCGGTCGGCGTGGGTGCGGAGAGTTCTGAGAAATGGCTGTCATAGCCGGGCAGCGGGATACGTGGAGCGGCAAGACTCAACTCCAGAGCATGGTTTTCGTCAGTGGCGACATCCACCTGCAGAGCACAGCGGGCGAGGGCGACCGAACCGTCCGCCAGCGTGGCCTTCAGACGCAAGGGTCCGCGACCGGCGGACAGGATGACCTTGCTCTTGAAGCCGGCGCGGGCGGCGTGCGGCGAGTCCGGGTAGGCCGCCGGCACATCGGTGCGCGGGCGGTCCAGCGTGCACGGAATCTCCTGATGACCATAACGCAGCGACAACTCCCGCACCGGTTGCAGGGGATGCAGCGCCCAGCCCTCGACGTGGACGCGCTGGTGGACCGCGCTGGTGGCCGAGGGTGACTCGATGCCCGCGGCAAAGGGGCGCGCTTCAACGGCGAGTGAAAAGCTATTGAAGCATTGCCACTCACCGCCGGGCAGTTGCGCCTCCAGCCGCGCGAGGTGAACCCCGGCGGGCAACCGACCCTCGATGACGAATCCACAGCGGGCCGCCGCGGGTTGCCCCGGCAGCAGCTTGGGAATGTCGGCGCGATCAGTCCGGGTGCTCATGGACAGGGTGCCGGCAGCGGTGCGCAAACGCACCGCCGGTGCGTCCGGCAGATCCTCGATCAGGCACCAGCCGGCAATGGCCACCAATCCGCCGCGGGCCCGGAGCGGGCGAGCGGTCTCCACCTCGGCGTGCAAGCGGTGAGCCGCAGCCACGTTCATGACTTTCTGCCGCCGGCCATGCCTTCGATTGAGCGCAGCCAGGCGGTCCAGCGCCAGCTGCGCGAAGCCTTCAGGGCGCGCACCTCGCCATCGAGCTGGTTGATGCGCTCCAGCCGGGTCGCGGCCTGGGTGATGGCTTCGGCCAGTTCGAGGCCGAGCCGGCTGAGCGTTTGGTTCAACTGGGTGGCCTGTGCGACCAACTCGACAATTTCCTTTTGCCACTGGCTGCCGCGTTGTTCGGCGGCGGCGAGGCGGATGGTGGCGTCCTGCAGCTGGCCCCGCGCGCCATTCAGCGCCTCATTGGCAACATGCTGCAGGTGGTGCTGATGGTCGTATTGGGCCTGCAAACCGGACAGGACCTTGGTGAGGTGGGCGGATTCATCGAGCTGCGCGTCGGCCAGGGTCTGGGCGGCCGCGAGGAGCTTCTCCGCCTCGGCCAGCTTCGGCCCCAGTTCGTCCCGACCATCCTCCAGTTCCATGATCCTCACCTGGGCCAGAATGAGCTGCTGGCGGAGGAGATTCAACTGGTCAGCCGGCGCGGCAGGATCGGGCTTCATACTGCGGAGCATCAAGCCGCGCCAAGGCGCTGATGTGAAGCCAATTGTCCGCGGCTTCGCGAATCACGGCGCACGCAAGCCCAGGCGCCAGAGGAACTCAATAAACGCACTGCGTCGCAGATAACGCAGCAGCCGTTGATTGCTTTCCAGTTGCTGCGGGGGAAATGGCCGACCGAAGGTGCGCTCGCGTAACCGCGTGATTTCCTCCTGGCCAATGCTGTGCATTTGCGCGGAGGTTTTTTGGGCGGCATGCACTCGAAAGCAGGCCAGGAAGTAGGGCACGCGCACAATCATGGCTCCCGCCGCTTGGAATCGCAGCAACAGGTCCCAATCCATGGCGAATTTGAAAGCAGGGTCGACGCCACCAACCTTTTCCCAGATCCGCCGGCGCCAGAACAGGGTTTCCTGCGGCACAAAATCATTCAGGCGCAACACCTCGGGATCGTGCGCGGGCAAAAACCAGCGGGCGATTTCCTGGGACTGCTCGTTCACCACGATGCGATGACCGTAGAGCACGTCCACCTCCGGATGGCGGGCAAAGTAGTCCGCGACAAATGCCAGGGCGCCCGGCAAATAAAAGTCATCTGAGTTGATCCAGGCCATCACGTCGTCGAGCGCGCCCGAAGTTCTCGCGAAGGCACGCGCAATGGCATCCGCTTGACCGGAGTCAGGTTCGCTGGACCAGGACTGCAGCTGGGCGCGGCGGCTACGAATCAGTTCCACGCTCCCGTCGATTGAACCACCGTCCTGCACGACATAGTCACAAGCTACCTCAGACTGATCCAGCACGCTGCGCATGGTTTCGTCAAGGAAACGGGCTTGCTGGTAGGAGGGTGTGACAATCGCCAATTTCGGCGCGGTGGCACCGCGGCTTGAGGTTGGAAATTTTTCCCCGATCACCTTGTGAGCCGGGTAGGCCATATGGGCGGGCATCTGGAAAAACATGAGTTCCGTCCCGTGGCCACCGCCCAACCACAAGGGAAGGAATTGCCGTTTAATGACCACACGACGGTCCAGCAGCTGCACCCACCGGCCGTCGCCCACGCGGACGGCCAGCACCACCCTGACTTTGCCGCCTGGCAAGGTGCCGCGGATCTCGAATCCAGTATTATTTCCCGGCGCTTCCGGCAAGGCGGCCTTAACATCCGGTCGTGGCAGGCCCACCACGCCTGCTAGGGTGAGCGGCCCGGCGGTCAGGCGGACGGCATGCACGGCTTCG
>JBKJRX010000182.1:0-2936 GCA_046593155.1 Lacunisphaera sp.
CGCGCTGTCCAAGGCGACCAGTTGCTCCACCAGCGGAGCACGTGCGTCGTGATACCTCGCCCCGGCTTCCTGCAACCGCAGGGTGAACCGCTGGCGCTTGGTTTCGGTATCTTCAAGTTCTTCCTGTGCCTTGGTGCAAGCGGCCTGCGCCCGGTCGTATTCTTCACGCATTTCCCGCCTGGCCTTGGCCACATCGGACCTGTAACGGTCGTCGAGCGCCTTGATCCGGTTGTATTGCACCCACGCCGCATCGAGCCCGGCTTGCTCCTCCGGGGTGGTAAAGTTGTGCTTCTGCGTGGCCCACCAGGCCCACTCGCGATCGACCGCCTGCTCCTGCCGGGTGAGCTGCTCATAGCGTTGCTGGTGGGCCTGGCTGATGCGGTCCAATTCGCGTTGCTTCGGGCCGATTTCCATTTCGGTGAGATAGTGCACACGGCTGTCCTTGGTATCGACCTCACCCGCCACGCTTTCCATTTGCTCCACGGCGGATTTCAACCGGGTCAGCTGCAGTTCCAGCCCGGCGAGGCGATCCTGACCCTCGGACGTGGAGGTGAGACGGAAACGGTGCTGGCCCACTTTGATACCGAGCATCCGGACGTCATCGCGATAGCGTTTGACGCCGTCGGCGTTTTCGCCCGCCCGGACAGCGCCGGCAGCCAGCGCTGCCAGCATCAGGCGGATCGCGAAACGCGCGGAACAAAGCCGGAAGCTGCGCGGCTTCATCGGGCTGGTTCTCCTTTCCGATCCTCGGATTCCTTCAACAGCTCTGCAATCCTGAGAGACTTGGGCGCTCCGCCAATGTTGCGCGCGAGCGCGCCGATAATCAGTTCCCGGTAGTCCAGATCCTCTCTCAGCCGGTCGAGTTGCACGCCAGCGTCGCGCGTGACCACACCACCGATGGCATAGGACAGCATTTCGCCTCCGACTTCCGCGGAGACGATTTCCACGGACATCGCGTCGGCACGCATTGTCTCCAGGTAGCGCGCCACCGCGCGGCCATCAGCCGAATCGGCCCAGGTCGAATCGGTCTGGCTCTTCTCTTCATGCAGGCGCTCCAGCGCGAGATAATCATCCAACTCCTGCACCCGCTCGAGCACCGCGTCGGCGAGATTGACGGCGTCCGTCGTCGACTCTTCGGCGGGGGCCACTGATTCCTCGGTCACCGGCGCGGGCAGGGTGCTTGCGGCTGCCACGGCGAGCGGTGCCGGCGAGCCGGCTTCGAGCCGCCCGAAAACCTGCGTGGTCACAAACTCAAGCTGGTCCTCTGGCACCGTGGCCCAAACGTGCTGCAGCTGCCCTGCCACTGGTTCCACTCCGTCGCGCCGCGCGGATTCCAGCCAATAAAGTCCGAGGATCACATTCTCGGTTTCGGCCCGGGGCTGCTCAAGATAGGCGGACCCGAGCAGCGCCTCGGCATGCGGATCGCCCTCCGCAACCGCCGTCTCCCAATAGCGGAGCGCCGCCGCCTGGTCCCCATGCCGTTCGACCGCCATCAGTCCCAGCAAAGTGCTGGCCGGGCCATATTCTTGCGCGGCCGCCTTCTCCAAATAGGCCTGTGCCAAATCGGGATCGAGCGGCCGGCCGATGCCATAGTAATACATCACGGCCGTGTCATACTGCGCCCGCGGCCGTCCTTTCACAGCGGCTTTCTCCAGCCAGGTCGCCGCCCGGTTGAAATCCGGAGCAAGCCCTTCACCATTGCGGTAACGCAAGGCCAGTCGTTCCGCCGCTTCGCCGGAGCCCAGGTTCGCACGCAGCCAGTCCCGGCGCGCCGCCAGCGTTTGTCCGGGCGAGGCCACGTATAACAGGCCCGCAAGAAGCGGGCCCGCGACGAGGACCCCAAAGACCGCAATTGCCACCCACCACAACCATCGAGGACGTCTCGCAGACCCTGCCCGCGGCGAAGGCTCGATTGGCGGCGGTTCGCTGAGGGCCGCGGGAGCGTCGGTGCGCAGCGGCGGAACCGGTGACGGTATTGCGGCAGCCGCTCCCGGTGGTGGCCCGAAGCGATTTGCGCCGACCTGGCCCGGTAGAAACCCGAGGCAGATCAGGTTGATAAGGAACCCGACAATGGGAACTAGGCTGATGAACACCATCCAGCCGGAGCGGCCCAGGTCGTGCCAGCGCTTCACTTGGTTGGCGATCGATACCCAGCCACAAAGAATCAGGACCAGCGACATCAAGCCGTTGCCGATAGGTATGCAAATCCCCCCGAGGCGGGTCAGCAACACGGCAGGAACCGCCGTCAGGACCACCGTGAGAACGAGGACGCCGATGACCGTCCAGAAAGTTTTCCGGCCGACCCGGCCCACAATCGACAGTTGCGCACGCATCGACACTCTGCGGGTGGTCTAGCCGCAGGAACGTCCGAAGCAACGCGAAATGTGGGCAGCTGATGGTGCCTATTTCACCCGCCAGCTGTAGCCCGCCCGTAGCCGGGGTCCTCCCGGAAGACGCTGGGTAGTGAGACGCCAACAATTGGTTTTCCCACTCGCCGCTGCCAGCTCCGCGCGCCACGCTACGCCCATGCACCGCGAAATCCCCCAGTGGCACAGCCCGCGCCTCGACAAGAACATGGAGGTCGCGGTCTACGGCCACTACGGCTTCGCCCTGCTCATGTTCCCCACCGCGGCGGCCGACTTCCTCGAGTATGAGCGCTTCCATGTCATCGACTCGCTGGCCCGCTTCATCAACAGCGGCTGGGTGAAGGTCTTTTCCATCAACTCCATCAACAATGAGAGCTGGCTCAACCACTCGATGCATCCGCGGCACAAGGCCGTCCGCCACCAGCAGTTCAACGGCTACGTCATGGAAGAGGTCATCCCCTTCATCCATTCGAAGTGCGGCGGGCGCGTGCAGACCATCACCACCGGCGCCTCCTTCGGCGCGTTGCACGCCGCCAACACACTCTTCCGCCGGCCCGACCTGATCGACGG
>JBKJRX010000212.1:0-6314 GCA_046593155.1 Lacunisphaera sp.
CTCAAAGGTCGCTCCGATGCGCAGGATCGCCGCACGTGATTTCGCGTTGTTCGCATCGGTCTTCAACTGCACGCGCAGTGCGCCCCAGCCTTCGAAAGCCTCGCAAAGCATGAGGTATTTCGCCTCGGTGTTAATCGCACTGCGTTGCGCCTCGGGCGCCAGCCAAGTCCAGCCAATTTCCAAGGCCCGGTGCGGCCGGCGAATTTCGAGGAATCGTGTGGTGCCAACCACAACGCCGTCGGACGGCCGCACCGTCGCATAAGGCACCTCCGTCCCGGCGGCCTGCGCCTGCAGCGCCTCGCGGATGTAGTCGTCCACCGCGGCCACGGAAGCAAACGGCGGAATCAACAGGTGCTTGAAAATCACGGGATCAGCGGCCGCCGCGAACAATCCCGTCGCATGGCCCGGAACCAGCGGCTCAAGCCGCACATGCCGGCCGGCGAGGAGACCGGGCTGGGGATCGAAGGTCATGCCGGCAGCATGCTATGCAGACCCATGCCGCCAATGCTGAAACTACTGTAGCGGCGCTCCATCAGAGCTGTTGTCGGGCATCGGCGGTCATAGACCGCCGCTACAGCTTAGGGCGTGTTTTCAAAATGCTATTTTGTTCAATCAAGCTGCGGTAGGCAGCCCGCTTGCGGGCGCGGTTATGGCGCGAGCAAGCTCGCTGGCCCACAAAATTCGAATTGGAAGACACTCCCTAACCAATAAGCGGCTCATTCGGAGGATTCGCCCTGCCATTATTATATTCCGCGCCATGCTTGCCGCGTCCCGCCCCGGGTGCCAAGTTGCGGCCATGTCCTCGTTGCTCACCGACCGGGCCCTCCTGTGGCTCGGTGCCCTGCTTTACCTCGCGGGTTTCCTGACCGGCTTGGTGGCGCTCACCCGGCGATCCGCCCCCGCCGGCTTGCGCACGATCCTGAATACCTTCCTCGTCGGCGGCTGGATTTTCCAGATGGCCGGTCTCTACGTGCGTGGCCTCGCCGTCGGCGGCTGCCCGCTGGGCAACACCTTTGAGATCGTCCAGTTCGTCGCCTGGTCGGCGATGATGTTGTATTTCTTCGTCGGCCCCACCTTCCGCGGCAGCCTGCTCGGACTGTTCACCGCCGGCTACGCCGCCTCGCTGGCGCTGGTATCACTGCTCGTGCCCGCCTGGGATTTGATGCATGGCCAGAAAATTTTCGGTAATAACCCGTGGATCGAGCTGCACGCCGCGCTCGCGGTGTTCAGCTACGGCGTGTTCGGGCTGCTCGCCCTGACCTCGGTCATGCATCTGCTGCAGAACTGGAGCCTGAAGCACAAGCGCCTCAACGGCCTCTTCTGGTTCCTGCCCTCCGTGGTCCAGCTCGACCAGATCAACTTCCGGCTGCTGGCGTTGGGCGTGCTGCTGCTGACCTTCTCCCTAGGCGTCGGCGCGGCGTGGTGGGTGCGGGACACGGCGTCGGTCGATTATCCCAAGCTCGTCGTGACGCTTGGCGTGTGGTTCGTCTACCTGGTCGTCTGGCTGTTGCGCTGGCGGGCGAAACTGGTGGCGGTGCGTTTCGCCTGGGTCTGCCTCGTCATGTTCATCATCGCCTTGCTGTCACTCGGGCCGGTGAACTCCAGCCGCCCTCACGAGGTGGTCCTCACGCCCGCACGCTGACCGATGGAGCCGAACGCCCCTGTCCTTTTCCTCCTCGGCGCCAGCCATCACACCGCGCCGCTGGCCGTCCGCGAGAAACTCGCGCTCGACGAAACCCGCATCGCCGCGTTGGCCGGGAAACTTCAGGCCCTGCCCGGGGTCCGGGAATTCACCCTGCTCAACACCTGTAACCGCGTCGAGGTTTACGGCGTGGCCCACACGACGGGCACCCTGTCCGCCCTGCGCACGGTCCTCGCCGAGACCACCGGCTGCGCGCCGGCCGAACTGGAGGGCGTGTTGCACCTGCGGCACAACCACGACGCCGTCGCCCACCTCTTCGCCGTCGCGGCCGGGCTCGATTCGCAGGTGATCGGTGAGACCGAGATCCTCGGCCAGGTGAAGGCCGCCTATGACGCCGCCCTCGCCCGTCAGTGGACCGGCCCCGTGCTCAACCGCGTTTTCCAAAAAACCTTCCAGGCGGCAAAATACATCCGCACGCACACGGCCATTGGCGCCGGGCAGATCAGCATCGCCACGGTGGCGGTGGATCTCGCCGGGCGCATCTTCGGCGAACTCGGCACCAGCAAGGTGCTCGTGGTCGGCGCCGGGGACATTGGATTGAAGACGGCGCAGGCCTTCCAGAGTCGCGGGGCGGAGTCCATCACCGTCGCCAGCCGCACCCTTTCGAACGCGGAGGCCGCGGCCGCCCAGGCCGGCGGCTGGGCCGCCAGTCTGGCGGAGTTGCCGGAATTGCTGGCCACCGCGGACATCGTTGCCAGCTCGACCGCGGCCGCCGGTTTCGTGCTGAGCACCGAGTTGGTGGCGGCCGCCATGAAGCGCCGCGCCGCGCGCCCGCTCTTCCTCATCGACCTGGCGCTACCCCGCGACATCGACCCATTGGCCGCGCGGCTGGCCAATGTGTTTCTCTACAACCTCGACGACCTCGCGGACATCGCCGAGGAGAACCTCGCCCAGCGCGAAGCCGAGGCGGCCAAGGGCCATGCCATTGTCGCCGCGCGCACCGCGGCGCTCTGGCCACAGGTGGCGCAGGCGTTGAACCGGCCGGAGTAGGATGCCGATCTGATGGAGGCGGGGTGCCCTCACCCCGCTTCAGCCGAATCGCAAAATCGTGCAGGATGCCCTGATAAGGCCAGTCCTCAGGGCGGACACAAAGTCCTCTTCGCACGGGTTCTGCCGCACATATTCCCACTTTTCCTCATAGGCGGATGCTGATCGAACGAAGTGATCGAAATAATCCTCCTGCCAGATTGGCTGATTTATCTTGGCCTCGGTGGCAATCCGGCGGGATGAAACCGACTTCCAGGTTTTCATCCAACTAGAGCGGTTCAACCTGAAGCGTAACCACAAAGGAACGCATAGATCGCAAAGAACAGCAGTCTGCATGGATTGTCTTTGGGCGCCTTGCGTTCCTTTGTGGCTAAAAAATCCGGCTACGACTTTCTTGTAAACGCTCTAGCGATCATTTTGGCGGTGAGTGCAGGCTTCGCAAAAAAATGCCCGTGATCTGGCATCAATACATAGCGGCCTACGAACCAGCCATCGACCTCGGCTGATTTCGCCCAAGTAGTCTCTAGGGCGTGTATTCAAACCCGGTCTGTCATTCTGAACGCAGTGAAGAATCTATCAGGACTTAGGCCGCCTCCCCTCGGACGCGAGCATCCAACTGGATTCTTCGCTACGCTCAGAATGACAGGTTTCGAATATTTAAGGGGTTTGAATACACGCCCTAGGCCCAATGGGAATAAACGCCGGCCCTGCCCAAGATCTGGAAAGCCCGCCCGGAGGGCGGGCTCTACCTTTCGGCCGCAGGTTACTTTCGCAGCCGGTTGGTCGTGCTCATGCCGATCAGCAGCGCGATCACAAACAGTGCGAGGAAGACATAGAACAGGATCTTGGCGATGCCGATGGCGGTGCCGGCCACGGTGGTGAATCCGAACAGGGCAGCCACAAGACCGAAGACGAGAAAAATCAAGGCCCAGCGAAGCATGGGAAGGAGGAGTTGAAGGTTGTTCTCGAAAATAAAACCGGGCGCGGAGAAACCGCGCCCGGTGGAAATAGCAGGAATGCTTAGCGGCGGATATCGTTCCACTCACCCTGCACGTCATCGATCAGCGCATCAAAGCGGGCTTTGTGGAATTGTTTCTCGATCTCGTCCTTGCGGTCCTCAAGGGCCTTGACGCGGCGCTTGGCGGCATCGCGATCGGCACCGCGGGGCATCTTGTCGGCCCGGTCGTCGAGTTCATCGATTTTCTGTTCGAGCGCCTTGATGGCGGCCTTGGCCTCTTCCTTGTTGGTGTCGGTGGGGCGCATCTTGTAAGCGGCGAGATCCATCGTGGCGGCCGTCGAGCTGGCATGGGCGTAGGTGTTGTCACCCGTCTTGCGGATGTCGCGCTTCGCCTCACGGCTGGCATCGGCCATCTCATCGCCAGCGCGGCGAGTTTCCCGTTTTGCGGCACGGGCGGCATCGCGGGTCTCATCGGCCGCCTCATCGCCAGCGCGCTTCGCGTCGCGTTTGGCGTCGCGGGTGCTATCGGCGATTTCATCGGCGGCCTTTTCGGCCGGGTCGCGGGTGAAGGTGCGCTTGCTCCAAGCCTTGAACTTGTTGCCTTCGGCCCGGACGTCCGCCTTCAACTCGTCATAGCGGGCCTTCACATAGGTTTTGCGGAGTTCGCTGCGGCGTTCTTTGAGGACATCCATGCGCGCTTTGGCGGAGGCCTTTTCCTCAGCGGTGGGAGCGTTGTCGATCATGGCGTCAACCTGGTCGATTTCAGCGTCGAGTTCCTTCAGGGCCATCTTTGAGGCATCGCCCCGGGCGTCGGCAATGCCGGCTTCAATTTTGGCTGGCACATCCGCGGCAAAAGCAGGCAGGGCGAGGACGAGGGCAAGCACCGGCAGAGTGGCCAGGGCGCGAACAGTTTGGATTTTCATAATGACTGATTTTTTAGGGTTGGAGTTACGAGTGTGGGGGTGGCACGGGCAAAACCCTTGGCCCCGTCCCTACATAGTCGTTTCTGAGGACCCCAGTGTTCCCGGGTTTAATACCTGACCGCACCAAGTTCGCGCCCGATGCAAAGTCCCGGCAACAATCGCGCCCGCTTTTAACAATCTCAACCCCAGGTCTTGTGGGGTAACAACCTAGGGCCGCGGCTTGCGGCTCAATACAAGTGGTTCACCGAGCCGCTTTGGGCGACGCCGTGGTTTGGATAAACGACGCGGTTAATTTTTGGCCAAGGCAGACTTTTTCGGCACGCAATGATCGGATCGATCCGGAAAAGGGAAGGATTAAGCGTTTGTGGGCGTTGGGCTGGAGACCGGAAAAATAAAAAGGCCGCGGCGGGGGCCGCGGCCTTGGAAGGTAAGAAGCGCGAGCAAGCTCGCTGGTCCACGCTTAACCCTTCTGCATCTGGTGCGGGGCCACGTCGGCGTCGCCGGGGTTTACCGGGATGCGCATGTTGTAGAACGACCGGTAGACGAACACGAGGGCGATGACGAAGATGACGGCGCCGAGACCGAGCTTCAGGCCGGGGGGCATCTTCACCGCGATCTCGACGGCCAGCAGGCCGAAAAGGGTCGTGAACTTGATGACGGGGTTCAGCGAGACGGATGAGGTGTCCTTGAACGGGTCGCCCACGGTGTCACCGACGACGGTCGCGGCGTGCAGCGGGGTGTTCTTCATCTTAAGGTCGACCTCGACGATCTTCTTGGCGTTGTCCCACGCGCCGCCGGCATTGGCCATGAAGATGGCCTGGAAGAGACCGAAGAAGGCCATGCCGACGAGGTAGCCGATGAAGAAGAACGGGTCGAAGAACGCCAGCGCGAGCGAGAAGCAGAAGATGACAATGAAGATGTTGATCATGCCTTTCTGCGCATACTGTGTGCAGATCTTGACGACTTCCTTCGAGGCCTCGGTGGAGGCGGTGGTGGCGTCGAGCTTCATGTTGTCCTTGATATAGACGACCGCGCGCTAGGCGCCGGTGACGACGGCCTGGGTTGACGCGCCGGTGAACCAGTAGATGACCGCGCCGCCCATGAGCAGGCCCATGAGAGCCTCGGGATGCACGAGCGAGAGGCGCTCGAGGACGTTGAATGTCGGGTCGATCGCCTGGTAATGCGCCTGCAGCATCATGATGATGCCGAAGACCATCGTGGTCGCACCGACCACGGCGGTGCCGATGAGCACGGGTTTCGCGGTGGCCTTGAAGGTGTTGCCGGCGCCGTCGCCCTTCTCGAGCTGGTGCTTGGCGCCTTCGAAGTCGGGCTTGAAGCCGAAGTCGCGCTCGATTTCGGCGACGATGCCGGGTTTCTGCTCGATCTGGGAGAGTTCGTAGACGGACTGGGCGTTGTCGGTGACGGGGCCGAAGGAGTCGACCGCGATGGTGACGGGGCCCATGCCGAGGAAACCGAAGGCCACGAGGCCGAACGCAAAGATCGGTGCGGCAAAGAGGAACTGCGCGGGCATCATGCCCTGCACCGCGGCGTGTCCGGAGAGCAGGTAGGCGCCGAACATCAGGCCGAGAATGCAAAGGCCGGTCCAGAAGGCGGAGAAGTTACCCGCGACGAGGCCGGAGAGGATGTTGAGCGAGGCCCCGCCCTGCTTGGAGGACGTGACGACCTCCTTGACGTGGCGGCTCTCGGTCGAGGTGAAGATCTTGGTGAACTCCGGGATCAGGGC
>JBKJRX010000035.1:0-10009 GCA_046593155.1 Lacunisphaera sp.
GCAACCAGGTGACCTTTGCCCATGACAAGGACGGTCCCGTGACCATGGAACCACGGCGCCACACCGGTCTCTCCTTCTCCCGCTCGCCGGTCTACTGGCGCGTGCTCACGGTCATCCCGGATACGCCGACCGCGCAACTTCCGGTGCAAGCCGGCGACCTTTGTATCCGCATCAACGGGGAACCCGTGGAGAAATGGGGCTACGACCGCTACGCCGAGCTCGTGAAGTCCGCCGCGAAAATCACCTACACCTTTCTCACGGGCACCAAGGAGACCGACCTGGAGGTCCCGATCTTCGAATTGGTGCCGTGAACAATCTTTCTCGTTCTCTTACTCCCACTCGTTCTCTCGATCAGGAGAACGAGAATGATTACGCGAACGATCAATCCGCCTTCTTCAGCAAAAACGCCCCCGCGCCATCGTGGCCGTCCTTCCAGGGATAGGCCTGCACGCTTGCCGCGAGTTTAAACGGCCCACCCGCGCGGCTGTCGAAGAAAGCCTTGATGACCTGGTCGTTTTCCTGCCCATCCACGCTGCACGTGCTGTAGACGATGCGACCGCCCGGCCGCACGAGTCGGGCGGCGGCATGGAGCAGTTCCAGCTGCGACTCGGCGTGGCGCGCGAAGTCGCCGTCCTGCAGCCGCCACTTCACGTCGATGCGGTGGCGCATTACGCCGGTGTTGGAACACGGAGCGTCGAGCAGCACGGCGTCGTAGCTCAGCGGCAGGTTGAGATTCTTGTAGAACTCGGTGTTCACCTTGCGCAGGTCAGCCTCAACCTGGGCCACTTCCACCCCCGCCGGGGCGCGCGCGAGGTTTTCCTTCAGCCGCAGGAGGCGGATATCGGTCTTGGGCGCGCCGGTGTTCTTGTCCGGCTTGGCTGGCTCGTCGAGAGCGATGACCTTGCCGGTCTTCATGGTGTCGGCAATGAACAGGCTCTTGCCGCCGGGCGCCGCGCAGGCGTCGAGGATGATTTCGCCGGGCTGCGGCGCGAGCAGTCCGATGCACAGCCGCGTGGACGGATCCTGCACATAAAGCGCGCCCTCATTGGCCAGCCGGCGGACCTCGTCCCACTTCCCGGCCTTCACCTCATAAAAATCCGGCCACTTCGTCGGTGCCAGAAATTCAGGCACGGGAGCATCAATGCGCCAGCGCGCGTAAACCGGCGCCGGTTGCTGATTCCATTCGAGCAACTGGCGGGTGATCGCCGCGCCGAACTGCTGCGTCCAGCGCCCGACCAGCCATTCCGGGTGCGCAAATTCGGTCGCCACCTCGGTGGGTTGATCGGCCAGGCGCAGCGCGAGTTTGCGGGCGACCGCGTTGACGAGACCGGCCTCTTTGGCGCTGGCCACGGTCTTGGCCTTCTCCACGGCATGGTGGATGACCTTGGCGGTCAGGGTTGGCCCGCCTTCCAGAAGCTCAAACCCGGCGACCATCAGGATCGCCTTCACCTTGGTGCGGGGCGGGCGGGCCATCAGGCCGGTCAGCGCAGCTTCCAACCGGCTCGACCAGCGCACCACGCCATAGAAAAGCTGTTGGGCCCGGGCACGTTCCTGGCCGGTCAAAGCTGACGGAAGTCCTTCCAGCAACGTATCAACGCGTTCGGAACGGGCCAGCCAGCGCTCGGTGAGGCTGACCGCGGCTTCCCAGCCGCCGAAGGTCGGTTTCGACGCACTGGAGGCTTTTTCCAAACCCTGTTTGACATCTTCTACCATTATCCACTCAACTAATCGGTTCACCGACTAGATACGCAATTATGAATTCTGAAGCCATCTCCGCGATCGTCAGCAAGCACCCCGCCCTCAAGGCGTCCAAAGCCAAATTGGAGGCGATGGAACCCGGCGCTTATGTGGTGCACCGCAGCTGGGGCTTCGGCCAGATCAAGTCTTTTGATGAGTCCGACCAGAAACTGGTCATCGATTTCAAGGGCAAGAAGGCCCACCGCATGGACCCCATGTTTTGCGTTTCAAGCATGGAGGTCCTTCCGGCCAAGCACATTCTGGCCCGCAAGGAGACCGATGGCGCCAAGGTCAAGGAGCTCATCGAGGATGATCCGGTCCAGCTCGTCATCGACACCCTTTCCGCCTATCCGGGCAAGGCCGCCAGCGCCATCGAGCTCGAGATCGTCCTGACCCAGGTCGTGGGCGAGGAAAAATTCAAGCGCTGGTGGTCCAACGTCAAAAAGCAGCTCGTCAAGGACCCCCGCGTCGGCGTCCCCGCCAAGAAGACCGAGGCCTACATTGTCCGCGATGAGCCCGTGTCCGCCGAGACGGAAATCATGGAGGAGTTCGCCAACACCCGCTCCGCCCGCCGGCGCATCTCCCTCGCCGAAGATCTCCTCGCCGCCTCTATCAAGGAAGAATCCAAGACCAGCCTGGCCCAAGTCCTCTCCGGCATCACCGAGGCCGTGCGCGATAGCAACCAGCTCGACTCCTCCGAGCGCCTCTACGGCGCCTTCGTCCGCGACGAACTCGCCAAGATTCTCGGTCACGACAACCATTCCGCCAACCCGAGCCAAGCCGAGCTGATCAAGGAAGTCCGCGGCCTCACCGCGATCGCTGAGAAGATCCCCGTCCATTTCCAGTCTCGCTTTCTCGACCTCGTCAAGGAGACCCACCCGCTCGAGTGGCGCGAGATCGTCTTCGCCCTCCTCAAGACCTCGCAGGGCAAGTTCACCACCGAGTGCATCAATTTCCTGATGGAAAACGGCCAGGGCGACGAACTCGCCGCCGCCCTCAAGCGCTGGAAGACCGAGCAGAATCTCCGTGCTCCCGTCCTCCTCTGGATCATCAAGAACCGCCACTCGAAAAAGTTCTCCAAGCTCCTCAACGAGCTCATCACCCCCCGCCTCCTCGGCGCCATCTTCTTCGCCATCGACTACGAGGCCCTGCAGTCCGCCGGCACCCGCCGCATCCCTTTGGGCGAGGCCTTGAGCGACGACGCCGACCTCATCTCCGACTTGCTGGCCTCCGCCGACACCGAGACCGCCCGCGACCTCGGCAACAGCCTCCTGCTCAACCAAGGCTTCGAAGAGCTGACCAAGAAGTCCCTGCTCGCCCGCTTCATCAAGCTCTTCCCCTCCCTCCAGACCCTTGTCTCCGGCGAGTCCGAGGCCAAGGACGAGCAGTTCCTCGTCTCCCGCGAGAGCTACGAGAAGAAGCGCATCGAATACGAGGAGATCGTCTCCAAGCGTATCCCCGAGAACTCCAAGGCCATCTCCGTCGCGCGCGAGCACGGCGATCTCAAGGAGAACTCCGAGTTCAAGATGGCCAAGCAGGACCAGGGCGTCCTCATGGGCCAGAAGGCCCAGCTCGAACGCGATCTCGCCCGCGCCCGCATCACCGATTTCAGCGAAGCCAGCACCGACTCGATCAGTGTCGGCACCATCGTGGATCTCCGCGACGTCACCAACGGCAAGGCCGTCCGCTACTCCGTGCTCGGCGCATGGGACAGCGATCCGGACGCCCACCGCATCGCCTACAAGACCCCGCTCGGCCAAGCCCTCATGGGCAAGAAGGTCGGCGAGCACGTGAAGCTGAAGATCGGCACCGCCCACCAAGAATACCAGATCGCCGGCATCACCCGGTTCATTGACGCCAAGAGCTGATCTTGGTCTGGAGGCGGGGTGCCCTCACCCCGCAATCCTCAGGCCGCGCCACCCGCGCGGCCTTTTTATTGGCAGGGCGAATTCTCCGGATGAGCCGCGGCTCGTCGGGACGACTCGACCCACCCCTGCAGCCCCGCGCTTGTAAATCACAACCTTTCCCTTCAGAAGTTGCCCGTTGTGAATTCCTCCTGGGACCACCTGAAGATCCTCTCCGATTCCACGCGGCTGCGCTTGCTGGCGCTCCTGTTGAAGGAAGAGCTCTCGGTCGCCGAACTGCAGGAAATCCTCGGCATGGCCCAATCTCGCATCTCGTCGCAACTCGCCCTGCTCCGACAGGCGGGTTTTGTGAGCGACCGTCGCGAGGGCAAGAAGGCCTTCTACTCGCTCCGCGCCACTCTCGATCCCAAGCAACTCACCCTGCTTCGGGCTGCCTGCGATTCCGTTACGGAACTCGCCGAATCCGGCGAGGATCGCGACAGCCTTGACCGCGTCCTCCAAAAGCGCCGCCGCGTCTCCGAACAGTATTTCAACCTCATCGCCGGCAAGCTTGGGAAAAACTACTGCCCCGGCCGCTCGTGGGAGGCCATCGGCCATCTCGCGCTCCGGCTCGTGCCCGCCATCACCGTGGCCGACTTGGGCGCCGGCGAGGGCCTCATCTCCCAGCTCATCGCCCACCGTGCCGAGCGCGTCTGGTGCATCGACAACTCCGAACGAATGGTCGAGGTCGGCACCGAGCTCGCCAGGAAAAATGATCTCGCCAACCTCACCTACAAGCTCGGCGACATCGAGTCGGTGCCGCTGCCCGACAAGTCCGTGGACCTCGCCATCCTGTCACAGGCGCTCCACCACGCCACTCATCCACAGAACGCCGTCAACGAGGCCTTCCGCATCCTGAAGCCCGGCGGCCAGGTGCTCATCCTCGATCTCAACGAACACAATTACGAGAAGGCGCACGATCAGTTCGGCGACCTCTGGCTCGGGTTTAAGGAGAGTGCGCTGCACGGTTTCCTCAAGAAGGCCGGCTTCACCAAGGCCGAGGTCACCGCGGTCTCGCGCGAAACCGCCGAACCTTTTTTTGAAACTCTTCTCGCCAGCGGCGTTAAGGGCGGCAAGTAACCCGACTCTCGCTTCCCGGCCCGACTGCTCCCCGACCATGAGCTGCTTCCGTTTCCTCATCCGGCTGACCGGCGGCCTGCTGGCCACACTCTTGGCCGGCTGTGGCCATCATTCCGCGCCCACATCGGTGGCTCAGCCCACGACTTGGAATGCATTGCAGGCCCTGCCGGTGCCCCCGGCCGACCGGATGATCAGCTACGGAGATGCTCCCCAGCAGACCGTGGAAATCCGGCTGCCCCGTTCGAATGGCCGCCACCCCGTCGTCCTGCTGCTGCATGGCGGTTGCTGGCAGAACAGTTTTGATCGCGCTTATCTTGGGCACATGGCGGAAACTCTCCGCGGACAGGGCTGGGCAACCTTCAACGTGGAGTATCGGCGCCTCGGTGACCCCGGCGGTGGCTGGCCCGGCGCCATCGAGGACGCCTAGGCCGCGACCCGCTTTGTGCTGGCCCACGCCACCCAGTGGCACTTGGACGGCCGGCATGTCGTCGTGGTCGGCCATTCGGCGGGCGGACATCTCGCACTCCTGCTCGCGGGCCGCGAGCCGCGCATCACCGGAGTCGTCGGTCTGGCAGCCATCACCGACCTCGCTGCCTATCGACAGGAAGCGAGCAGTTGCGGCGAAAGCGCGCGTCTCCTGGTCGACGCACCCGCGCTCACGGAGGCCGACCCCATGCAGCAACCGGTGCCGTCACGCGCCCGCGTCTTCCTTGGGAGCGGCAGCGCCGATCGGATCGTGCCGCCCGTTTATGGAACGCGGTATGCCGCCCGTTCCACGGCCATCACCCACACGATCTGGCCGGGCGCCGGGCATTTCGACCTCGTCTCGCCCCTGTCAGTGCTCTGGCCGGAAATTTTACGGCAGTTCTCCGAACTGCGCTGAATCAACCTCCGCCGACCATGATCGAGTCCCTCCTGTCCGATTGGTCGCTCTTCGGGATTATCGCCAAGCTGCTCTGGTTGGTTCAACTCGCGCTGGTCATTCACGTCTTCAAGACCGGACGGCCCTATTGGTGGTTTTGGATCCTGCTCGTGGCCCCGGTGATTGGCGGTCTCGCCTACATCCTCATCGAACTCCTGCCTGCGACGTCAGCCACCAGCGGTGGCTTCACGCTCTGGAAACCCCGCGCCTGGCGCATCCGGGAGCTACGGGAGGAGCTCGATGAGTCCGACACCGTCAAGCTGCGTCTCCGTCTTGCCGCCGAGTTGCTCGCCGGCCAGCAACCTGCCGAGGCCTGTGCCGTGGCGGAGGAGTGCTTGCGCGGCGCGTTCCGCGACGACCCGCACACGCTGGCGAGCGTGGCGCGCTACCGCCTGGAGGCGGGCAAATTTTCCGAAGCGCTCGCCGCGCTCGATCAAGTCAAGATTGAGGCCGACCGGATGCTCGGCAACGAGGTGACCTTCCTGCGCGGCTGGGCGTCCGTGCAGGCCGGTCGCCACACCGAGGCCCAACCCGTTCTTCGGGGTATCGAGTCAGTCCTGCTCGGCGAGCAGCCGCGCTACTTCCTCGCCGTGTCGCTGCAGCAATCCGGCGACCCTGCCGCCGCCCGCACCATCTGGGAGGACATCCGCAAACGCTTCCGCCGCGCCGGCCGCGGCTGGCGGCGCGCCGAGCAACGCTGGTTCAAGCTCGCGGGTGAACGCCTGAAGGGAACCGCGAAATAATCCCCATGCCCGACGCGAACCCCACACCTCTCATCGGCAGTTTCCGCATAAGCCCCGCCGGTGCGCCCAGCACGAACGAGTTCCGCGCCGAGATGTTCCCGGTGAGGTGAATGATGTGAGCGGCCCGTTCGTGGCCGCTGCCTGGGCGCGAGCAAGCTCGCTGGCCCACAAATGCCAACCTTACTTTGAGCCGATGGGGCCGAGCTCGTAGCTGATGCGGCCTTCCATGATCTCGCGCAAAGCGATGTCCTCGGGAGCGAGTTTCTCGAGGGATTCCACCAGCGGGCGGCTGCCCCGGCGGAGCTGCTTCACGCGGCGCGACACTACATTCACCAGAATGTAGGGGTCGGAGATGATCTTGGCGGCGGCGTGCAGGTATTCGTCTCTCATGGATCAACCAATATATCTCCGGCCAGAGCGGAACACGAAATATATCGCTCCCGCCAGAACTGCACACGGCCAACTGGTTCGCCCGCGAACCGGTTGGACCGATTATTGCGGCGGGTCCGTCCGCACCGTCCACTGGTTGTCGAGTCGCTTGGAAAAATCCACCGGATCGCCCACGCCAACGGTGCCGCGCGCCACCTGGTAGGCCCAGACTTCGAAGTAGGTCAACGTCGCCCCGCCGTAGATGGTCGAGAACGCGCCGTCCACCGCGTCCTGCCCGCAGGACACCTTGATCCGGCCGATGCGCGGCACATGGAAACGCGCGTCGGTCGTGAACCACTCGCCGCCGAGATATACCTCTGCGTAGGCGTGGAAATCCATGTGCCCCTCGGGGTCAGGAAACCCGATGTCAGGCAAATGACCCGTCACATAGCGAGTCGGCAGGTTGAAGCAGCGGTTCAGCGCGATCGCCAGGTGTGCGAAGTCCCGGCACACTCCGTAGCCGCGCTGCAGCACATCCCACGCAGACAAGTCGGGCCGGCCGGACAGGTAGCGATACTCGATGTTATCGCGCAGCCACTGGCTGATGGCTTGGACCCGCGGCCAGCCATGCTCGATCTGGCCGAATTTCTCCCAGGCGAAGTTGCCCAGTTTGTCCGAATCACAATACCGGCTGGGCAACGTATAGCGCAGCACCTCCGGGGGCTGTTCGGCGGGCATGTGCGGCGTGCGGTCCGTCAGGTCATGGTTGTCCGGTTGCGAGGAGACGCGGACGATGGCGTCGTGTCGGAATAAGTTATTGCCAGGGGCCAGTCTCACCCGGGAGACGCGGTTGCCGTGGCTGTCGGTAAATTCTTCCACGGGTAGATTGTTACCCGCCGTGAACGCCTCGAAGACAATGGCATGATTCCGGTTCAGGCAGGGCCTCAGGTTCAGCAGCAGCATGGCCGACCCGGTCACTTCGTAGGCCAGGCTGCAGCCGACGCGCACCGTGACGTCAAATGGGGGCGAATCGGTTCTGGGCGTCGCCATGATTGCCTCACAGGGCAGCACAAACCCGACCGGCGCAACAGATTTTCCATGCCGCGCCGGGCGGCGCTCAGAAATTGAAATTGCCCGCGTAAGCCGTGCGCTCGGCGACCAGGGTCAATTCGCGCCACTTGGCGATGCCCCACGGATTGCCGGTGCCGGTGGTGTTGCTGTAGTCGAGCAGGGCCTCGTCGTAGCGGAAAGCGGCGTTGCCGTTGAGGGCGATGTTGCGCGCGATTACCGAGCCCCAGACCTCGCCGTTGCCGGTGATGCTGAAGTCGGCATTGGGCGCGTTGATCGCGGCCACGGTTGTCGCGTTGCCGGTCATGGAGATCGTCTGCCCCGAGCCGGTGTTGGTGCCGTAGATGATGCAGCTCGTGGCGTTGGCGTTCTGGTTGGTCATGCCGTTGCCGCCGGCCGCGATGTTGCCGTCCGTATAGATGGTCAGGTTGCCCGTGGCGGTGACGCCGATTTGCGCCGTGCCGCCGATCGAAATTGCGGGCGTCGTGGCGTGGTTCTGCAGATAGAGCACGACCTTGTCCGAGACGGTCAGCTCGCTGTTGCCCGCGAGGGCGATCGAGGCGCCGGCCGCGAAATTGTAGTAGTATTTGCCGTCGGCGGCCACCGCGTCCCCGCTGCGCGGCAACGTGGTGGAGGCGCTGATGGTCGAGTTGATGCTGTTGACCGCCGCCGGCAGCGCCGGGGCCACAGGTGCATCGAGGCTGCTGGTGAAGGGCGTGTTCACCAGGCCGTTACTCCAGCCGGTGCCGGCCGGACTGGTGGTCAGGATCGCGCTGGAACTGTGCGTGACCGTGCCACCCCCGGTGCCGATCCGGCCGTAGATGTCGCCGCTGCCGGTGTTGATGGCGCCGTCGGTTGTGCTGATGGTGCCGACAAAGGCGTTCGCCGTCTTGCGCGTCGCGTTGTAGCCGACGGCGGCGGAGGTCGGGTCGTCGTCCGGGTCGGAATCCCAGCTGGAAACCACGGTGTTGGTGGAGAACGTGATGTTGTTCTTCGCCACCAGCCCGGCGGCGAAAACCGTGCGGCGGCGCAGTGTGATCTCTATCATGCGGCTCAGGCCGAGGCCCGAGGCAGGCAGGAGTGTCGCCTTGGCCACCAGCTTGGGCGCAGAGCCCGCGAATGGGTTGTAGTCGCTAACGTAGACCTGGAGAGTGCCGCTCACGCCATTGTCGAAGGCAATGTTCGTGTATTTGCGCGTGGCGGCCGTTCCGCTGCGCGTCCAGCCGGTCCAAGCCACGACCGGCGTTGGGACGGTATCAAGCTGGTTGTAGCACTCCAACCCCTCCTCCAGTCCCTGCTCGGCCAGCGTCAGCGCCGTCGTGTTCAGGAACGCCCGGTCGGCCATGGTGTAGGAATTGTGCGCCACGCGCAGGTAGCCCGTCAGCGCAATGGCAATGATCACGCAAAACAACATGCACGTGATGAGCACCGAGCCGCGGGCCCCGGCGACCTGTTCAGTTGGACGGTTTGTTCCGGAGGACATACGAGGCGGAGACGACGAGGGTGTTCTGATCTACCGTGGTCTGCGCCGTGGTGTGCAGATTCATGGTAAGCTGCAGCCGCTTGGCCGAAAAGTCATCCGTCGCTGTCGTGTTCGTGCGGGTGAATCGCATGAACGTCAGCGTCGTGACCTTGCGCGCCAGGACTATTCGCGGGCTGGTGGATGTGGCGGTTCCCGGCAGGCGATAAAAGCTGCGGGCGGTCAGCCCCGTGGTGGAATCATCGAAGGCGTAAGTCACCTGGTTGCCCTGGGTCGCGTAATTGTCCGGCACCGTCAGGGTGACGGAGGTGCTGCTGTTCCAGGTCAGGTCGGAAGACATGCGCACATCCTGGGCGAACTCGTCCACCGCGCGACGCGACTGGGCCTCCATGTCGGCGTAGTTGGAAGCCGACATGCCCGAGCGCCCCATCATGAGCACGACCGACAGGACCCCCGTCATGACGAAAGATCCGATCCCGCCCGCGATCATCAGCTCGACCAGCGTCAGGCCGGCGTCGCGCCGGCTACGTCTGGCTGTAGAAATAGTCATAGAGTCCGTAGCGCGAGTAGCGCATGGCCAGGCGGCGGGAAAGCAGCCGGCTGTCGGCGCCCAGCCAGACTACCTGCAGGGTGATAATGCGTGTATCCGTCTTGGGATCGGCCACGGTTCGCGAAAGTGAGAAACGGTTGCCGACGAAGGAATTCG
>JBKJRX010000122.1:0-6458 GCA_046593155.1 Lacunisphaera sp.
TACATCAACACCGATACGTTATGGCTCCTGCGAATGTAGCGACTCTCCATCCCTCACCCTCCCATCCATCCAAGCCGAAGCAAGCTTCGGGGCATTGGACCCATCACGAGTAAAAAATAGCCGCCGATCACTTCCTTGCCCTCGGCGTAGGGTCCGTCGGTCACCCGTTCGCCGGTCGGGGCGGAGACCACGCGGCGAATCCTGGGATGCCCGGCGTGGCGTCAGCCCGAAGAGCGCCGTTGGGCCGGCACGGCCTCGATCTCGACGTAGACCGTCGTCACACCCGCGGTGGCGACGGCGTCGATGGCGGCGCCAACTTCCTTGATGCCCTTGGACTCCGCGTTGTCCGCACTCACGCCGACCCGGCAGATGAATTCCCACTGGGCGAAACCCTCGGGCGGGGTTTTGCGCTGGCAGCGGCGGACGTATTTGTTGACTTCGTGACGGATCTTGTCGCGCACGCGGGCATCGTCCTTGCCGGGAGCCTGGAGGGGAAAGTTTTTCTTCATCGGTGGAAGTATCGTTGTCCGCGCCCGGAAGGTTGGCACCACTAATTTTCACTAATTCCGCACTAATCCCCGAATCCTGTCATTCTGAGCGCAGCGAAGAATCCAAGGGGATACCCTGACTCACTTTAAACGCTGCGTGATCTCTGATGGATTCTTCACTGCGTTCAGAATGACAATCCTGGGTTTAAGACCTTCTGATCAGTAGTGCCTATTAGTGGAGATTAGTGGTTAAAAACGCCTTGGTTCCTCCCGGCCTTGCGATGGTGCGCCACTCAGTTTTTCTTCGGCACAAGCTTCTTGAAGAAATCCCCCGCCTTATCGCCGAGCTGTTCCTGCAATTTCCCGGCCGCCTTCTCCTTGAGCGCCTCAGTGCCCGCCTTCAGGGCCAGGTCGCCGAGCGACTTGGCATCCACCTTGATCCGGGGGTTGGAAAGCGACCCGGTGAGGCCGATCGGAAGCGTGAAACTGGATATCTTGTTGGCCCGGCCACCGAGGGACAGCGTGGTATCCTTCAGGGTCGCCTGTAACGGCAGATCGATGGCCCCATCCTGCGCGAGATAGCGTCCGGTGGCTGCGAGGTCGATGGTGCCGCCGGCCAGGACGGTGCCGCCGGAGACCTTGAGGTCCTGCATGACCCGGTCCACCGGGAGCGCACGATAATGGAAGGCCAGCGTGTTTTCGCCTGGCGCGGCGCTGAGACCGTTGAACCTCGCGTTGAAGCCGAGCCGGTCGCTGGCGGAGGTGATGGAGATCTCGGGCGCGCCGCCGGCGAGGCCGGGTTGCGTGGAAAGGTTGCGCGCCGTGATGTCGAGTTTCTCGCCCGGGAGCTGTCTGACCGTCACGCCGGCGGCCCGCAGTTCCGTGACGAGCAGCGTCGGTGCGCCGGCGATGAGGTGGGTGGCCCTCACGCTCGCGTAACCCTGCTCGGCCGCCAGTCGGCGCAGGCGGGCTTCGAGGGTTTCATCTGCATTCCCGGCCGGCACGGTGGAGGGGCCGGAAATCTTCTCCAACCACTGCTTCATCTGCGCGAGACGTTCGCGCCAGATCTGGGCGTTCTTCCAATAGTCCTCGATGGTCTTGGCGTCAGGCCACTGGATCGGCTTGGACGGCTCGGCGGCGCTGGCGAGGCGCCGGCCCGGCACGCGGCGCGTCTCGCCGCTGGTGGCCCCGGCCACAACGACGCGGTCGAGTTGCAGGCGTTTGCGCAGGAGGCTGACCCCGCTGACATCGGCCTCGATCAGGGTCGCGCGGAACAGGTCGGAACCGAGGGCATTGGGGTCGGCCGCGGCGACGCCCCGGAGCGCCATGCGGCCGGACTTGAGGTCGAGCTCGGCGCTCTCGAGATCCACCGTCGCGCCGTTGGCGAGTTCGAGGCCGCTGCGCAGCTGGGCCGTGATGATGGACGACGCGAAGAACTGATACATGACGACCGCGAGCACCGCCGCGAGCACCACGAGCGCCGCCCCGAGCGGGCGGATCGGGTTACCCACCCTGGACTGGGCGAGCAGCGCGGCGTAATCGGGGTTTTTCAAGCCGCCCCCGGCGAAGACGAAGGTTCCGATCCGGGCCCACGGTTTGTGAGTGAGTTCATGAAAACGGGGCGAGCCCTGGTCCAGCCCAACCATCTTGCGGCGAAAGGCCTGGATCCCGCGCGTGATGAGCACACCAATCATGAGGCCGAAGACGCCACCGAGCACGAGGCCGCCGGTGGCGACATAAGACTCGAAGCCGAAAAGTGCCAGAACCGGTGCGTTGATCAACTGGCGGAAAAGACCCTCCGTCGGCCCGTCGAGCAACGCGCGACCCACCTGGAACGACACGGGGAGAAGCAGCAGTGAGACTGCTTTGGCGGCCAGCCCGACAATCGCGGCGAGGAACAGGTTGGCGTTGAGCAGCACCAAGGCGAGCGTCAGCCCCACCATCAGTCCCGACGCATGCGCGAAGCCGGGCATGAACCCGAGCCACGCGCCCAGGACACAACCGGCGATGATCTGGAACGGGGTGGCATTGCCCCGGAGGAGGTTGCCGATCTTGCGGAGGAGGAACATGCTGCCGGCAGAAAACGGGAAATACCCGGCGACAACGACTCAAAACTTGGGCACATGCCAGGTGCTGATCATGGCACTGCCACTCAGGGCGTAGATAAAAGCCAGCGGGTGCAGCGTGAGTCCAGCGAGCGTCCACTCGCCCAGCCACAGGGCGGAGCCCAGCAATTCCTGCCCATGCAGGATGGCGATCACGCCGACAATCAGGATGCTGGTCGGAATGGGCGTGCCTTCGAAATATTTCACTTTGCCGGTATCATCGGCCAGGGCATCAGCCGTGGCGTTGAAACGTGCCAGACGGCTGATCCCACAGGCCACGAAGTAGAGCAGGATCGCCACGTCGAGCGCCCCGCGTAGTCCAACCGCAAAACCGAGCGCGGCGGGGGCCAGGCCGAAAGAGATCACGTCCGCCAAAGAATCGAGGTCTGCTCCCAGCGCGGAGGAACGGCGGCGCCAGCGGGCCACACGGCCGTCGGCGAAATCAAAGATCCCCGCCACCGGCAGCAGCACCATCGCAAGCACGAGCCAGCGGCTTTCGGCCGAGACCAGGTATTGCATCAATGCCAGCACGGCGCCGGCACCGCAGAAGCCGTTGCCGAGCGTCAGAAAGTCGGCGAGGACGAACGAGCGGATCAGCGAGAAGCGCGGCGGCCTGGTGGCCGGCGCCGGAGAGGATGGATCGAGCCTGCCTGGGATGTCCATATATGCCCCTTGGACAATTCCGGCGGCATACTGTGGCGGCAAAACTTTAATCCTGGCATGGATTTTGGTCTTTCGGCCGGCCTGGAATCTTAAAGACGGCTGATCCGTTTGATCATCGCGGGGCCGATGAGCTGTTTATGCGCATCCTTCCCCACCCAACGGGCGGTCGCGTCGTCCGACTCAGCCAGTCGTGTGGCCAGGAGCACGGCTGCGGCGGGAGCTTCCGGCTGCGCCGGCCGATCGACTGCAGCGCCCAGTTGACGCCTTTTTTGACGAAATTGCGTCCATCGGTCGCGCCCTGCTCGATCAGAGAGAGACCGCGGAGAAACCGCGCGTCATCCGCCTCGTCCCTCCACGGCACGCTGTTCTTTTTTAGCCAGGCAAGCGCCGCAGCGACGGCGGCCTTGAGTTGGGCGTTGGGGCGGACCGGTTTTGTGGCCGCCATTGTTTTCACCACGTCGGGATAGCGGCGGCCGTGTTCGCTGACAAGCGGTTAGGCGCGCGGCGTCCGTTTTGGCGGGGAAAAGCAGCGATGGTTGTCGCTAATCCGTCCTTTGTGCGCACCAGTGCCTCATGCATCAAGCCCGCGTCCTCGAACTCGAACAACTCCTGTCTGCCGCCAACGAATCGCTTGAAAAACTGACCCTGACCAACGCCGAACTTACCCGGCAGCTGGCCGACGCCGAGATGCGAAACAAGAAACTCAAACGCTCCTCCCGTAACGACACCGGCGCCCTCAAGGAGCAACTCACGGAAGCCCAAAACCGGCGCTTCTGACCCCGTGGGCGGCGCGAACCCTGAGGAATTCGCCTCTGCCCACCAGGATTAGCACCAGGTTCGTTCGCGGCGTCTTGTTTGGTGTAACCTCCCGGTCCGGTTGCGGTCTGTGAAACAGATCCACCGCCATCCCGGCGCCAAAACCCGCAACTGTGACGACTCGCGCCACATCAACCATGAAAGACCACGTCTATAAACTCATTGAACTGACCGGCACCTCCAGAACCTCGGTCGAAGATGCCGTCGGCAAGGCCATCAAGCGCGCGAACAAAACGATCAAGAACCTGGCCTGGTTCCAGGTGATCGAAACGCGCGGGAACATCGACAAGGGCAAGGTGCAACACTGGCAGGTCACCATCAAGGTCGGCTTCACCGTGATGGGCTGAGGAAGGAGATGGAGCGGACCGAGTCGTCGGTTCAAACCCCAACCTTCCCCAACGGAGGTTCGGCCTCGAGTTCGGCGCAAACCTCCGCGAGGCGGACGGAGGCCGTAATGGCCACATCCGCGGCATCGAGCCGGCCCTGCCGTTCCAACGTGTAGGCCTGCTCGACCAATTCAGTCCGCAAGGCGGCCAGCTTGGCTACGACCGGGATGGCGCGTGATCCGGACATGCCGTCAACCGGAGACGATGACATTGAAGCCGCCATACGCCATGCGCTTGCAGTCGAAAGGCATGTTCTTGGGGTCGCACATCGCAGCCAGACGCGGATCCTTCATCACCTTGGCGTTCACCTTGTCGCGGTGGGCGCGGGATTTGAACTCGATGTAGGCGAAGACGACCGTCTCGCCGGCCTTGAGCTTCATAAGCTTGGTGAAGGGCATGCCAAATTTCGTCTTGAGGTCTTCGCCGGCGGTTTCGCGGTAGTGCAGAGCACCGTGGTCCTTCCAGACCTTGGCGGCCTGCGCCGCCATCCGCTGGTAGGCTTTCAGGTTTTTCTTTGGCACGGGGAGAACATAACCATCGACATAGTTGGGCATGGGAGGATCGGGTTGAGGTTGTTGAACAGAGAACGACGGAGCAGAAAATTAAACCCTGTGAGCATTTTCGCAAACGATCTTCAGGTCGGCGAGGCCTTTTCAAACTGGCCGCCGACCCTCTTGTCCATGTTCATGAACAGACCGACGACCCGGCAGACATAGTTGCTGTGGCCCGCCATGTTCCAGCCAACCACCGTCGAGCCGCCTTCGGGTTTGAACGTGAACTCCGCCGTCGAGACGGCGGCCATGGGCTTTAGGAATTCGAGCTTGATGCGAATAAGGTCAGCAGGACGGCTGTCCATGATGGTCATGCAGCCCGCACCCACCTCCCGGTTGCCTTCCCAAGCATAGACGGCACCCGGACCGGCCGGGGCGCCCGAGTAGACGCGCGTCAACGCCGGATCCAGCTTCTCCCAGGGCGACCACGCTTGCCACCGGTGAAAATCATTGACCAGTGAAAACACCGTCGCGGGTGGAGCAGAGATGGGGTGCTTCGCGTCACGCGAAAACCGGGTGGACGGAAAGCCGCGATGATGAGCACCACGGCGATCAGCAAGGCCAGGATCAGGAGCACGGTGGTGAGCATGAGGATGGGTGGATTTCAGGTGAGAGCGACAAGTGCGGCCAGACGGTCGAGGCTTTTGCCCCAACCTTGATGGAAGCCCATTTTCTCGTGCTTCTCCCGATTTTCCACGGTCCAGTGGAGCGCGAGGATGAGGACGGCGGGCAACATGGATTGGGTTGTTCATAGTCTCAACGAACCGGTCTGGCCTTTCCGGACAGGAGGATTGAATTTTCTTGGGCCATAGGTTTGTTTGGTGATGCCACCCGGGTAATCCGGGGTCTACTCAAGCCGGTCTTTATGGCGCTGACTGGCGAAAAATCCGCGACCAACAGAGCAATTCCCCTTCCGGTGTCCGTTTCAGCCACCTTCGTTCGTTATAGAAGTGACGGCTCACTTTAACCCGCCCCCTCCCATGTCCGCCAACCCGACTCCCCCGACCGCGCCCTACATGTTGTTCTTCCGGAATTCCGGGCCGGAAAACCACGTCCATCTCTCTCCCGACCAGCGCCAGCAGCTCGTGACGCGCTGGAACGCTTGGTTTGAGGACCTGGTGACCGAGGGCAAGGCCACCGAGGGCCAGCCGCTAGAACTGGACACACGCATCGTCTCCGGCTCGGGCGGCGCCCGCGTCGTTGACGGGCCGTTCCCCGAGACCAAGGAGGCCATCGGTGGTTACGTGAAATTGCTGGTCGGTGGCCTCGACGAGGCCACCGCCATTGCCCAACGGCACCCGGGCCTAGCCTACGGCCTCATCATCGAGGTGCGTCAGATGACACCTGACTGCCACCTCGGCGTGAACACCAAGCCCAGTGGCGCGAAGGAAGTGATCGTGCACTGAGATCGTCATCGTGGGCGGTCCGCTTGCGGGCGCAATCGGAGCG
>JBKJRX010000179.1:0-3277 GCA_046593155.1 Lacunisphaera sp.
GTGACTTTTCGAGGCCCGCGCGCTCGTTGGCATCTGTCAGGCTGGAGGGCAGCGGCAGGGGCTGCGTGATGGCGACGCCTTGGCCGGGATTGGTGCCGAAAGTCACCATCGGCTCGAGACTGCTCGCATCGAGCGTGACCATCTTGTCGAAGGTCGCGCCGGCGTCGGTGGGCAGCGTGCGCCAGTGCGTGACGGCCTTGTCCCACGCGGCGCCCTTCGGTGCAAACTCGCGACCGGAGACGAAATTGAAGGTCTTGTCGTCGGGCGCGACCATGCCGGCGCGCGCGCCGCCTTCGATGGACATGTTACAGACCGTCATGCGGCCTTCCATGTCGAGGGCCCGGATGGCCGAGCCGGTGTATTCAAACACATGGCCGGTGCCACCCCCGACGCCAATTTTGGCGAGCACGGCGAGAATGATGTCCTTCGCGGTCACACCGGCCCGCAGCGTGCCGTCCACGCGGACCTCGCAGGTGCGGGGCTTGCGCTGGAGGAGGCATTGCGTGGCCAGCACGTGGCCGACCTCACTGGTGCCGATGCCGAAGCCGAGCGAACCGAAGGCGCCATGCGTCGAGGTATGACTGTCACCGCACACGATGGTCATGCCCGGCTGGGTGAAACCCTGCTCCGGCCCGATGACGTGCACGATGCCGCGCTGGACGGAATTGAGACCGTAGATGCGGACGCCGTTGGCGTTGGCGTTGGCTTCGAGCAGGCGAAGCTGGATGCGACCCATCTCGTCGGCGGCCTCGTAGCCGCCCTTGGTCGGGATGGAATGATCCATCGTCGCGACCGTGCGCTCCGGCCGGCGGACCTTGAGGCCGCGCTCCTTGAGCACGGAGAAGGCCTGCGGCGACGTGACCTCGTGGACGAGGTGCAGGTCGATATAAAGCACCGTGGGGGCACCGGGCTCCTCGGCCACAATGTGCGAATCCCAGATTTTCTGGAAGAGGGTTTTGGGTGACTGACTCATTTGGAAGTTTCGGTGGGCGCGCTCTGGGAGTGCTGGACGCGACCGGTGGACTGGCGCGACAGCACATGATTGAGGGAAGCGATGTAGGCCTTGGCGGCAGCGACGATGATGTCGCTGTCGGCGCCATGCCCGTGCGCGGAACGCTGCGCCTCGTGGCGGACGCGGACGGTGGCTTCGGCGAGGGCGTCGACGCCCTCGGTGACGGCGCTGATGCCAAACTCGAGCAGTTCGACCGGGAGGTTGACGATGCCGTTGATCGCCTTGTAGGCGGCATCCACCGGGCCGGTGCCGAGCGCCGCCGCGCTGCGGATCTTGCCGTCCGGATCGCGGAGCCTGACGCTGGCGGTGGGCAGGCCGGTGGTGCCGCACATGACCTGGAGGGATTCGAGCGCCCAGAGCTCGGGCACCGTGGCGCGTTCGTCAGAGGCGAGCGCGATGAGATCGGCGTCCTGCACGGCCTTCTTGCGGTCGGCGAGCTTCTTGAACTCGTTAAAGGCCTTGAGCAGTGCATCGCCCTCCAGCGGATAGCCCAGCTCGGTCAGGCGCTTGGAGAAGGCCGCGCGGCCGGAATGTTTGCCCAGCACAAGCATGGTGTGCGTCGCACCGACATCCGCGGGCAGCATGATTTCATAGGTCTGCGCGTTCTTGATCATGCCGTCCTGGTGGATGCCCGACTCGTGGGCGAAGGCGTTGGCCCCGACGATGGCCTTGTTGGGCGGCACCGGATAGCTGGTGCTGCGGGAGACCAGCTTGCTGATGCGGCAGAGCTGCGTGGTGTCGATGCCGGTCTGGAGGCCGATCTTCGCCCCGCGGGTGCGGATGGCCATCACAACTTCCTCCAGCGACGCGTTGCCTGCGCGCTCGCCGATGCCGTTGACCGTGACTTCCGCCTGGCGCGCGCCGGCGCGGAGGCCGGCGAGCGAGTTGGCGACGGCCAGGCCGAGATCGTCGTGGCAGTGCACGGAGATGATCACGTCCTTGGCGCCGGGCGTGTGCTTGATGATGCCGGCGATCAGCCCGCCGAACTCGTCGGGCATGGTGTAGCCAACGGTGTCCGGGATGTTGAGCGTGGTGGCACCGGCCTTGATGACGGCGGCGAGCACCTTGTGGAGGAACTGCGGGTCGCTGCGACCGGCGTCCTCGGGCGAGAACTCGACGTCTTTGCAGAGCGAACGCGCGTAGGCGACCATCTCGACGGCCTTGGCGGTCATCTCCTCGCGCGACATGCGGAGCTTGTGCTTGAGGTGGAGATCGCTGGTCGCGAGGAAGGTGTGGATGCGCGGGCGCTTGGCGCCTTTGACGCCCTGCCAGGCCGCGTCGATGTCGTTCTTCGTGCAGCGCGCGAGGCCACAGATGATCGGTGGGGTCGATTGCGGGCGGCCTTCAATCGGGACCTGCCCTACCTCGGCGGCGATCGACTGCACCGCCGCGAGATCGTCCGGCGACGCCGCCGGGAATCCCGCCTCGATCACATCCACCCCCAGTCGCGCCAGCGCCCGGGCGACCTCGAGCTTTTCGGCCGAGGTCATGGAGGCGCCGGGAGCTTGCTCGCCGTCGCGGAGGCTGGTGTCGAAGATGCGGACGTAGTCGGGTTTCATGGCGGATGGTTGATTCTGATTCGTTCTCATTCTCTTTCTCGGGGTCGTTCACTCAATTGGAAGGAGGAGAGAACGAGAATGATTATGAGAACGAGAACGACGGTTCAGGTATTCATCACTTCGAGATCACGACCGGATTGAGGAACGGCATCATCGCGCGCAGCTTGGCGCCGACGACCTCGATCTTCTGGCCGCGCTCGCGGTTGCGGAATTTGTTCATGGTCTTGCGGCCATGCTTGTTGTTCTCGTCGATGAAGCGCTTGGCGAACTTGCCGGTCGTGATGTCCTTCAGAATGCGCTTCATCTCGGCCTGCGTCTGCTTGGTGACGATGCGGGGGCCGGAGACGTAGTCGCCCCACTCCGCGGTGTCGGAGACGGAGTAACGCATGTAGTTGAGGCCGCCGCGATACATCAGGTCCACGATGAGCTTCAGCTCATGCATGCACTCGAAGTAGGCGATCTCGGGCTGATAGCCCGCGTCGACCAGCGTCTTGAAGCCGGCCTTGACCAGCTCGGCGCAGCCGCCGCAAAGAACGGCCTGCTCGCCGAAGAGATCCGTCTCGGTCTCCTCGCTGAAGGTCGTCTCGAGCACGCCGGCGCGGGTGCAGCCGATGCCGCGGCCGTAGGACAGCGCGAGCTTCTTGGCGTTGCCGGTGGCGTTCTGGTGGACGGCGATGAGGCCCGGAACGCCGCCGCCCTCCTGGAA
>JBKJRX010000356.1:0-9802 GCA_046593155.1 Lacunisphaera sp.
CGACCAATTCCAACAGGTTCCTAAAAACATGAAGATGCTCATGGCCGGCCTCGCGGCTGTCGCCGTCCTGGCGGTCACCGCCGTGATCGGCCGGCAGGCGCTGTTGATCGCCGCCGCCGGCATCGTTGTCATCGCCGTCGCGATGGTGCTCTGGCAGCTCCATATGAAATGGAGCGGCCGCCAGCGGACCCGGCTCATGAGCAGCCAGCTCGCGGCGCACTCGTCCGGCGCGCCGTCGGCCATCCATGATCCGGCGCTGCTCGCCACCTTGGACCGCCTGCGGGAGAATTTCGCCCGGGGCCTTGAGAAATTCGAGGCGGTGGGCAAGGATCTCTATTCGCTGCCGTGGTATATCGTCTGCGGCGAACCCGGTTCGGGCAAGACGGAGGCCGTGCGCCGCTGCAAGGTCGGGTTCCCGCCCGGCCTGCAGGACGAGATGCAGGGTGCGGGCGGCACCATCAACATGCACTGGTGGTTCACCAACTACGCCGTGCTGATCGACACCGCCGGCAAGCTCCTCTTCCAGGAGGCCCCCCCGGGGTCGACATCCGAGTGGACGGAATTTCTCACGCTGCTGCGCAAGACCCGGCCCAACTGTCCGATCAACGGCCTGCTGCTGGTGATTCCCTCGGAGAGCCTGATCAAGGACTCGATGGACGAAATCGCGGCCAAGGCGGGCAAGATCGCCCGCCAGCTCGACACGATCCAGCGCACGCTCGACGTGCGGTTTCCGATCTTCGTGCTTATCACCAAGTGCGACAAGATCGTCGGCTTTCGCGAATTCTTCAGCGGCGTGAAGGATCCGCAGCTCCAGGACCAGATGACCGGCTGGTCGAATCCCACCTCGTTGGACACGCCGTTCCAACTGGAGGCGGTCAACCGCCACCTGGCCGAGGTCGTGCAGCGCATCGGCCGGCGGCGGCTCGGCATGCTCAAGGACCCCGTGCCCACCGACGCCGGCAAGCGGCGCGCGGATGAGGTCGACTCGCTTTTCGCCCTTTCGGCCAGCATCGGCGCCCTCGCGCCCCGGTTGCGCAAATACCTCGAGACCATCTTCGGCACCAGCAGCCAGTCGGCCAAGCCGCTCTTCCTGCGCGGCATCTACTTCACCTCCGCCCTGACCGAGGGCAAGGAGCTCGACACCGAGCTGGCGGCGGCGCTGGGCCTCAGCGAGGACCAGCTGCCCGCGAGCAAGGCTTGGGAACGCGAGCGTTCGTATTTCCTCAAGGATCTGTTCCTGCAGAAGGTTTTCAAGGAGAAGGGCCTGGTCACGCGGGCGACCAACACGACAAAGCTGATCAAAAATCGTCAGCGGATCATCGGCGCCGTGGTCGCCGTCGGCACCCTCGCGGTGCTCGGCATCAGCTACGCCGGTTACAAGGCGCTCAAATCCAGCGTCGGCAGCGAACTCGTCTACTGGCGCGCCGGCGCGAAAGCGGAGAACTGGTCGGGTGCGCGCTGGCGGCCGATCGTCAACGGCCGCCTGGAATACACCGGCAACGACATCGTGCAGCTCGACGTCAACTCGGAGATGCCCATCATGCAGTATCATGAGAAGCTGCAGCAGCTCGCCAGTGCGGACCTCAAGATCCCCGCGGTTTTCAAGCCGATTGAATCCCTCGCGATGCAGGCCAACCCCAGCCGCCGCGAGGCCCAGCGCGTGCTTTTCGAGGCCAGCGTGATCGCCCCGGTGGTCGAGGCCAATCGCGATCGCCTCATCAACTCGGGTGAATGGAGTGCGGCTGATTCGGAGCGTCTCGCGGCGCTCATCCGGTTGGAAGGCGCCATCCACCTCAAGGGTCAGCCCGGCTACGACGCGGATTATCCCGCCGAGGAATTCTTTGTTCCCCTCCTCGGGTCTTCGCTCAAAGCAGTGCCCGAGGGTCAGGACACGCTGGCCAAGCTGATGCAGATCCACGAGTGGACCTATTTCCGCGGCGGCGCGGGCCGCGGCCAGTGGCCCGCGACCTGGCTCTCCCGCGGTCAGAGCCTGCGGGACAACCAACCGCTCGTGCGTGGTTGGGATGCGCTCGACAAGGCGATGCAGGCCGCCCAAGGCACCCAGCGCGACGCCATCCAAGCCATCCAGGGCGGCCGGCTCACCGTGGCGCGCTTCACCGATGCAGAGAAGGCGTTCCTGCGCGCCGTGGCCCAGCCAAGGAATTCCCACTGGGCGGAAAACGTGCTTTCGGCGTGGAGTGACCTGAGCACCCGCCGCACCGGCCTGGACAAGCTGGTCGTCGATCTCAAGGCCAAGACCGGGCTCACCGGCGATGCGACCCTGGACGCGGCCTATCGCGCCACCGTAGAGCGCATGAAGAGCGAAACCGGCAAGGCCTCGCAGCTTATTCGCGCCGCGTTGCTGAAGCAGAAATCCGCCGCGGACGCCGCGCTTGCCTCGAGCAGCCCGGCCAGCGAGTTCACCCTCTATCGCGACCTGGAGCGCCGGCTCACCAGCTTGGATGCGCAGGTCACGACGCAACTCGGCCAGCTGATGTCCGCCTCCGACGAGGCGCAACTCGCCGATCTGGATATTGCCACCCTGTTCGCGGAGGACGGCACCCCCGCTTACGTCGCGCGCTACGGGGCCTACGCGGAACTCATGGGGATCATGGCGCCGTCCGCGGACGGCGCCATGATCGGCAAGCTGGGCGAGACGATTGCGCAGCAGTCGGCCACGCAGGCGGCGGTGCGGGAACGCACCGCCAAATACACCGGGGCGATGCGCCAGGAATTCCTCGCCGCGCTGCGCACCCTGCAGGAGGTCGCGGCAAGTCAGGGTGTGGAGGGCACAGTCGACGCCTACCGGCGCGAACTCGACAAGACTTTCCCGGATACCCTCGGCTATCCGCTTGGCTCCGGCACGCCGCTCACGCCCGAACAGCTCAAGGCGACACAGACAATGCTGGTCAAGGTGCGCGCCGATGCGGCGGTCACCGGCCTGCCCGCTGAGGCGCGGCGCACGCTGGAGAGCCGGTTTAAGCGGCTGGACCTCATGGCGGCCTTTGCCACCAAGCTGACCGGACCCGACGGCGCGCCCGCCGCGGTGCGACTGGTCCTGCCGAGTGACAGCGACCAGGAAGGCATCATCCAGCGGGCCTTGGGCTCGGGCGGAGCCAAGCAGGCGATCACGCGCGTCTTGAAATCAATGCGGGTCAATGATCGGAGCTACCCGTTGGCAGGCCTTCCCGAAAGCGTGATCCTCGACAAATTCTCCGCCGCCGCGCCGCTGCCCCGGCTCGAATTCTTCACCACCGCCGGTCCGAAATCAGTGGCGGATGCCGCGGTGGAGCCCGGTCCCGGCTGGGGTGTGCTGCGCCTGCTTCAACAGGACGCCACGCGACGCGCGGACGGCAAGGAATGGGACGCAATCATCCGCCTGAACCACCGGGGCACGGAACTGGTGCTGGCGGTAACCATCAGCCTTGAGCAGGCTCTGCCTGCGCTGGAACAGTGGCCGGCCGCAGCCCGCTAAACCCGGTGCGTCCTCTCCGCGCCTGACATGAACGACTTCCCCAAATTTTTCCTGAACGAGGATTGGAAAGGAGTGCCGACTGCACCCCGGGTCTTTCTCGGCGCCTTCGGCAAGCATCCCGGCTGGAACGACCACTTGGATGATATCGGGCTGGTCACGACCTCTCTCGTTGAGGCGCGAACCATCCTCTATGGTGGCATTGCCCACCAGATCGAACATGCGGCTTGGGAGAAGGCGGGGGCGGACAAGGTGACACCCGGGTTTGACCATGTCATTCACTGGCGGCGCCTGAACGAGAGCATCACCGGCCTCATCTGGTCCTCGCAGGATGGCAAGGGCCGGGCCCTTTATCCCATGATCGCGGTGGCGCATTGTGTGACCCGCTCCTTCAGCTGGCTGGCGAGCGAACTTTTGCCGGCGCTGGAGGATGTGAAGGCCAAGTGTCGCAGCACCACTTCCTCCGGAGTGGTGATCGCTCACATCAAGGGTGTGGAGAAGGCGCTGCAAGCGCGGTTGCCGGACAACACGCGGGTCTCATCCGGGCCGGGCCTGGGTATCGCCGCGTGGGCGGCTTATTTTTCCAAGGAACCGGTGGCCTTGCGGCGCGTGCTTCATCATCTCCGAAGAAATTTCGCACTCTTCACGCCCGGCAGCCTGGAGTGGTGCAAAGGTGAAAAGCAGGCGCTTTCCCGGTCCGTGCGTCTGCCGCAAATTCCTGGAGCGACGCCTGCCGAATCGCTGAACGCGTGGCTTTCGTTTCTCGCCACTCAACTCGATCCCGCCGTGCCCTTTTTTGGCCTGTTGCCGGCGGGCGAGACCTGGCTGGATGTCATCGTGGGCGAGCCGAGCCCGGCGGATTTTTTCCTGCTCCGCGCGCGGTTTTCCGAACTGCCAATGGTGACCGATATTCCGTATGAGCTCGGGACGGAAAATGCGGCATTTGAAAACAGTCTGTTTGCCAGCCTCGCCCGCGGACAGTTGCCGGAGACCTCCTGTCTCAACAGCCAGCCGGCCAAAACCAACCGGGACAATGCTGCGAAATGGCTCGTGCGCTGGCGGCCCGGTTCCCGGCCAGGCTTTTTCAGCCGGTTGTTCTCTTCCTGAACCCTCGCGACAGCGGGAAGATACGCGAAAACCGATGTGGGGGCGTATTTGTCAATCCGGCGAATTCCGGCTTCGGCGACCAGTATTAACTGGTTGACGGATAGGGTAATTTACCGATTTCTTGACATCCTTCCAGCGAGGGAGTCACAGCGTGATAACTGGCCTAATATGTCGCGGTGGGATGATCGCGAATGAGCACATGCGCGGCCTATGGCCGCGCCAGAACGCATTATTGCCGGCCGTTGGGGGCAGAGGTTTCACGAAGTGCGGTTTCGCAAATAAACCGGAGCTGGCGGCGCCCAAGCCGGGGCTTGGGTTGGTGGCTTTGTTCTGCGGCTTGGTGGTCGCTGCGTTCGCCCAGGAAACCGCGGTTCCGGCCACACCCGCCGATCCCGGGGTTCTCGTGGAGCGTTTCGAATTTCGCTACGGTCTGGCTCATCCAGAATTACCGGCGGTTGAGGAAATCAGTCAGATGTCCATCCGTCTGGCCCGCGATGACGGCGTGTGGCGTCCGGCCGTGAGTTCGGATGCCGGCGAGATCCTGACCCTCGGCAACATTCCGGCGGGCAGCCGGTTTGATGGCGCCGCGCTGCGGAACGTGGCCCAGGAACTGGTGCGCTGGTATAACGCGCGCGGCCTCTACGGCGTGTGGGTGGCCTTTCTGGACCTGGAGGCTTCGGCCTCCGGCCTCATCGACCGCCGCGCGGCGGATGATCGCACGGCCCGCCTCGTCATCTGGGCCAGTCAGGTCGCCGAGGTTCGCACCCTGGCGCGTGGCAAACGTTTCAAGCCGCAGTTCTCGGTCAACAACCGCAAGCATCGCGGCATTATCAGCCATTCGCCGTTGCACGCGGGCGCGACTCCCGCGGAGCCCGGCAGCCTTTTCCGGCAGCAGTTGCTCAATAATTATCTGCACGGCCTGAGCCTGCATCCGGGGCGGCTCGTGGAGGCCTCCATCGCTTCAGCGGGTGATCCGGGCAAGGTGGTGCTGGACTATCTCGTGAACGAGTCGAAGTCCTGGCAGATTTTCAGCCAGGTGACCAACTTCGGCACCGAGGCGACCGGCGTGTGGCGCGGTCGCTTGGGGTTTCAACACAACCAGCTCACGAATCACGACGACATCCTGAACGTCGACGCGATCTCCACGCCCGATTTCAAAACCTACGGCTCCTTCCTTTCCTACCGCATCCCGGTTTTCCGGCCGGCCCGGCTGCTGGCGCGGGTCTATGGTTCGTATGGCGATTTTCTGGCGAACGACGTCTCGATCGAGAACCTGCGGTTTGCCGGGCGCAACTGGCTCGGTGGAATTGAACTCACGAACCGGTTGTTGCTGCCGCGCGACTGGCAGTTGTTGTCGGCTCTCGGCGCGAATTTTGCCCACTACGGAATTGAAAGCCGGATCATTGAGACACCCCTGGTGGCCGGGTATTCGGATTTCCTGATCCCGTTCATCTCGACGACCGTCTCGCGGGAGGCCTCCTGGTGGGCGCTGGCCGGCAGCCTGCGGTATGAACAGACCGTGGGCGATTTTGCCAACTTGAACACCACCGATGGCATCCCGTCGCTGGGCCGCTCCTCTGCGGATTCCGAATGGAGCTCGCTGCGTTGGAGCATCAACGGATCGATTTATCTGGAGCCGCTTTTTCGGGGTGACCTTGAGGCCCGGCATCTGGCCCACGAGGTTTCGTTCCGCATCCGGGGCCGGCAGCTCATCCAGGGCTCGCGGTTGATCCCGCATGAACAGGAGCCAATTGGCGGTGCGTTCTCGGTGCGCGGTTATTCGGAGTCGGTGCTGTCGGCCGATGAATTTATCACGGGTTCGATCGAGTATGCCTTTCACTTTCCGCGCATCCTCAAGCCCGGCGATGAGGGCCGGCTATTTCGCCGGCCGTTCAAGTGGCGCCCGGGGAAGACGCGGCAGAATCCGGACTGGGATCTCGTCGGCCGCGCGTTCTTCGACTATGCGTATCGCCAGGTAACGCCGCTTCCGCTGGAGGAAGGGCAGGCCGAGGATGACCTGGCCCTAGTCGATCGGACCGTTTCCATCGCTGGCACCGGTGGCGGCCTCGAACTTCAGCTTAAACAGAATTTGTCCATCAGGTGTGATGTAGGACTAACCCTGACAGAATTACGTGATGACACGCGTGAGCCGGGCCAGCAAGTTGTAGTCCCTGCCGGCGAAGTCCGATATTATCTTTCATCGAGCTTTTCCTGGTAGACATAAATCCATCCCATTTTTTCCGCCCGTTTTTCATGAACCGCCCGCTTCCAGTCCGCCGACAATCCGCACCTTCACGGTGCGGCCGGGGCTGGCTTGCCGCGTTGCTCGCGGTCGGGGCGACGATGGTTCATGCGCAGCAGCCCACGGGCGGCAGCGTGGTCGCCGGGCAGGTGACGATCACGACGGCTCCGCAGAGCACGGTGGTCACGGCGAGCGACAACAGCGTGCTGCGTTGGAATTCGTTTGATGTCGGCGTAGGCGAAACGGTGCAGTTCGTCCAGCCGGGCGCGAGCGCCCGCGTGCTCAACTGGATCGGCGGCCAGACGCCTTCGCAGATCAACGGCTCGCTGCTCGCGAACGGGCAGGTCTACCTGATGAATCCGTCGGGCGTTTATTTCGGCCAGACCGCGGTGGTCAATGTGGGCGCCCTGTATGCGGCCGGCGGCACGCTTTCGAAGGAGGATTTTCTCGCCGGCATGAACCGCTTCACCGGGCTGACCGGTGATGTGCGCAACGCCGGCTCGATCCGCGGTGAGTTCGTGGCGCTGGTCGGCCGCTCGGTGGCCAACGCCGGCTCGATTGTTTCCCCCAACGGCTTCATCAGCCTGGCTTCCGGTGATCAGGTGCTGTTCGGCCAGAACGGTAGTAATATATATGTAGAGGCGGGGCGCACCGCGCCGGCCGGCACGGAAGCGGCGGGCACCGGTGTGGCGAACACGGGCACCATCGATGCCGGTGAAGGTTCGGTGTTGCTCGCCGCGGGCGATCTTTATTCCGTGGCCATCACCCACGACGGCAAACTTTCCGGACGCGATGTGCGCCTGCAAGGGCAGGGCCGGGGCGACGTGCTCGTCAGCGGCACGATCGATGCCTCTGCTTCCGGCGCCGCCCAGACCGGCGGCCGCGTCGAAATCACCGGCGAGCGCGTGGGCCTGACCGGCAACGCCAATGTCGATGCCTCCGGTTCTGCTGGTGGCGGCACGATCCTGGTCGGCGGCGACTTCCAAGGTAAGAACCCGGACATCCGGAACGCGTCGGCGACCTACTTTGGCGCGGATGCGACCTTGCGCGCGGACGCGGGCCAGACCGGCGACGGTGGCAAAGTCATCGTCTGGGGCAACGACCTCAACCGGTTTTACGGATCGGTTTCCGCCCGCGGTGGTTCGCTGTCTGGTAATGGCGGTTTCGTGGAAGCGTCCGCCAAAAATCTTTTCTTCGAGGGCCTGGTCAACACGTCCGCCCCCCACGGCAAGACCGGTTCGCTGCTGCTGGATCCCTCCGAGATCACCATCATCAGCGGCGCTTCGGGCGGGACGCTGGATGGCGCTCAGTTTACAGCTTCCGGCGGCGCGACGGGCGTCCTGTTCAACGTTGGCAATCAAACTCCCAACACGGTTACGGACGGCCGCATCAATGCCCAGTTTGTCGGTGCCGGGCAGACCGACGTGTTTCTTGAGGCAACCGGTAGCATCGCCGTCAACACTGGCGTGAGCATCAATCTCGCCAACAATCACAACCTGATGCTGCGGGTCACCAATACCACCGCGGACGTGGCAGCGGCGTCCATCTCCACCGCCGCCGGCTCGAGCATTTCCAATGTGAATGCGACTGATACCGGCAAGGTCTTCCTTCTGGTGGATGCCGGCACGAACCCGGGTCACGTGACCTTGGCTGGCTCGATCGACGGTGCTGCGGGCGGGATCTTTGTCGTGACTCCGGGGACCATCAACGCGAATGGCACCCTCGCAGCCGCGGGTGCCACCGGGTTGATCAACCTTAACGGCAGCGCGATCAATATAAACGGGACCACGAACGCCACGCAGGCCCTGCTGACGAGCGGCGGGGCCCTCGCGGTCAATGCCGCGATGTCCGGCGGCCAGGTGGTGCTCCATTCCACGGGGGCGGGCGCTATCACCATGGGCATCGGCGGCAGCATCACGGGCACGGGCGTCTCGATGCGCAACGACAACGGCGCGATCTCGCTGCGGGATATCACTCTTTCCTCCGGCACAATCCAGCTGATGTCGGCGGGCGGGGACATCACGCAGACCAGCGGTTCGCTGACCGCCGATAGCCTGAAGGTGATCAGCGACTTCGACGTTCTCCTGACCCAGGCGGACAATACGGTGGGCACCATCGCGGCGAGCCTGACCGGCGCCGGCAAATCATTCTCCTATTCAAACGACGCGAACGTTTCGGTCGGGAGCGTGGCGACCGGCACTTTGACGGTCGGATCGGTTACTTTTGCCACGTTCGGCAATCGCACGGTCAACGGGGCGACCGCGAACTTTGGCACGGTCGCGGGGGTCACCACCAACGGCGGCGCCATCGCGATCACCGGCACGGGCCTGACCACCACCCAAAGCCTGGCCAGTGGCGGCGGCACGATCACGATCAATGCGGCGACCATGTCGCTGGGGGTGCTGAATGCCGGTTCGGGCCTGCTCACCATTAATAATACTGGTGCGGCCGTGCAAACCGGCGCCTTTGCGGGCTCGGGGGGCCTGACCAAAACCGGCGCCGGCACCCTGACCCTTTCCCAAGTTAATACTTATACCGGGACGACTACGATTACCTCCGGCTCGCTGGCTTACGGTGCCAGCGATGTTATCTCCAGCGGCGCCGTCACCGTCAACGGCGCCACGGCGATCCTGGCCCTGGGTAGTAATAATAGCGACACGGTCGGCACCGTGACCGTCGCCAATGGCGGCAGTATCACCGGCTCGGGCACTTCCAGCCTGACCTCCACCGGCACCTTTGAAATGCAGAACGGCTCGGTCAGCGCCATCCTGGCCGGCGCGGTTCCCCTCAACAAGACCACCGCCGGCACGGTGACCCTGAGTGGTGCCAATACTTATTCCGGTGTGACGGACATTATCGGCGGCACGTTGCAAATCGGCGATGGCAGCAACAGCTCTGCCCGGGCTGGCACCGGCACATTGGCAGTCGGTGGCACCACCCTGCTGACGAACCTGAACGGGGCAGCCACGCTCGGGAATTCT
>JBKJRX010000003.1:0-21355 GCA_046593155.1 Lacunisphaera sp.
ACTTGTCGGAGAAGGCGCCGTTCATGCAGTTCAGCACCTTCTTTTTGACGAGATTGCGGAGGGAGCCCTCCATCACGCCCCACGCGCTGCTGGTGCTGAGGTAAACCGGATCCTTGGTATAAAAGAGCGCCTGCAACCGGGGCGTGAGTGACTGGTAGAGCGCCACGAAATCCGTGCTGCGGTGTCCGATCATGGGTTGCGCCATGGCGCGCAGGGTTTTTTCGGAGACGGCGATCGGGCCGGGAATGAAAAGTTTGTAGCTCATGGCGGGTGGATGAAGCCGGTGTTGCATGTCGCAAAACCAGTGCTAGCAATGACTCACAACCGCCCACTTCGTTCCGTCAAAGCCAATTTGCTCATGCCCAACCGCTGGTTCCGTCATAAAGTCGATGCCTTCGAGCAGTTCGCCATCGATGTTATCATGGGACGCCGGGAAGGGACGGTGGCGGCGCTGTTCGGGGCGTTTTTGCAGCTGTGTTCGTATCTCTTCAGCGGCATTGTGCAGCTGCGGCTCTGGCTGTATCGCCACCGCATCTTCCATGACCATCCGCTCGGCTGCCTGGTCGTGGTGGTCGGCAACCTGACGGTAGGGGGCACCGGCAAGACGCCGGTCGTCGAGATGTTCGCCAAGGCCCTGCGCGACCGCGGCCGCAAGGTCGCCATCCTCTCCCGCGGCTACAAGAGCAAGGCCCCGCCCTTCTGGCGGAAATGGTGGTTCTCGCTCAACCACACCGAGGAGCCGCCGCCGCGCATTGTCAGCGACGGCACGAAGGTGCTGCTCGATTCCGAGGTCGCCGGCGACGAGCCCTTCATGCTCGCGCGCAACCTGCCGGGGGTGGTGGTGCTCGTGGACAAGAACCGCGTGAAGGCCGGCGCCTACGCGATCAAGCGGTTCGGCTGCGACACGCTGGTGCTCGACGACGGCTTCCAATACCTGCCGCTCAAGGGGCGGCTCAACCTTCTGCTCGTGGACAAGACCAACCCGTTCGGCAACGGTTTCCTGCTGCCGCGGGGCATCCTGCGCGAACCAGTCAAGCACCTGGCGCGAGCCTCCTACGTCTTCCTCACCAAGTCGAAGGGCGTGCGCGACGCGGAGCTCGAGGCGCTGATCCAGAAGTTCAACCCCACGGCGGAGATCATCGAATGCGCGCACAAGCCGCAATACCTCCAGCGGATCGACACGGGCGAACGGCTGCCGCTCGCCGCCCTGGCCGGGAAAAAGATCTGTGGACTCAGCGGTATTGCGGCACCGGAAAGCTTTGAGGCCTTCTTGCGCGACACGGGCGCCAAGCTCGTGCACACGCGCCGGTTTCTCGACCACTACCGGTTCACGCACGAAGACCTGGGCGGTGTGTTTCGGGAGGCGCAGGCGGCCGGGGCGGAGATGATCATTACCACCGAGAAGGACTCCGTGCGCATCGAGGCGACCGAGAAGTTCCCCCTGCCGTGTTATTATCTCCGGCTGGAGATCGAAATCCTGCGGGGCGCCGCTGACTTTCAGGAAGCGGTCGGCAAGATCTGCTTTCCGCGGGGTGAGCCACTGATGGCCTCGACTCCGCCGGTGTGAGGGTAGGGCGGCGACTCCGTTCGCCGCCGTGTGGCGCGGAACGGCGTCCGCGCCCTACCTTTGAGGTTGAAGGCACCGCCGTCTGCCGCGTTAGATGGGGCCATGAGTGATCCCCGATTTGCCCGGCTGGCCGATGTGCTGACCGGTTTCTCCACTGAACTGAAGAAAGGCGAACGCGTGCTTATCGATGCCTTCGATGTGCCCGACACCTTCACCATCGCCCTCGTGCGGGCCGCCCAGGAGCGCGGAGCGCTCCCTTACGTGAACGTTCAGCGGGCCCGCATCACCCGCGAATTGCTGAAGGGCGCTTCAGTCGAGCAATACACCACGACTTCCGAGGTCGAGCTTGCCCGCATGAAGCACATGCAGGCCTACATCGCCGTGCGCGGTTCGGACAACATCTTCGAAACTTCCGATGTGCCCGCCGAACGCGTGCAAGCCGTGGCCAAGGTGCTGAAGCCGGTGCTCGATTATCGGGTGAACAAAACCAAATGGGTCGTGTTGCGCTGGCCGTCGTCCGCCATGGCCCAGCAGGCCGGCATGAGCACGCAAGCCTTTGAGGATTTCTATTTCCGCGTCTGCACTTTTGACTACCGGCGCTACGGCCCCGGTATGAAGGCGTTGGCCCACCTGATGAACAAAACCGACCGCGTGCACCTGAAGGGCCCCGGCACCGACCTGAAGTTCTCGATCAAGGACATCGGCGCCGTGCCCTGCGGCGGCCTGCGCAACATCCCGGATGGCGAGGTGTTCTCCTGCCCGGTGAAGGACAGCGTCGAAGGCGTCATCCAATACAACGCGCCGACGGTCTACCTCGGCACCTCTTTCGACAACATCCGCCTTGTCTTCAAGAAGGGCCGGATCGCCGAGGCCACGAGCAACAACACGAAGCGCCTGAACGAGATTCTTGATACCGACGCCGGCTCGCGTTACATCGGCGAGTTCGCCATCGGGTTCAATCCGCACATCTTGGAACCGATGCGCGACATTCTCTTCGACGAGAAGATCGCCGGTTCGTTCCACTTCACCCCCGGCCAGGCTTACGAGGAGGGCGGCAATGGCAACAAGTCGGCCGTGCACTGGGACATGGTCAACATCCAGCGTCCCGAATACGGCGGCGGCGAAATCTGGTTCGACGGGAAGCTCATCCGCAAGGACGGCCTCTTCACGCTGCCGGCACTGAAGAAGCTCAACCCTGACCAGCTGCTCAAGCAGGGGTAGGGCGGCGACTCCGCTCGCCGCCGCGGCGCGGAACGGGGTCCGCGCCCTACCTTCAATGCCATGCCTTCCGATCCCTCACTTCTCTCGTTCGTCCAGTCTCTCCCTAAGACGGAGACGCACCTGCATCTCGAGGGGGCACTGCCGATCGAGCTGTTGCAGCGCGTGCGGCCGGAATTCAAGCAACTGCCGGCCTCGTGGGCACACAATTTCAAGTTCCGCGACTTCGCCCATTTCGAGGCGGAGTTGCTCGACATGGCCTTCTCCTGGTTCACATCCCCGGAGCATTACCATGAGGCGGCAAAACTCATCTTTGCAAAACACGTCGCGCAGAACGTCAAATACGTCGAAACCAGCTTTGCCTCCGGCGTGATCGAGTTCGGCGGCCTCGATGGCCACGAGGTCCTCTCGGCCATCCGGTCTGCCGTGCCGGCAGGGCTGGAAGTCCGCGTCTTTCTCGGCATCCACCACAACGGCGCCGGCCCGAAAATGATGCCGGTGCTGGAGAGCGCCTTGGGCTGGCCCGATCTGGCCGGCGTGGACTTGCATGGCAAGGAAAGTTTTCCCGTGGAACCGTGGACCGCGCCGTATTGGGAAGCGGCGCGCAAGGCCGATAAATACACGAAGGCGCACGCCGGGGAATTCATGGGCGCTGATTTTGTCCGCCGGATACTGGATGAGTTGCAGCCCCAGCGCATCGAACACGGTGTGCGGTCGGTCGAGGATCCGGCCGTCGTGGCTGAGATCAAGCGGCGTGGCATCGCCTTGGACATGTGCCCCATCAGCAACCACAAGCTCATGCCGGGAATCAGCCTCGCCAACCATCCGATCCGGAAGCTCTTCGATGCGGGTGTGAAGGTGACCATCAGCACCGACGACCCCATTTCCTTCGGCAACACGCTGACTGATGACTACATGGCACTCGCTGAAAAGAGTGGTTTCAGCCGGGCAGAATTGGTTCGCCTCGCTTGCAACGGCTTCGAAGTGGCGTTGCTGACTGACGCGCAGAAGAAACCGTGGCTCGATCAGTTGGACCGTGCTTTGAGGTAGGAGGTAGGGCGCGGACTCCGTTCCGCGCCGCGGCGGTGAGCGGAGTCACCGCCCTACCTTAATATTGCAGGCGATGACCGGCCATGCACCATCTGGTCGCTTGCAAGCAAGTTCCTACATCGTCCCGCCGAACAGCCGCCGCGAACGTGCCGACAAGGTGCTGGCGCACGCCTTCCCCGAGCACAGCCGGGCGGCCATCCAGCGCGCCATGGAGGCCGGGCTGGTCAAGGCGGATGGCAAGGTGATTGACCAGAGTCAGGAGGTGCTGCCTGGCCAGACGCTTGAGTTTTCGCTCCCCGAGACTGTGGCCGCTGAGTTGCGCGCGGTGGATATCCCACTCAACGTGATTTTCGAGGACAAGCACCTCATCGTGCTCAACAAGGCCGCGGGCATGGTCGTGCATCCCGGCACCGGCACGGGTGAGGACACGATGGTGCATGCGTTGCTGGCGCACTGCGCCGGCGGACTCAGCGGCATTGGCGGCGTGGAGCGCCCGGGCATCGTGCACCGCCTCGACAAGGACACGTCCGGACTGCTGGTCGTGGCCAAAAATGATACCGCGCACCGCGCGCTGGCCGACCAGTTTGCGTCGCGCACGTTGACGAAGGAATACGTCGCACTCGTCTCCGGAGTGCCCAAGACCGCCAGCGGCAGCATCGATCGGAGCATCGCCCGCCATCCCGTGCACCGGCACCGGATGACGACGGGCGAGGGCGGCCGGCCTTCGCGGACCGACTGGACGGTCGAGAAGAAATTTGGCGAACAGGCCGCGCTGCTGCGCTGCCGCATCCATACCGGTCGGACGCACCAGATCCGCGTGCACCTGAAATCACTCGGTCATCCGCTCCTCGGCGACACGACCTACGGTTGGAAGCAGAACCCTGCGCTGCCGGTGCCACCGCGGGTGATGTTGCACGCGGAGCACCTGGTGTTCACGCATCCCGTAAGCGGCAAAGTGATGGATCTGAACGCACCGCTGCCTTCCGATTTTAAGAAAATGCTGACGGCGTTGCGGAAGCTGTAGCGGCGCTATCACAAAGGTGGAACCGGGCCTCTGGACCGGTTTTTAGAGGTGCGCCCAACCAACCCGTCCGGAGGCCGGGTTCCACCTTTCAGAGTGCGTCCAACGCCTCGGAGGCCAACCCCCAGCGGAGATTATGCAGCGAATGGTGAAAGCGCTCGACGTGGGCGTAGTCAGCCACGGTGATAATGGTGACCAGCGCGGCGGGAAACACATCGGCTCGGGCGGCGGGCAGGCCGGGGACATTCTTGCGGTCCTCCAATGTCATGGGCGCCAGTTCGTCGAGCAGTTGACCCAGAGTGTCGGTGCCGATGATCGGCGGGGTATCCTCGAAAACGAGCCCGTGCCGGGCGCCCTTGATGGCGCGCACCGTGGCCATGCTGCCACCGGCGAAGACCGCGGCAGGAGCGATGATCGGAAACCTGAAACCGCTACGCTTGAGCTCGTCCCGCACATGCCGGGCGAGGGCACTGGCCTCGGTTTGGTCGAGCGGAGCCGAGGCATCTTTTATGAATTTCTCCGTCAGTCGCACGCAGCCGAGCTGCAGGCTGGCGGCTTGGGTGATTTTCCGGCCGCGAAACAACAGGCACTCCAGACTGCCGCCACCCAGGTCGAAGACAAAGAAGTCCGGCAAGGCCACCAGCGCCGGATCACAGGTCAGGCCGCGGCCGATGAGGTTGGCCTCCTCGTCGCCGGAGAGGATACGGATCTCATGGCCTGTGGCCGCCTTTACGCGGTCACGAAATTCACCACCGTTGCCGGCGTCGCGCACGGCGCTGGTGGCAACGAGGACGGTCTTGGCCGGTGTGAACGGCACCGCGTCGGCCAGCAGCTCCTGGATGGCAGCCAGGCCCCGAACCATGCCTTCCTCGCTGAGTTCAGGTTTGGCCTTGCTGAGGCCGGCGCTGATGCGGGCGTCAATGGTTTTGGATTTCAGTTCCTTGATGGTGCCAGACGAATCGCGCGCGGCGACCAGCACCTTGATGGAGTTGCTGCCGATATCGATGACCGCGACTGAAAGATTTTTAACCACAGATGAAGAGAAAGCTCTTTACACCACTCATTTTCACTAAGAAGGCACCAATGATTAGTGAGGAATTAGTGGAGATTAGTGGTTAAAAACGCCTTAGTCATGGCACGAAGTCCTTGGGCGCGATGAGCACGACGAACTCGCCCTTGAGGCTCATCTTGGTGAGGCGGGCCAGCACGTCGCCGGCGAGGCCGGTGAGGAAGGTCTCGTGCAGTTTGGTGACTTCCTTGGCAATGCAGATCACGCGGTCGGCGCCGAGCACCCCGACGATCTCCGCGGCAAACTTGTCGATCCGGTGGCAGCTTTCGTAAAGTGCGAGGGTGTAGTCGAAGTCCCGGTGTTTCTCGAGAAATGCGCGGCGGGCCGCGGACTTCGGCGGCAGGAATCCTGCAAAGAGAAAACCGTTGGTCGGAAGTCCGCTGGCACTGAGCACGGCGACGAGCGCACAGGCGCCGGGCACAGGGACAACCGGCAGGCCGCGGCGGCGGCAGGCGCGGACAATGCGGAAACCGGGATCACTCAGGCCGGGGGTGCCGGCGTCACTGACGACCGCGACGGATTTGCCGGCGGCGATCTGTTCCGCGAGACGCTCCGCAACTTCGGTCTCGTTGTGATCGTGGTAGGCAGTGAGTTCACGGTGCAGCCCGAAACGCGAGAGCATGGCGCCGGTTGTGCGGGTATCTTCGCAGGCGACAAGGTCGACGGCGCCCAGGATGCCGCGGGCCCGATCGGTCAGGTCGGCGAGATTACCGATGGGCGTGGCCACGACGTAGAGGTGACCGGGCGAGGGGACCAGCGAGGGATTGTCGGCAGGCGTGTTCATGACGTCGCCGGGGGAAGCCGCGCGGGCGGCGGCGTTAGCGACCCATGCCGGGAATGCGGCCTTCCCAGTCGGCAGGGCGGCTCCACGGAATCGAGGAGTCCTGCTTCGACGGCCCGCAGCCGGTGAGGCCGGCGAGCGCGAGGAGGGACAACAAGAACACAAAAAGAGCTTTGCGAGGAGAGGGCATGCTTAGGGGTTGAATACGACTAAATCGCCAGTCTGCAACTGTCCTTTCAGGGTGCCGGGGAGCACTTGGGCGAGGGAGAAACGGGGGCGGACATCGCTGATTTGAACCTGTGCGAGCTCGGAAGTTCCCCGTTGCAAACGGATAATGGCCTGGGGGCGGGCGCCGTGGGTCGCGCCATAGTCGAGCACCACAAAAGCGTCGGCCGGGCCGATCCTGACAACCTGATGCTGCCCCGGCGGTGATTCCAGGGCCGGCACTTCCACCACCGGCTCGGCCAAAGCCCGGGTCAGCATTTGAATGAGCTGGGTCTCCAACTCCGCCACCCTGAGGCGGGAGGCATCGTCCCCGGCCAGCGGGCGCTTCTGGCGGAGCGCAGCCAGCTCGGCCATGAGCGCCACTTCGCGCTGCTCGCGATCGGTCAATTCATGGGTCAGACGCACGTTTTTGGTTTCAGTGGCCGTTGTCCGCGCCTTGGCCGAACCGAGTTGGGAATCGAGTTCGACCGCACGCTGGCCGACATCCACCGCCTGCAGGCTGGCTTGTTTCAGGGCATAGCGCAGCTCGGCATTTTGTCGCGCCAGCCGGGTGACCTGCGTCGAGAGTTCGCGGTTACCGGCTTGTTCGCGCCAAAGGCCGATAGCCAGCCCGAGCGCGGCCAGGCTGGTGAACGCGGCGTAGATCCGGACGTTCATGGCTGTATTTTTCGGGTATAGGAGCCTGCTTGCAGGCGAATGGATGCGTGCCGCCGGACAACGTCCTGAATCGCCTGCGAGCAGGCTCCTACGAAGAGAAAGGTCAGTTCTGCCATGCGTAGGTCGAGTCGGACCAGGGCTTCTGGGCGGTCTTGACCACCTTGCTACCGGGATTGGCCGCGAGATGTTCGAGCACCTTGAAGACGAGCTCGGTTTTGTCGGGGGCACCGAGCTTGGCGGCGAGCGACTCGGGGGTGAAGCCGGTGCCCGGGGCGGCTTTCAGCGCCGCGTCGATCCTGAGCTTGAGCGTGATGACCCCGCCCGCGGCCTTCTTGCCGGCCTCAACGCCGGGCTGGTGGTAGGCGTTGATATTGACGAGTGAGGCGTAGAGGCCCACGGCGCGTTCGTAGAGAGCGATCAGCAGGCCGATGGTCTTCGGGGAGACTTCATTGACCGTGATCGTGATGGAGTGGCGGTTTTTCTCCGTGAGCGCGTCGCGCGAGCCGAGGAAGAAACCCTGCAGGAAATCGCCACTGGTGACACCGGGCTCGACTTCGAGCGAAGTATCGGTGCCGCGGTCCTTGAGAACCTCGATGAAGGTGACGAAGAAATTGTTCACGCCTTCGCGCAACTGCTGCACATAGGCGTGCTGGTCGGTCGAGCCCTTGTTGCCGTAGACCGCGATACCTTGGTTGACCACCTTGCCGGCAAGGTCCAACTCCTTGCCCAGCGACTCCATCACCAGCTGCTGCAGGTAACGCGAGAAGAGGAGCAGGCGGTCCTTGTAGGGGAGAACGACCATATCCTTCGTGCCCTTGCCGTCGGTCGCCCAATACCACATCAGCGCCAGCAGAGCGGCGGGATTGTCGCGCCAACCTTTCTTACGCGTGACCGTATCCATCGCGGCGGCGCCGGCGAGCATCTGGTCGATCTTGATGCCCTGCAGGGCGGCGGGGAGGAGGCCCACGGCGCAGAGTTCCGAGGTGCGGCCGCCGACCCAGTCCCACATCGGGAAGCGGGCGAGCCAGCCTTCCTTTTGTGCGACCTGGTCAAGCTTCGAGCCCTCACCGGTCACGGCGACGAAATGCTTCGGATAATCGAGTCCGGCGGCCTTGAAGGCCACTTGGGCCTCGAGCATGCCGTTGCGAGTCTCGGCGGTGCCGCCGGATTTGGAGATAACGATGACAAGGGTCTGCTTCAGCCGGCTGCCGAGCGTCTTCAAGACGTAGTCGATACCGTCGGGATCGGTGTTGTCGAAAAAGGAAATGCCCATCTTGTCGCGGCCGCCCTTGAGCCGTCCGAGGGCGTGGCTGACGAACTGCGGCCCGAGGGCCGACCCGCCGATGCCGATGACGAGGACTTCCTTGAACTTGGCGCCGCCCGGCGCGGTGAGCTGACCCTTATGGATCTTCGTCGTGAAAGCCTTGATCGCGTCGAGCGTGGACGTGATGGCAGTGCGCAACTCGGCCGTTGGGGCCAGCTCCGGGGCGCGCAGCCAGTAGTGCCCGACCATGCGTTTTTCGTCGGGGTTGGCGATGGCGCCGCCTTCGAGGGCAGCCATGTCGGTGAAAGCCTGCTTGAGTTTCGCCTCCATGGAGGCCGGAAAATCATCCGGGAAAGGCATGCGGCTGACGTCGAGCGACAGGCCGAGCTTCGGGTGGGTGTAGTAGAGCGACTTGAAGCGGTCCCAGGTCATAGGTGAACAGGAGTAGCGGCTGGACGGGACGGGCGCTAGTCCGAAAAATGGCATAAGCGCCATTCGGTGGGAAGGGGCACGGACTCCGTTCCGCGCCGTGACGGAACTCACCAGCCTAGCTCAAACGATCCTGTTTTTCGGGATTGCTAGGGCGGGGCGGCGGCTCAATCACTGAGGGCTTACGCATGGCCTTTGATCTCAAACGTGTCTTGAAAGTGATGCTGTTCGCCTCGAACGGTCCGCTTTCGGTAAAGGATATCCAGACAGCCATCAGCCGTTTCCACGAGCAGGCGATGACGCTGCCCCTGACCGGCGAGTCCGAGACTCCGGCCCCGGCCGAGGGCGTCGCTCCCTTTGAGCCGGAGGAGCCCGTGCTGCCCGCCCCGGTTGAGGACGATGAATTTTATCGCGACGTGCCGGCCCTCGTCACGACCGCGCAGATTCGCGAGGCGGTCGACGCCCTCTCGCTGGAACTGCAGGCAGCGGACAGCGAAATCCTGCTCGTCGAAGGCCATAATGGCTGGCGGCTCGTCACGCACCCGAGGTTTGCCCGCTGGGTGCGCTTGCTGCGCAACGAACCGCCGCCGGTGAAACTGAGCCCCTCCTCACTCGAGACGATGGCGGTGATCGCCTACCGCCAGCCGGTGACTCGCGCAGAGATCGAGCAGATTCGCGGAGTATCGGCCGAGGCCGGCTTGAACAAGCTGCTGGAACGCGACCTGGTCTATATCGTGGGCCGCGCCGATCTGCCGGGCCGGCCGATCCAATACGGCACGACCGACGCCTTCCTTGAATTTGTCGGCATCAAATCACTCGACGAGCTGCCGTCCTCGGACGTGCTGTCACCGCGGCAGATCGATGCTTGGCTGCAGACTTCGAGCAATCCGCGCGCGGCGGGCGACGCCGACATGGGGCTCGACGAGACCGAGGAGCAGCAGATGTCGCTCGGGCAACCGGCGGCGGCCTTGGCGAACACTCCTCCCGACAAAGCATGAAAGGTATTTTTCACTCTCCGTGGGCCAGCAAGCTTGCTTGCGCCGTGTCAGTCGGTCGCGTTGAAGCGCGTGCAAGCACACTGGCCCACATGCCAGCACACTCATGAACAACCCCCTTCGCATTGGTATCATTGGCGCCGGTGGCAACACACGGACGCGACACATTCCCGGATTCAAGGCCATCTCCGGTGTGGAGGTGGTGGCGGTGTGCAACCGGACCATGGCGTCCGGCGAGAAGGTCGCGAAGGAATTCGGGATTCCCAAGGTCACGGACAACTCACGCGAGATCATTGAATCGCCCGACATCGACGCGATCTGCATCGGCACTTGGCCGAACCTGCACGGCAAGCTGACCGTGGCCGCGTTGCGCGCCGGTAAGCACGTCCTCACCGAGGCCCGCATGGCCCGCAATCTGGCCGAGGCCGAGCTGATGCTGGCCGAGGCGAAACTGCACCCGAACCTGGTGACGCAGATCGTCCCGGCCCCGATGTCGCTGCCCTTTGACGCCACGGTCATCGACCTGCTGCAGGCGAACACACTTGGCACGCTGCAGGAGGTATTCCTGACGGCGACAACGGACGGCCTGGTGGACAGCTCGCTGCCGCTCAGTTGGCGGCAGAATCTGTCCCTGAGCGGGAAAAACACGCTCTACCTGGGCATCTACTATGAGATGGCTCTGCGCTGGCTCGGCCGCGGCGTGACCACCGTGATGGCGGACGCCGCGATTTTTTCAAAGGAACGGAAGGACGAGGAAGGCGTGCCGCAGGCGACGACCATCCCCGAGAGCGTGACGGTGCTGGGCAGCTACGCCGCGACGACGCCCATGACCAACGCGCCGTGGGCGGTCAGCTGGCAGCCCACGGGAGCACGGTTCGTGGCGCATTTCAGTGGGGTGGAGACCACGGCACCTCGCGCGGAGATCCGCATCAACGGCCGCAAGGGTGGCCTGCGATTGGATCTCGCGAAAGGCGAGTTGTGGCTCTCGATGCGGGGTGAGGCCGAAAAACTGCTGGCGATCGCCCCGGAGAAACGCGGCGGCTGGCGCGTCGAGGCGGATTTCATCGACAGTATCCGCGACGGGAAACCGGTGCGCCTGACGGATTTCGAGACCGGGGTGAAATACATGCAATTCACCGAAGCCGTCTGGGAGTCCTGGAGCAACGCGGGCCGGCGGGTGACGCTGTAGGGTCAATTTGTAGGGCGGGATCGCTGATCCCGCTTTTGTGCTACTAGCCGTATTCGTGGCGGGATCAGCGATCCCGCCCTACATTTCCTACCCCCGGCGGGTGTAGATGAAATAGGCCGTCAGGAAAATCAGCACGACGGCGCCGAGGGCGAGGAAGAAAGCGAGATAGCAGCCGCGTTTCATGTCCTTGGCGGCAGATTGCGGGCTGTGGCTGTCCTGATACCGCGCGATGATGTCCTCGGCCGCGCGCGCCGCTGTTGTCTCGTCGGAGCGGGCGGAGGATGGCGGAACAAGCGGGCTGGCCGGCGCCGCCGTAGGCACCACCGGGGCAACCTGACCGGTTTCCCGGGCAATCTCGCGGTCTAACCACGCGACCTGCTCCTGAGCAAGGGTGCGCTGGCGTTGGAGATCGTTGAGACGGTCGGACATGGGGAGAAGAAAGGGAATCACATCCGCGCAGGCAAGAATGGCCTTTTGTAGGTCGGGCTTTATGCCCGACTTATCCGGGTGTGCTGTCGGGCATAAAGCCCGACCTACAGTAGAATCACGCCCATAAAAAAGGCGCACCTTGCGGTGCGCCTGGATTGATTGGGCGGTCAGCTCAGACCACGTTCACCTTGCGGTGAGCTTTGTCGAACTCGACGGTGCCGTCGCGGAGCGCGAAGAGCGTCCAATCGCGGCCGACGCCCACACCCTTGCCGGGGTGGTGCTTGGAACCGCGCTGGCGAACGATAATGCCGCCGGCGAGGACCTTCTGGCCGCCATAAAGTTTGACGCCCAGCCGCTTGGAATGGCTGTCGCGGCCGTTGCTGGAGGATTTCTGACCTGTTTTATGTGCCATGGAAGTGGTTCCTTAGTCCCTTAAGCGGTGATGGATTCGATCTTGATGACAGAGAGTTCCTGGCGGTGGCCGCGCTTGCGCTTCGAGCCCTTGCGCTTGCGCATCTTGAAGACGATGACCTTCTTGCCGCGCTTGTTCTCGAGGACCTTGGCCTTGACCGAGGCGCCAGCGAGGAAGGGCGTGCCGACCTTGAAAGTGCTGCCTTCGCCCGCAGCGAGGACTTCGTTGATTTCGACCGTGGAACCGGCTTCCGTCTTCGGATAGCGGTCTACGATGAGGATATCGCCCTCGCTGACCGAGAACTGCTTCCCCTGTGTTTTGATAGTGGCTTTCATAAGTTCAAAGGGGCGAAATAAGAGGAGTCGGTGGAGGGTAATCAAGGCTTTATTTTAAACGACGGCGCGAATCGTCATCAGCCGGTCGCACAAAGAGATAGTTCACGAAAAAACTCAAGCCCAGCACCCCGCTCAGCGTGCGGATGTTGCGCATGGCGCCGACCACACTCGCCAAGGGGCTGGAAGCGGGCTCCTCTATGCGCAGCAACAGGATACAAGCAATCAAGCTCACCACCGGTTGCACCAAAAAAACCAGGTGGTAGACATCCAACGGGGCATGGCCTTGGGCAATGAGCCGGGCCAGCACTTCGCCGCCGAGGATCGGAGAAAGTGCCGCCACCGCCGAGGTGATGGCGAGGTTGAGACCGATGGCCAGGTTGCGTGCCTCGGCGGGGATCAATTTCAGCAAAATGGTGAATTGTCCGAGAATGAATCCGGCGCTCAGGCCGCCGCCCCAGAACCACATGCCGTAAAGCAACGCACTGTTGGCGGGGGTGATGATGCACCAGAGGAAATTCTGCGCCTGCCACAACCCCAAGGCCACCGCCATGCAGGCCTTGTTGCCGTAGCGGTCAAGCAGACCGCCCCACACCGGCAGTGAAATCATGCCGCCCAACGCCGTCAGGGTGGCAAGTATGCCGATTTGCAGGCCGGAGAAATTCAACTGCTCGAACATGAAAACATGGTAGAACGGGCCGAAGCAGTTCGCGGCGAACGACCACACGGCACCAAACACGATGAAGAGCAGCAGTGAACGTGACCGGCGCAAAACAACGAATTGCTCACCCAAGGACGTGCGCACGGGCGGGTTCCGGTCGGACAGCCGTCCGTCGGGCATGCGCCAGAAATACCACAGTGAGGCCACGCGACAAAGACAGGCGACCGCGATGATTGCCTGGAAGGTGCGGACGGAATAGTCGCCCCACGACAGCATGCAACCCACCCCCAGCACGAAGACGAGGGTCGAGCCCTGGCAGTATCGGTTGCGCTGGCTGAAATACCGGCCACGCAGCCGGGCGGGGACGAGGTCATGCATCCAACCGTTCCAGACGACGCCCAGCACGGCGTTGAAGAGCGAGGAAACAAAGACCCACAGTAACAGGAACCGGCCGGTCGCGACGGGATCGTCTGGCGAGAGGGAGGGCAACATCCATCCCAGCCACGCCCAGCATCCCATGTGCAGCGCGGCCGCGATGATGGCGGTCGGCTTGGCCCGGGCCCAGCGGGTCACCAGCGGGGTGATGAACACCTGTAGGAAATTACACGCAAAGGGCAGCGAACTGACACCGCCGATGTCGGGCTTGGAAAGAGGGAAGCCTTTGGCGACCAGCGCGGTCATGAAAATATTCACGGGCAGCGACATCGTCACGACCGGCGTGGCGAGCACACCCTCCCAGGTGCTGGCCCGCATGCCCCGCCGCAGCACCTCGCGATATTGGACGTGGGAGAGTTGGCCGGAAGTTGCATTCATGCAGGTGGTGACTGTGATATCAAAGCATGGCGCGCACCGTTAAAGCGAAATCTCTGCAAACCCGACAAACGGTCGCGATTGCACGCGATTTGCTTGGAAAACTGCTGGTCCGACGGTGGCCCGACGGCACGGTCACCCGGCACCGCATCACCGAAGTGGAGGCTTATCACGGGGAAAGCGACCTCGCCTGCCATGCCAGCAAGGGACGCACCAGGCGGACCGAGGTCATATATGGGCGTGGCGGTGTCTGGTATGTCTATCTTTGTTACGGGATCCACGAGATGTTGAATCTCGTCACCGGACCGGCTGATCATCCGGCGGCGGTGCTGATTCGCGGGGTTGAAGGTAGCATTGGTCCTGGCCGGCTGACCAAGCGGCTGCAAATCGACCGAAAGTTAAACGGCACATCCGCGACGCCGGCGTCAGGCTTGTGGATCGAGGACGACGGGTTCAAATTGCCGCGCCGATCCGTTCAGGTGAGTGCGCGCATCGGCGTCGATTATGCCGGGCCGGTGTGGTCGCTGAAACCGTGGCGGTTTCATTTTGAGGTAGGGGCGCTTGCCCCCAAGCGCCCTTCAAAGGGCCGTTGAGGGCAAGCGCCCCTACCTATTTCGCTTCCGGCTTTTTATACTCACTCAGCAGCAGCGTGGCTGTGCCGAAGTTCAGCTTGAGCTGCATTTTCACCGGCAGGTTGCTGGCATCCTGGGAAATCCAAACCTTGATCTCACCACCCTTCTTGAAGAGTCCCTTGGCGTCCTTCTCCATGCGCGGCACCAGCACGAGGGTCTTGTAAGTGCCGAGCGGGGTGCGCACTTCCTCATAGGCCTCGGCTATGATGCTCAATGGGTAGAATTCACGGCCAAATTGCACAAGCAGATCGCGCTTCTCCCCGGGCTTCAGATGCCAGTCGCGAGTTTGCACGAGGGCGCTGATGAGGTCAACGGGATCGCCCCCCGGAATGGGAATTTCGGCCGAGCGTCCGGTGCGGACGCGGTCGGTGTGCCGGGCTATCCGGGTCTGGTAGTCGAAAACCGTCTCCGTGTCGGTGGCGCGTTTCGGGTCGGCCCCGCTTTCCTTGACGTGCAGCATCCGGCCCGAGGCCTTGTGGATGAGAACCTCGGCCTTGTTGTCGAAGGCGTAGACCCCGCGGACAAAGCCGCGGGACTTGGTGTCGGTGGTCACCCGCATAACATCGGCGCCGGCGAGCTTCTCGTCATGGGCGGCGATGACAATTTCCCCCGCGCGGCTGAAAATGGCAAAACTGACCTTGTAGGTGAAACTCTCACCGTCGCGGAACGCCGTGAACGGCGCGGCGCCGGCGAGCAGCGGCAGACTGAAGAGGAGGAGCCAGGATTTTTTCACGGTGAGGACTGGGACAGCACCAATGGGCGAAAGTGCGGCGGGCGTCGAGAGTTTGTCCCAAGGTAGAGACGGCCGTCCGTGGAATGCGGCGCGCCTAGCGGTCGCGCCCTACCTCAGAGGACCAGATCCATCTGATTCTGCTGGCCGATGGCCCAGGCTTCGACTCCCCGGGCGCGCAGGGTGGTAGCAAACTCCCTGGCGAACCCATGCAGCGTGTAGACGAGCTTCGGCTGGACCCGGTCCACGAAGGCCAGCAGGTCGGGGAAATCAGCATGATCGGACAGCGGAAACGCGGCATCGCAACCATTCCGGTAGATGGCGCCGCTGTCCATGGCCCAGCCGGTGGCGACGGCGGTGCGTTTCGGGTGGATCCAGGTCAGCGGCTCGGTGTGGCCCTGCATCGGCGGACTGATGATGACGTGTCCGGCGTAGGCCTTGGGATCAAGCAAGGCGTAGGGCGGTAGTTTCATGCCGAGCTCGTCATAGCGCTTGGTCATCTTGTAGCCATGCGCGTGCAGCATCACGGGCAGGCCGGCGCGACCGACGATCTGGAGCAATTCCTGGGTCTTGCCCAGGCTATAGGCCAGCAGCACGGGAGTGACTTTCTCAGCCAGTGCCTGTTGGCAGAAGGACACGATGTCCGCCTCGATCTTCTCCTGCGGAGGAAACACGTAGCGCGGCAGGCCGAAGGTGGTCTCCATGATGAGCACATCCGCGTGGGGTGTGGCGCAAGGCTCGGCCGCGAGGCTGGGGCGGAGCTTGAAGTCGCCCGTGTAAAGCAGACTCCCTTGCTCCGTGGTGGCGTGAAACATGGCGGAGCCGAAAATATGGCCCGCGGGGTAGAGCTTCACCTCGCAGCCAAAATCAGCCGTCCAGGGTTGCTCGAAATTGAGGATGTTTTCCTGGCGTTTGCCGCCCACGCGCAGTCGCATCAGGCTGGCCGTCTCGCGGGTGGCGATGATCTCCCGGTGCGAGGCGATGTGGTCGGAGTGGGCGTGGGAGACGAAGGAACGGGCTTGGGATTTCTGCGCGTCCAGCCACCAGCCGATTTGCGGCAGGTTGACCCCGTTTTGAAAGCGAACTTCCCAAGACATGAGGCCTTCCACAAAGGACGCAAAGGTCGCGAAGTCAAAGACGGCAAGCGGGTGGCCATGATGTAGGTAGGGCACATAAAGCCCGATCTAGAGCTGACCAGCCCGTGCTATGACGGCAGCTCCGTCGAAACCAGTTCCAACAACTCCGCAATCTCGAAGGGTTTTTCAGCTGGCTGATTCCCGCGGGATCGACCGAAAGAGCGTCCGCCCGCTCATGGATGGTTCGTCGTCCACTACCATGATTCGCTGGCCCGAGCCCCGTGCGGCAGGCGTCTGCTGGACCGGCGCTTGCCGGATTAATAGAATACGTTCCGATCCAGGCTGCGGTATTGGATGGCCTCGAGGAGGTGCGGTGAGGCAATGCGCTCGGTGCCGGCCAGATCGGCGATGGTGCGGGCGACCTTCAGGATGCGGTCGTAAGCGCGGGCGGAGAGCGCGAGCTGCTCCATCGCCTGCTGCAGCAGGTCGCCCAGGGTCGGGTCGAGGGCGCAGAATTTCTTGAGTTGAGAAGCCGGCATGCGGGCGTTGGCGGTCAGCTTGGTGCCACGGAAGCGGATGAGTTGCACTTGGCGGGCCTGTTCGATGCGTTCACGCAGGGCGGAGGAGGACTCACCAGCCCGATCGCTGCGGAGTTCGGTGATGGAGAGCGCCGGGGCCTCAATGTGCAGGTCGATGCGATCGAGCAACGGCCCGCTGATGCGGGCACGATAACGCTGGACCTGGGCGGGAGAGCAGCGGCACTCGTGTTTGGCGTCGCCGAGATAGCCGCACGGGCAGGGATTCATTGCGGCCACGAGCATGAAGTGGCAGGGCAGGGTGATCTTGCCGGCACTGCGCGAGATGGTCACCTGGCCGTCCTCCAGCGGCTGGCGCAACACCTCGAGCGCTGAACGCTTGAACTCAGGCAACTCGTCGAGGAAGAGCACGCCATGGTGCGCAAGGGAGATCTCTCCCGGGCCGGGAATGGTGCCGCCGCCAAGCAGGCCGACGTCGGAAATGGTGTGGTGTGGGGCGCGGGCCGGGCGCTGCAGGAAATGCAGCCTGCCGTCCATGGTCTGGCCAGCGGCCGAGTGGATGCGCAGGATGTCGAGGTATTCGTCGAGCGTGGGCTGCGGCATGATGCCGGGGATGCGCTTGGCGATCATCGATTTTCCCGAGCCCGGCGGCCCGATCATGATGAGGTTGTGGCCGCCTGCGACGGCGACTTCCACCGCGCGGCGGACAGCGTGCTGGCCCTTGATGTCGGCGAAGTCCGGTTCGTGTTCGTTGCGGGTGGCCGGAGCGGATGCGGAGGGCGCGGCGAGCGGCGTAAGCTTGAGCTGACCGGCGAGAAAGCGCGTCGCCTGGTCGAGCGAAGTGATCTCGAAAACGTGCAAGCCCTCGACCAGGGCCGCCTCCTGCGCGGCGACCGGTGGCAGCAGGATGGCTTTGCGGCGCGTTTCCCGGGCGAACACCGCCATGGCCAGGCCGCCCTTGATCGGGCGCGTGGCGCCGGACAGGCTGAGTTCGCCGGCGATGAGGTAGTCGTGGAGCTGGTCGCATACCAGCTGACCGGTGGCGACGAGGATGCCGAGGGCGATGGGCAGGTCGTAGATGGCGCCTTCCTTGCGAAGATCACCGGGCGCGAGGTTGATGGTCGTGCGCGTGCGGGGCATGCGCAGACCGGAGTTGCTGAGCGCGGAGAACACGCGGTCCTCCGATTCCTTCACGGCGGAATCGGGCAGGCCGACGAGGATGAGATCGGGCACACCGGACTCACCGGTGTTGACCTCGATCTGGACGGGCACGGCATCAATGCCCAGCAGCGCGGCTGAGCCGATAGTGGCTAACATGAGACAGAAGGCGGGAAGCGAGGGTTGGGATTTAGCCCGTTCCTGCCTGCAGACGGCGTCGTAATTCCGCCAGGTTGGCCTCAACGGCCTGCAAGTATGGATTGGGTTGGCCCGCTGTCGTCAAATAGCGATGCACGCCGCCTGCCTCGAAGTCGAGCATGGGACGCACATAATTGCTCCAAAAACCGGGACTTTTCTCCAGCAGCTCCTGCAGACTGTGGTAGGGCCGCTTCTCCAAGGGGATCTGCTCGAAGTCGAAGGCCTCCTGGAACTCCCGGAAAAGGACGGGCAGCTTTTCAAGATAATCCACGGCACTCATCTGCGCGAGATAATCGGCGGTCACCAGGATGAAGGCCATCTGACGCGCCTCGTCGCGGTGGAAGGAGACCTGGCTGATTTTGCTGCGCGGGCCGGTGCAGATGATGGCGGTGCAGATGTCCTCGATCTCTGAGGCCGTCACGCCCATGCGGGGCAGGTATTCGCGGGCAAAATCGCAGCTGCGACGCTCATGGACAAAGGTGTATTTCGCGCCGGTGCCGGTGAGGTCGTCGTTTTTTTTCAGGTAACCGCTGTCGTGAAGCAGCACGGCCATGACCGCCAGTTCCCAGTCCCGGGCGAGCAGCACCGGCCGTTCCAAAGTGCGGCTGCGGCCCTGCAGCAAATGCACGAGGCAGATTGTCGCCTGCATTGTGTGCTCATAGTCGTGGTAATGCATGTCGATGGCCTGATACCCGGGGTAGTGGCCCTCGAACATTTCGGTCACGTCGACGAACAAGCGGTCGAGCAGCGGGAAGCTCGCTTCCGCCCCGATACCAGCGAAGGCCGCCTTCACGGCCTTGGCCACGGCGGGGGGGTGCTTGGTATCGACTGCGTGCGGCGGAACCATGCGATACCCACAGGAGATAGGGGTTGCCCCCCATGCCCAGCAAGCCCATATGTCTGCGCAGCGATAAATGGTTAACAACACCAACTTGATGGTCGGCCTGACCGGCGGCATGGGGTGTGGCAAATCGACGGCCGCGGCGCGGTTCGCCGAACGTGGATTCCGCCGGTTGGACGCCGACCAGGTCGTCCGGGACGAGTTGCTGCCCAGCCGGGAAGTGGCTGAAGCGATCCGCGTGAAGCTGGGCAACGCCATGCTGGCGGCTGACGGCAGCGTGCGGCGCGACCGGGTGGCTGAGAAGGTTTTCAAGGATCCCGCCGCCCTCGCCTGGCTGGAGGAGCTGTTGCATCCCCGCCTGCTCGCGCGCTGGCGGGAGGTGATTGCTGCGAGCACCGGCACAGCCTTTATTGTCGAGGTGCCACTGTTGTTTGAGAAGGGTTTGGAGAATTGGTTTGATTTCACCGTCTGCGTCACCACAGACTCCGAATCGCAATTGAGGCGGCTGGAACAGCGCGGCATCCCCCCGGAACAAGCCCGCGAGCGTATCGCCCAGCAACTGCCACTGGCCCGCAAGTGCGAGTTGGCAGACCACGTTCTCCTGAATGACGGCACTCCCGAATTTCTCCGTGAACAGGTCGACGCACTGGCTGACCGCCTCTTGAACTCCCAACCCGACCGGCCCGCAGGCCGCATTCATGTCAGTCCCCCCTAAATCCGACGAAGAAACCAGCGCCGCCAGCAGTGCGGCCCCCACCAAGCGCCCAACGCGCTCCCGGCTGATCCGGGGCGGCAAGAAGCCCGCCAAGATCGCCACCAAGGAGATTGAATTTCGCGACGATCCGGCACCCGCCGCACCAGCTCCGGCGCCCGAACCAAGGCGTGAAGCGGCGGCTCCCGCACCGCAGATGGAGTCCGCCCCGGCCGATCAGGGTGGCCATGGTGGCGACCAGGGACAACCGCCCGCCCAGCACGAAGGCGACACGCACCAACCGGAGGGTGGTAATGGTGGTGGCGGCAACGGCGGCCATTATCAGCAGCAAGGTGGTGGTGGCAAATTCGGCCGGCGGCACCGGGGCAACAAGTTTCGCGGTGGTGGCGGTGGCAAGTGGGCTGGGGGCAACCAGAATTTCCAAGGCGGCGGCCCAAAACATCCCCCGCAACCCGCGCCGCCAAAGGAAGTCGTCCACTACGGCGACCTGCCGGATCCGGCGCGCTTCCAGAGCCTCGAGGCGATTGAGCAACTTGCCGACGGGATTGCCCAGAGCAAGGCCGACCCGGTCTGGCTGCATGAACTCTACGCGCTGAACCTCGCTCAACTCACGACATTCGCCCGGAAGCTGGAGGTCAAGTTCGAGGGCGCCCCGAACCGCCGGCAGCTCATCACGCAGATCTTCGCGACCATCACCGAGCAAAAGTGCCCGCTCTACGATCGCGGCTATCTTGACCAGACGGACCGCGGTCTTTGGTTTGTCGTGCACGACGACGTCAACTACCGGCTCTATCCGGAGGACGCGTTTCTGCCGGAGATCTTCGTCAAACATTTCGGCCTCAAGCGCGGCCACGCCGTCGAGGTGCAATTGCAGCCGCCGCAGGGCAACGACCGTTGCCCTGCCGTGGTGGCCATCCGCAAGGTCATGGGCGGCAAGCCGGGGGAAATCTCCAAAGTGCCCCCCTTTGAGGAACTCGTTCCGTATTATCCGCTCAAGCGCATCCTGCTGGAGATGCCGGAGCAGAAGGATGTCTCCATGCGCATGGTGGACATCATCACCCCCGTCGGCTTCGGCCAGCGCGGCCTCATCGTCGCCCCGCCGCGCACCGGCAAGACGGTCCTCATGCAGAACATGGCGAACTCCATCGCTGCGAACTCGCCCGAGGTGAAACTCATCATCCTGCTGGTGGACGAGCGTCCCGAGGAGGTTACGGACTTCAAGCGCCACTGCAAGGGCGAGGTCGTCAGTTCCACCTTCGACGAGGCGCCCGAAAGCCACGTGCATTGCGCGGAGATGGTCATCGAAAAAGCCCGCCGGCTTGTCGAACAGGGCGAGCACGTGGTCATCCTGCTCGATTCGATC
>JBKJRX010000040.1:0-10483 GCA_046593155.1 Lacunisphaera sp.
GAGCTGGCCGCCGTCGATCCCAAGCCCGAGCTGAAACCGGCGGCGTTTTCCGCGCCGGGCATCGAGTGCTTCGACCTCTGGTTTACGAGCATTGGCGGCGCGCGCATCTACGCCAAATACCTGCGGCCTGTCACGAAGGGCCCGCATCCGGCCGTGCTGCAATTCCACGGTTACTCGATGAACAGCGGCGACTGGTTCGACAAACTTGGCTGGCCGGCGTCGGGCCACGCCATCGCGGCGATGGATGTCCGCGGCCAGGGCGGCAGATCCGAAGACCCGGGCGGCGTGCAAGGCACGACCCTGCGCGGCCACATCATCCGCGGCCTGGACGATCCCAATCCCGACAAGCTCGCCTACCGGCATATATTTTTGGACACCGTGCAGTTGGCGCGGGTCGTGATGGGCTTTGCTGAGACGGACCAAAACCGCGTGAGCACTTACGGGCAGTCACAAGGTGGCGCGTTGGCGCTGGCCTGCGCCGCGCTCGAGCCGCGCATCCGGCGCTGCGCGCCGGTATTCCCATTCCTGTGCGACTACCGGCGGGTGTGGGAAATGGACCAGGCAAAGGAGGCTTATTTCGAGCTCACCTATTATTTCCGGATGTTCGATCCCCGTCACGAGCGTGAGGAGGAAATCTTCACAAAGCTCGGCTACATCGACTGCCAGCACCTGGCGCCGCGCATCCAGGCCGAGGTGCTGATGTTCACGAGCCTGATGGACGCCATCTGCCCGCCGAGCACGCAATTTGCCGCCTTCAACAAGATCACGTCAAAGAAAGACATGGTGCTCTATCCCGACTACGCCCACGAAAACCTGCCGGGCATGATCGACCGGGTGTTTGGGTTTTTGTCCCGATAGGTGGGAGTGTCAGACAAATGGATCGTGAGGCAACGCGAAGTATAGATGACGCCGCTGGGAATATCGGATGCTATCCCAGATAAAACTCAGGTTCACCATATGACGGGCGGCCACGTTATTCATAAACCGCCAATTCACAGGCGGTTGTATTTATCTGCACATTAAATAACATCAAATTGACAAAACATACAGCTTGTCGTATTATTGTTGTATGAGCTTCAAAATTGTAGTCCAGGCCTCAGGCCTAAACGTCGCAGCCAATCTTAAAGATGAGGCTTTGGTCACTATTCTGCAAATTATTCAGGAGAAACGAGACGACTCTGTCCCGGCCCTCGCGGCTTCGTCGTCGCCGTCCCTGAGTTCCCCGTCCATCGAGACCGAGACACTGACTGGTGCCGACAGCGAAGAAGGAATAAAGGCCATCTTGAAAACCCGCGGCGGGGCCGAACTGCTCAATCAGCTCAAATGGGACAGCTTCCCCGAGAAGATCCTGCTGCTGGGCGCTTGGCATGAGGCTCGTGATGGCTCCACCCCGTGGCGCAGTGCCGACATGGACGACACCTTCAAGCTGGCCAAGGAGGGCCCGCCGTCGAATTTCCCCCGTGATATCAGAAATGCAATCAAGTCGGGATGGATACACAATGAAACCCCCCGCACCTATGTCATCACCCGCACCGGATGGAACAAGATCGGGCAGGCTCTGCGAGGCGTGGCCACATGAGTCTATTGCCAGCTAAAGTCAGATATCGGGTGCTGCCTCTGCCTCGTGTGCAACGGGAGGGAAAGAAACTTCTCACCACTGAGCAGCTTGCCGAGGGAATCACGCTTACCAAGCGGCTTCGCTACTACCCGGATGTCGCCGACTTGAGCATCGAGCCGTGCGGGGATGGGATGGAATTACGTCTCAAGGGCGAGGCCATTAACCGGCAGGGTTGGTTGCGGGCGATATTCTGGACACACGACGCCAGTAAAACCATCTACATTGTCGATTTGTTCTGGAAGAAGACCAACCGGGTGAGCGTTGCCGACTTGCACCGCATCAACCACCGCATTCGCCAGTTGAAATCCCAGCTGTCCGCAGGCGGGCATCCCTGGAAATCAGGCGAGTAGTTCGGCCACATCCACCCCAAAAGCCCTGGCGAGTTTCTGCAGGGTCTTTTGTTGAGGGTAATGATCCCCAGACTCAATGACCGAGATGTAGCTGCGGCGCAGCCCTGCTTTTTTTGCGACGGCCTCTTGGGTTTGCAGGCCGGCTTTGGCTCGAAGAGAAAAATATTTCTTTTGGAACACCTCACGGTGGCGCTCCAATTTTCGTTTCGCTTTCGCGAAATTAGCGTCATTGGCCTCTAGTTTCCCTTCCCATTTCTCCACGGTTTCCGTGGGGAGTTCGAGAGACTCGTTCGCACTGATTTCTTCCAACGTCCGCAAGATGTTGGCTTTCTCCTCGGGATCGAATTCTCGTTCATAGGCGAAGCACAGCTCCACGAGTGAGCTGATCCGCGCCTTCTCGTCATCGTGTAGATTTACCCGACGGACCGATTGATCGATCCGCTCTAGAGCCGCACGCAGTTGCGGATGGGCTTCCCATTCTTTGGCCCCGAGCCGTTGTTCAGCGATGATTTCTAAAACACCCATGCCTGATAATTTAGAGCAATTTAGAGCAATTTCTAGCATTTTCATTTAACACCCGACAAAGGTTCCGACATCTTTATCAAACAACTTGTATGGATTTCATAAGTAACGTTGTCAGACGTTGCCTTACAAAATTCCCGTCCTCGGATTCGCGGCAGGCTTCAATCACGGGTTTGCACTTCTCCCTTCACCCAGAATAACACGGCGCCTGCCTTGTCCGTGTTAATCCGTGTAATCTGTGGCAAAAACTCAGATCAGAAACTTCCCCTTTGTCATCACCTGTTCATCGTCGAGCCAGATGTCGAAGAAGCGGCCGACGCAGTCGATGTGCGTCGTGCTTTTCCAGGTCTGGCCGGTGTGCTCGGAATACGGGTGGCCGAAGGCGATGTGGATGCCGGGGAGCTTCTCGTCCTGCAGGATGTGGCCGATGATGCGCGTGCAGGCGAGGTTCGTGCCGATGGCAAACTCGCCCACGCGGTCCGAGTTCTCGTCCGTGTGGCAATACTTGTCGAATTCCTCGAGCAGCTCCTTGTTGCTGCAGGCCAGGCCGGCGATGCGGTTGTCCTTGATGTCGATCGTCAGCGGCGTGGCGCCGATGTCGCCGTATTTCTGACAGAGGTAGTCGCCGACGACGCCGTCCACGACGAAGCAGCCGTTGGAATTGAAGGGCGAGGTGAAGATCTCGCCGCCGGGCAGGTTGCCCCACTTGGCGGGGGAGATGAGGCCGGAGGTCTTGACCCAGTTGAGCTTCGGCGAGAGCTCGGCGACGTAGTTGGTGCCGGCGTCAGTCTTGCAGGTCACCCGCGTTGCGCGGCGGCATTTCTCGATGAGTTTCTGGGAGAGGCGGTCGACCTCGAGGAAATCAGCGCGCATGCCCTCAACCATGATCTGTTTGTTGATGTTCACCATGTGCCCGTGCCGGATGTGGCGCGGGTTGATGACGTCCATCATCTGCATGCGGGTCCGGAGCTCCCCGGTCTGGGTGATGCAGGCGTAAATGGAAACCTGGGATTCCGCGAGGTCGGCCAGCACCGCGGCGGGCATGTCGCGATGCGGGCGGGCGCCGTATTCCTCAAGCACGAGGACGTTGTAGGCGGCGCCGGTCTTCTCGATCTCTGCCACGAGCGCCGCGGCGATTTCGGCGCTGGCGAGGTCGGTGATGACCGTGATGCGCTCATTCTGCTTCAGTTGCAGGCACACATGGATTGCGTTGTGTGCGCCGGCCTCAAGCGAGGGGTCGAAGGTAGCGGGCAACGAATTCGTATGAGGCATGCGGACGGATGAAGGCATCAGTAGCGAGTAGTGAGTAGAAGACGTCAGTAGCCGGCCGATATGCTCGCTACCCGCTACTCGATACTCGCTACTGTATTGTTCAGAGATCAAGGCCGTGGTGAGTTTCGGAAATGATATAATCCACTACGGCTTTGAGATCTTTAGTGCGGTTGTAAACCTCAACCTGCCAATCAGCACCCGTGCCGTTGGCAAGGATCTGCTGGACAAGGTTGACCTCCCCGCGGGAGCCGAGTTCGTCCACCACGTCATCTATAAATTCGAGCAACTCGTTGATCAGGTCGCGGGTGGGGACCTCCTCCTGTTTGCCGAAATCGATCATCTTGCCGTTGATACCGTAGCGGGACGCGCGCCAGCGGTTCTCGTTGATCAGGCGGGCCCGGTAGGTGCGGAAACCGAGGTTGTTGCGGTGCAGCTTGTAGAGTTTGGCGATGACGGCCTGCATGATGGCCGCGAGACAGATGGTCTCGTCGACCCGCATCGGGATATCGCACACGCGGAACTCCAGCGTGTGGAAAAGCGGGTGGAGCCGGATGTCCCACCAGATCTTTTTGGCGTTGTCGATGCAGCCGGTCTTGATGAGCAGGTTGACGTAGCCGTCGAATTCCTCGACAGACTCGAAGAGATCGGGGATGCCGGTGCGCGGGAAGCGCTGGAAGACCTGCAGGCGGTAGGAGGCGTAGCCGGTATTACGGCCAACCCAAAACGGCGAATTGGTCGACAGCGCGAAGATGTGCGGCAGGAAATAGCGCGCCGTGTTCTGCAGCTGGATGGCCGTCTCGCGGTCAGGCATGCCGACATGCACGTGAAGACCGAAGATGAGGTTGGCGCGCGCGATCTGCTGGAGGTCGTTCAGCACGCCCTGGTAACGCTCGCCTTGGGATATCTTCTGGTCGATCCAGTGGGAGAACGGATGTGTCCCGGCGGCGGCGATGCGAAGGTTGGCCTTGATGGCGAGGCCCGCGAGGTCGCGCCGCAGGCCGGTGACGGACTTGCGCGCGGCGGCGATGTCCTCGCAGATGTCGGTGCCGACCTCGACGACTGACTGGTGGAGCTCGGGCCTGACGCGCTCCTTGAGGAGAATCTTGCCGCCCTCGATGATCTCCTCGATGTGGGATTTCAGTTCGCGCGTGACCGGGTCAACGATCTGAAACTCCTCCTCGATCCCGAGGGTGAACTTATGCTTTTTTTGCCGGCCATGGGGTGAGGTGGTTGGTTCAGGGTAGGTTGCCCGCTCGCGGGCAACGTGGCGCGCCAGCGCGCCACCTACAAGTTTCGGACCGGCGTATCATTTCTTCTTCGGCAGCGCGGGCGCGCCGGTCTTGACGGCACCCTGGACGTAATTGCCCCACACGGTGTTGTTCTGTGTGGGGTTGTGGGCCTTGGCCTTGCGGACGAGCATCTTCGCGGCGGCCTCCACAACCCAGGCGAAATTATCCTCGCCGACTGAGTTGCGGTCGGCGTCGGGCGCGGGGTTGCAGAAGTCGATCGCGTAGGGCACGCCACCGCTCACGCCAAACTCCACGGTGTTGAACTCGTAGCCGAGCGCATGGTTGAGCGTGAGGACGTCGCGCTCGATGCGCGCCAGCAATTCGGGCGAGCCGGGCGGGCGGTCCACCACGTAGCGGAGATGAGGGGCGTTGCGCGGCTCATACTGCATGATGCGGACATCGGTGCCGCCGATGCAGTAGCAGCGGTAGTAGTCGTCGAAGTGCACCTCGGATTGCAGCAACATGACGAGCTGGCCGGTTTCAGCGTAGGCCTTGAAGAACTCGTCCGGGTTGCGGACCTTGTAGACGTTTTTCCACCCGCCGCCGGAGTGCGGCTTGAAGTAAGCCGGCCAGCCGATGTGCTGGAAGATAGCATCCCAATCGAGAGGGAAGGCCAGGTTGGCGAACGACTCGGCGCTGCAGTCGACCGGGTGATCCTTCGAAGGAAGAATAACGGTCTTCGGCACGGCGACGCCGAGCTTGGTGGCGAGGCAATTGTTGAAGAACTTTTCGTCGGCGGACCACCAGAACGGGTTGTTGACGACGGAGGTGCCGTTGAGCACGGCATTCTTCAGATAGGCGCGGTAGAAAGGGACATCCTGTGAGATGCGATCGAGGATGACGGCGTAAGGCGTGGGTTCGCCTTGGCGGACCTGGTTGATGAGCACGTCCTCGGCGGTGATACCGGGCTCCTTCATCGCGTTGATGCGATCGATGAGGGCTTGCGGGAAGCTGCGCTCCTTGCCGTGGAGAATGCCGATTTTTTTCATGGGGAGGATTTGTTTTTGAAGGGTAGGGTGCGGACTCCGTTCCGCGCCGAGGCGGTGAGCGGAGTCACCGCCCTACCAACAGACAGTCGGGTTCAGGCGTGGATCAAAGAAACGTAATGCGGGAACATGTCCCGCCAGTAATTCCAATCGTGCCCGCACCCCTTGCGGTCGTCGAGAAAATGCGGGATGCCCTTGGCGTTAAGGAGGTGGGAGAGGTGGAGGTTGCGATCGCGACAACCGTCGCGGTCGCCCGTGCCCAGGACGATGCCCATGCGGCGGAGTTGCTCAAGGAACCACGGGTCTCCCAGGTTGGGCAGATAGTCGACCGGGTTGTTGAAATAGGCGTTGTCGTCGTAATGGCCGTCGAGAAACGGCCGGATGTCGAATGACCCGCTCAGGCTGAAGCAATAGCCGGCCAGATCCGGGTGACGCAGGGCGAAGTTCACCGCATGGTAGCCCCCGAAGCTGGCGCCGGCGACGCAGACCCGGCCATGGCCGGTCTCACGCATGGCGTGGGGCAGGACATCATGCAGGATGACGTTCTCGTAGGCGAGATGGGTGCGCACCCGATCAGCGGGACTGATGGATTTGTTATACCAGCTCTGCTCGTCGATGCCGTCCGGGCAGTAGATCTTGATCTTTCCGGCATCAAGCAGGGCGGCGACCGACCCGACGAGCCCGAAGTCCCGGTTCTGGTTAAAGCGGCCGAGCGAGGTGGGAAAAAGCACGACCGGGTAGCCCGCATGGCCGAAGACCAGCATCTCGAAATCCCGGTTCAGGTGTCGCGTATACCAGCGGACATGTTGTTCGTTCATGGCGGGATGTGGCCCGCGTCGGGAAACCGGCGCACCTCCGCTGTCAGGCAATTCCGGTGCCGGGTCAATGCATGATTGGAGGGCGGGATCGCTGATCCCGCCAAAGGTGGAGCGGCTTGCCCCCAAGACGCTGATTTCGATTCAAGCGCGTTGGGGGCAACGCGCTCCACCCTTGCAGAAGAAAGGCGGGATCAGCGATCCCGCCCTACAGCAAAAACCGCTTGCCTCACCCGGCCCCGCCGCTGGCATGCTGGCCCGACCACCCATGCCGCGCCCCCGTAAAAACGAATCTCCGCTCCGCCTCCACCGCCGTTTTCTTTCGCGGGGCCTGCGCAACAACCGCGACATCGTCGTGTGGCTGCCGCCGGGTTACGGCCTGACTCGCGGGCGCCGGCACCCGGTCATTTATTTTCAAGACGGCCAGAACATCTTCGACCCGCTGACCGCGTTCCTCGGCAATGCCTGGCATGCCGGTGACCGCGCGACCGAGCTCGTCCGCGCGCACCGGCTCGTCGCCCCGATCATGGTCGGCGTCTACAACACCGGATTCAACCGGATGAACGAATATGCGCCGACGCCCGCCGAATTTTCCGGCTGGGATGGTGAGAAATGCCGGAGCACCGGCGACGCCCGGCGCTACGCAAAGTTTCTCGTGCAGGAGCTGAAGCCGTTCATCGACACGCATTACCTCACGCGACCCGGGCCGCGCGAGACCGCGGTCATCGGCTCGTCGATGGGCGGGCTGGTATCGCTTTATTTCGCGCTGTGGCATCCGCGGGTGTTCGGGCACGTGGCGGCACTGTCGCCGTCGTTGTGGTGGGACAACCGCGTGATTTTCCAGGATTTCGCGAAGCTCCGCAAGAAACCCGCGGTGCGGCTCTGGCTCGACATGGGCACCAACGAGCCCGGCTGGGAAGCGGTGCGGCTGTTCCGGGATACGCTGGTGAGCAAGGGCTGGCAGGAGGGCGCGGACCTCGCCTACCGGGAGGTGCCCGGCGCCGAGCACACCGAGCACGCCTGGGCGGCGCGCATCGGCGACGTGTTGGAGTGGATGATGCCGTTGCGGCCCTCTGGCCGCCGTCCCCGGGATTAACCGCCGTCGGTTCGCGGTGCATTTGTAGGTGGCGTGCTTGCACGCCACGTTGCGCGCGAGCGCGCAACCTACACGGAGCGCTACTTGGCTCAGGCCCGCTTTAGCAGCCCCGCGACCCACACCGATGCGAATTGCGTCGCGATGACCGAGAAGGTGAAGAGGTAAAGCCCGACGCCGATGTGAATGTTGGCCACGGCGGCCGACTTCATCGCCACGATCAGGATGGCGACGACAAACACGTCGAGCATCGACCACTTGCCGAGGGACTCGACCCAGGCGTGCAGCCGGCGCACGCGGGCCAGGTCCTGTTCCCGCTCCAGCCAGACAATGGCGAGCAGGCCGAGTTTGATACAGGGAAAGACGAGCGTGAACAGTGTGAGCACCGCGAAGAGGAAATACTCGCCTTCGCGGAACAGGGTGATGATGCCGCCGACCACCGATACTGCATCGTCGAACACCCAGAATTTTGTGACGTGAAAAAAAGGGAAGAAGATCCCGGTGCCGAACAGGAGCAACGCAGCGACAATCAGGAAGGGGATCGAGCGGTGGCGCAGCGGGGCGGGGTTGGGCATGAGGAAAGGTGTAGGGCGGGGTCGCTGACCCCGCCAGATGCAAATCACGGCGCAACACGGATCGAGGTGGAACCCGGCCTCCGGACGGGTTTTCAGGACGTGCGCCGAACCAACCCGTCCGGAGGCCGGGTTCCACCTTCCGCACCGATCTCAGATATAATACATCTCCGTCGGATTCTTGGACGCCAGCTGATCAAGGGTGTATTCCTTGGTTTTCTCAACCATGCTGGCGCGAACTTCATCCCAAACCTGCTTGAGCCGGCGCCCGCTGCGGCCGGCGAAGTTGCCGCTCAGGCCGAGGCACTCGCCCTCGGCCGCCATCATGATGTCGTAAAGCGTGATGTCCTCCGGCGGCCGCGCCAATGTGTAACCGCCCAGATTGCCGCGCCGGCTGGTGATGAGCCCGCCGGTCCGCAGCTTGCCGAGAATCTGCGCGAGAAAGTTCGCCGGCACCGCCTCCGTGCGGGCCAGGTGCTCGATCTGGGCGAGTTCCCCCGAGCCATGCAATCGCGCCAACTCCGCCATGACGCGGCAGGCATAATCGACTTTGACGGATATTTTCACGGGGGCGTTTTACTGTAGGAGCCTGCTTGCAGGCGAATTGATGTGGGCCGGTTGTCGAAGGTGCAAGATCGCCCGCAAGCAGGCTCCTACAAAATCAAAAGGGTTCAAATCATGAAATCGCCGCTCTCGGGTTTCACGATCTCGAGGGAAGGCAGCAGCATGCCCGCGGCGACCGTAGTGTTGGTGCCTTGCTCAATCAGGATAAATGAACCGGTCAGGCGGTTGACCGCATAACCGTCGTAATAAAGCGGCTTCGAGATGCGCAGGCGGATTTCACCGAGGTCGTTCATCGTGAGCGCGACCGGGGCCGGCTCCGGGTCGAGCGTCTCGATGTTGAGCCGGTGCACGAGCTCGGTAACGACGGTCTGCACGGTGCTGGTCGTGTGCTTGAGGAAATATTTTTTGCCACGCTCGAGCGGGCGGGAGTGCATCCAGCAAATCTTGGCGTGCAGGTCGGTGCCGGTGCCAGCGGGGTTGTCCAGGCCGATGATCATGCTGCCGCGGCTCACGTCGATATCGTCGGCCAGCACGAGCGTGACGGACTGCGGGCAGAATGCCTCAGGCACGCTGCCGTCGTAGGTCCAGATTTCCTTCACGGTCGTCACGAGGCCGGCGGGCATGACGAGGACTTTCTGACCGGTGCGCACAATGCCGCCGGCGATCTGGCCGCTGAAGCCGCGGAAGTCGTGCAGCTGCGCGTCGGTCGGGTTGTTCGGCCGGTTGACCCACTGCACGGGCAGACGGAAGCCGTTCAGGTTCCAGTCGCTGCCGATGTGCACACCCTCGAGGTGACCGAGCAGGGTCGGGCCGGGATACCAAGGCGTGTTGACGGAAGGCGTGACGACGTTGTCGCCGTTCAGCGCGCTGATGGGGATAAACTTGACGTCCTTGATGTCGAGACGCGGCAGGAAGGCCTCGAACTGTTCGCGGATCTCGTTGAAGCGCGCCTCGCTCCAGCCGACGAGGTCCATCTTGTTGACGGCGACGACGAGGTGCGGGATGCGCAGCAGAGAGGCGATCGCAGTATGGCGGCGGCTCTGCTCGATCACGCCGAGGCGGGCGTCGACGAGGATGATGGAGACGTTGGCGTTGCTGGCACCCGTTACCATGTTGCGCGTGTATTGGACGTGGCCCGGGGTGTCCGCGATGATGAACTTGCGGCGCGGGGTCGCGAAGTAGCGGTAGGCGACGTCGATCGTGATGCCCTGCTCGCGTTCGGCGCGGAGGCCGTCCGTGAGGAGGGCGAGATTCACGACCTCGTGGCCCTGGGCCTCGCTCGCGCGTTGGAGGCTGGCCATCGTGTCTTCGAACACCTGTTTGGTGTCGTAGAGGAGGCGGCCGATGAGGGTGCTCTTGCCGTCGTCCACGGAGCCAGCGGTAGCGATGCGCAGGAGATCCA
>JBKJRX010000171.1:0-6339 GCA_046593155.1 Lacunisphaera sp.
CTGATCCACTTGAAACGGGAGAAACCTTAATTTGCCTGAACGCATCATTCCGAGCGATCGCGACTGGTGGCCGGACTATGGCTGGGAGCATCTGCAACGCTACGCCTTCGCCATCCAGTTCTGCCGGGCGGGCGTCGGCCTCGATTTCGGCTGCGGCATCGGCTACGGCACCGAGATCCTCGCCCGTGCGGGCGCCAGCCAGGTGGCCGGCGTCGATGTCGATGCCGGTATCATCGCCGCCGCGCGCCAGCGCGCCCACCCGCCGAACGTCAGTTTTCATGAGCAGCTCGCCACCGCGCTGCCCGGGGCGGAATTTGATTTTGCCGTGATGTTCGAGGTGATCGAGCACGTCCCCAATCCGGCCGCCGTGCTGCATGAACTCGCCGGCCGCCTGAAACCCGGGGCCCTGCTGGTCATCAGTGCCCCGAACAAACTCCAGTTCACCGGGGCCGCGCAGCCCCTGGGAAACGAATGGCATCTCAGTGAACCCACGCACGCCGACCTCCATGCCTGGCTGGCCGTTGATTTCGAAGTGACCGGCGAGTTTGAACAGAGCGAGCCGGGCATTGAGGGCCTGGATTACGTGGTCGGCACCTTGCAGCGTTCCTGGCTGCTGCGCCTTGAGCGCGGCCTGCGGCGGCTGATCGGGCGCCCGCTGGTCCTTCCCCGGCGTCCCGATATCCTGCTGCGCAAGACCGACATCTTTCCGTTGATTCTCGAGCGCCGCGCCCTCTGCCGGCAGTTCGTCTTTGTCGCCCGCCGCCGCTGACATGGCCGCTTCGCCCCTCCTCTCCGTTGTCATTTGTGCGCACAATCCCGACACCGGCCGGCTGCAGCGCGTGTTGTCGGCTCTGCAGGCCCAGACCCTCGCCGTCGCGGACTGGGAGCTGCTCTTGATCGACAACGCTTCGGCCCAGCCCCTCGCCGGCCGGTTTGCCGTCGACTGGCACCCACGCGGCCGCATCTGTCGCGAGGAACGCCTCGGCCTGACCTGGGCGCGTTTGCGCGGCGTCACGGAGGCGGCCAGCGACCTGCTCGTCTACGTGGATGATGACAATGTGCTGGCCCCCGACTACCTGGCCGCCGCCCACGGGATCGCCAGCGAGTGGCCGCAGCTCGGAGCCTGGAGCGGCGATATCACGGCGGAATACGAGACTCCGCCGGACGCCCGCCTGACCCCCTACCTCGACCTGCTGGCCCTCTGCGCGGTCCCGCACGATGCCTGGTGCAACTACCGCTCGGCGCTTTGCCTGCCCCGCGGCGCCGGCCTGACCGTCCGCCGGACCGTCGCCGAGGCCTATGCTCGCCTGGCCCGGACCGATGCCCTGCGACAGCACCTTGAGCGGCAGGGAGCGAACCTGGCCTCGTGCGGTGATTCCGACCTGTGCTTCACCGCGATCGAACTGGGGTTCGGCCTGGGACTTTTCCAGCGCCTGAAGCTCACCCACCTGATCCCGCGCAGCCGCTTTTCCCTCGATTACCTGCTGCGCCTGCAGGAATCCATGAGTTTCTCCTGGGCCGTGCTCAACTATCTCTACGACGGCCCGGCCACGCTGGAGCCCCGTTCCTGGCTCAGCCGCCTGGCGAGCTTCGTCCGGTTCCTCCGCATGAACGCCACCGCCCGGCGGTTTGAGCTCGCCGGCCGGCGCGGCAAGCAGCGCGCCCGACGCCTCGTGCACTCCCTCCCGAAACCAGCCTGATGTCCCCCTCTCCCCGGGTGCTGTTGCTCAGCAACGAATCGCCGCACACCGGCGCGGCGGGCGCCATTGTCCTCCACCGCCTGCTCCGCGATTATCCGCCCGATCGCCTACTGGTGGTCACCAACCACCTGCCGCGCGCCGGCGCCGGACGCCTCGCCTGCCGTTACGAGCATCTCCCGCTCGCCGCCGACCGGCTCAACCAGACGCGGTTCTGGCCGTGGCGGCCGATCCTCCGCACGTTGGGCGCCGCCTCACTGGTGGGGCTGGGCCGGGTTGACCGCTTGCTGGGAGGATTCCAGCCCGACCTGGTGGTCACCCTGATGCAGGACTCCTGGTATTACGACCTGGCGGCGCGTTACGCGTCCGCCCGCCGGCTTCCGCTCATGCTGCTGGCCCATGATGTCGCCCACGGCTTCGAGCCCGTGCCACCCTGGTTGCAACCCCGGCAATTGTGTCGCGACGCGGCCGTCTACCGCCAGGCGAAGGCCCGGCTGTGCATCAGCCCCGGCATGGTGAAATACCATGAGGAAAAGTTTGGCGCGCCCGGCACGGTGCTGCTTCCGCCGCACTCGGACCAACTTGTGCAACAGTCGCCCGAAGCCTGCCGGCAGTTGAAGCAACCCGGCGGCCTCACCCTCGGCTACGCGGGCGGGCTGCACTACGGCTATGGCGAGCAGTTGCTGAAAATGCTCCCGGTCTTTCGCGTGGCCGGCACCCGGGTCGAGATGTTCGGGCCCATGCCCGCCGGCAATGTCGCGGCCCTGGCCGGGGCCACGGACGTGTTTCGCTTCCACGGTTATGCCCCGACTCCCGAGGCGGCGTGGCAGGGGTTGCTCGCGCGGTGTGATGTGGTGCTGCAGCCCTACCTGAACCCGGCCGGCGCCCATGAACTCCAATATCGCACGCATTTTCCGAGCAAGCTCGGCGACTGCCTCGCCCTGGGCCTGCCGCTGCTCATCACCGGGCCGGCCTACGCCAGCGGGATGGCCTGGTGCCTGGCTCATCCGGGATGTGCCCTCGGCGTGAGCGAGCCGGGTGACGCGCCGCTGCTGGCGGCCCTGCGGCGGCTCCAAGCCGAGCCGGATTTGCGGGTGGCGCTGGCGACCAGCGCCCGGGCCGTGGGCGAGGAGTTTGCCCCCGCCGCCTTGCGCCGCCAGTTCACGGCGGCGATCATGCGCCCGGGCCCGGCGTCCTCCCCATGAAAATCTTCGGCAACTGCCTCGTCAAAAACGAAGCCGACATGATCGTCGAGACGCTGCAGCATGCCGCGCACTGGTGCGACCGCATGTTTGTCTTCGACAACGGCAGCACCGACGGCACCTGGGAGCAGGTGCTGGAGCTGGCGAAGCGCGAACCCCGGGTCGTGCCGTTCAAGTCCGCCGCCGTGCCCTACCGCGACAGCCTGCGCATGGACACCTTCAATCACTTCCGGTTCGAGGCCGGTCCGGGCGACTGGTGGTGCAAGCTCGATGCCGACGAACTCTATTACGATAATCCGCGCGAGTTTCTCGCCGCGGTGCCGGCGCACCATCACGTGGTCTGGGGGGTAAATTTCCAGTTCTATTTCACCGACGCCGATGCCGCGCGCTTTGCCGCCAATGGCACGGCCTATCCGCCGCACACGCCGGCCGAACAGGCCCTGCGGTATTACCGCTGCGATTACTCCGAGACCCGCTTCTTCCGCCACCGACCCGGCCTAGTCTGGAACCACGGCTCCGCCCCGCGGCACCTTGGGGTGGTCCACCCCCGCCGCATCCGCTTCAAGCACTACCAATACCGCAGCCCGGACCAGATCCAGCTCCGCTTGAAAACCAGGCAGGAGGCCATGGCGAGTGGCTGCGGCACCTTTCAGGGCTACAACGAGGAGACCGACTGGCGGCAGAAAGTGGTGCCCGCCGACAGCTGCCACAGCATGGACGAACCTAATCCGCTCGCCATCGAGGAGGCCAGGCTCCCGCATCACATTGAGCCGCCTTTGCAACGCGCGGTGAAATTATTCATGCACGGCACCGGCCTCTGGCCCTGATCATGGCCGCCCCTTTGTCCTGCTCCGTCATCATCGCCACGCTCGACCGCGCGGAAAGTCTCCAGGTCGTGCTGCGCTGCCTAACGCGCCAGACCCGCCATCCCCGCGAAGTCCTGATCGCCGTCGCGGGTGGAGCCAATCCGGTGACTCCCGGCGAGATTTCCGCCTGCCCGTTTCCTGTTCAGATCCTCCCCTGTCCCGAGAAAAGCTCCGCCCGCCAGCGCAATCTGGCCGCGGCCGCGGCCACCGGCGACGTGCTCGCCTTTCTCGACGACGACATTGAGTTTGGCGAGGACCTGCTCGCCCGCGTGCTCGCCCATTTCGAACGTCTGCCGGATGCACAGCTCGGGGCCCTCTCGCCCCGCATCGCGAACACCGACCGGACCGCGCCCGGCCGGCTCACCCGCTGGCATTACGCGTTGCAAGCCGGCTATGCCCACGCTGACTACGGCGGCCGGCTCTTCGGCCCGGGCATCAACTGTTTCCCACTCTATCCCGCGGGCGGCCCGGAGCTGGTCCCGGTCGAATGGCTGCCCGCGACCTGCCTGTTCATGCGCGCCGGCCTTTTTCATCGCCACCGCTTCCCGCAGTTCACCGGCTACAGCTTCGCCGAGGATGTGCACCTGACCGCCCGCGCCGCGCGCGAGGCCCCGCTCTTTTTCCTGCGCGAACCCTCCATCCTGCACTACTCGCTGCCCAGTGAGTTCAAGGCCAACCGCGCCGCACTCACCGCCGGCAAGCTGCACAACATGGCGGTCGTCGCCCGCGAGGTCCAGGGCCGACGCGGCTGGCCGTTGTGGTGGCGCTGGCAGTTGCACCGCCTGTTCCTGTTCGCCGTGCTCCTGCTCCGCCGTCCTCCGGGCTGGGCGCAGGAATTTATCGGGATCTGGCAGGCCCGACTATGAGCAGCGCCTCAACTCCCCCCACCGTGCTGGTCGGGATAACCACGCGCAACCGCGCGGGCATCCTGCCCAAGGCCATTGCCTCGGCCCTGGCGCAGGATTATCCGCACATGCAGGTGGCCGTGCTGGATGATGGCTCCACCGACGACACGCCGGCCCTGCAGTTCCGGTTTCCGGGCGTGCGCTGGCTGCGGCACGAAATCTCCCTCGGCCTCATCGAGAGCCGCAATGAGCTCATGCGCTCCGACGACGCGGCTTACTACGTCAGTCTCGATGACGACGCCTGGTTCCTGCGCGGGGATGAGATTGCCCTCGCCCTCGCGCGCCTAGAAGCCCGCCCGGATCTCGCCGGCGTGGCCTTCGACATCCTCTCGCCGGACCGGCCGGATCCGGTGGAGCGCGGTGCGCCCCGCCCCTCGGCCATGTTCATCGGCTGCGGCCACATCCTGCGGCTGTCCTCGGTCCGCGCCGCGGGGTATTACGCCTCCAGTCCCGGCACCTATGGCTCGGAGGAAAAGGATTTGTCCCTGCGTCTGGCTGATCTCTATTTCAAGATCGAGCTGCTGCCGGGGGTGCATGTGTGGCACGAGAAGGCCTGGTCGAGCCGCGACTGGTATCCGTTGCACCGCTCGGGCGTGTGCAATGAACTCATGATGACAGTCCGCCGGTGCCCGCTGCCCGATGTCCTGCTGGTGCTGCCGCTCAAGGTGGCCAGTTTCGCCTGGTATTGGATCCGCCAGCCGCGCTTCCTGCGGCCCGGCCTCGCCGGCCTATGGGCGGCGCTGGGTGCGCTGCCGCGCACGATCGCGACCCGCCGGCCCGTGCGGCGCGCGACCTTCTGGAAATTTCGCCAGCCCACCTGAGCCCATGCAAAGCTCTCGCTACCTGCTGACCAGTGCGCTGAGGTTTTTTTTCAAGGTCAACTTCGCATGCCCTTCCTGCGGTGGATTCCCAGTCGCGACGGTGGATCGCAAGTGGGGGGTGACCTCGCTCCGCCGCTGTGGTGACTGCGGGCTGCTCTACCGCGCGCCCACCACCTCGGCCGCGGAGAACAAACGGATCTACCAGACCGAATATGAGGAAGGATTCACCACGCATCTGCCGGACGACCGGCAGCTGGCGGAGCTCCTCCAACATGGTTTCAGCGGACACGAGAAGGACTATGCCCCCTACCTCGCCGTGCTGCAGGCTCTGGGGGTTGCCGCCGGGGCGCGGCTCCTCGACTTTGGTTGCTCGTGGGGCTACGGCAGCCACCAGCTCAGCCGTGCCGGTTATGCAGTCGAGGCCTGCGAAATCTCCCGCCCCCACGCCGCCTTTGCCCAAGCCAAGCTGCAAGTCGCAGTGCGGGATGTCGCCACGCTGCCAGCCGCACATTATGACATGTTCTTCTCGGCGCATGTTATCGAGCACGTTCCCTCGGTGCAGGGGATGATTAGCCTGGGCCTGCGGCTCCTGCGCCCCGGCGGACTGTTCGTCGCCTTCACCCCAAACCAATCCGAGGCCCGCCGGGTCCGCGATCCCGGCGGCTGGCGCCGGCAATGGGGCTTCGTGCACCCGCAGTTGCTCGACGCCGTGTTCCTGTCGAAACTGCCCCACGCTGTCCTCCTCGGCCAGACCTCGCCCTACGACCTGGACCTCCTCGCGTCGTGGCGGGGCCGCGGCCGTTCGCTGGGCGGCATGGAGGGCAATGAGCTGCTCCTCGTCATCCGCA
>JBKJRX010000172.1:0-14319 GCA_046593155.1 Lacunisphaera sp.
CGCAGGGCGGCGGCGACCATGGCCGGATCGTCCGCGGCGGACACGAGCATGAGCCCGCGGCTGAGTGGGGTGCCATTAGCCTTTACCTCGTTGGCGAGCCATTCATTGAGAGCGGGACGGTTGGCCGTTTTGTGCGGCATGCCGAAGTAGAGTCCGTGGATGGTCTTCACCGGCATGTAGCGCTGGAGGGCGGCCCGGTGCTCGCGGCACCCTAGCAAGGGATGCTCGGAGAGGGCCGCCCAGGTGCCCGGGGTGAAGTGCTCGGCCTTGTAGGGGTGGACGTGGATGTCGTAAACCTCGTCCGGCATGAACCCGGCCAGCCGCGCGGCGGCGATCTGTTGGTCGCGGGGCGTGAGGGCGGTGACGTATTTCATGACTCAGTGGAAGGAACCGGGCGGGGTTTGATGGTCCAGAGAAGCACGGCGCAGATGAGCAGACCGAGGGCGCCGCAGTTGAACATGGTGGTGATGTTGATGTGGGCGTCGCGCACCACGCCGCCGATGTAGATGGAAGCGCCACCGACCATGACGGCGAACATGTTGAGCACCCCGTAGGCGGTCGCGAGGTGGCGCCGGTCGACGACCTGGCAGAGGAGTGGGGCCATGTTGGCGTCCGGGAAGGGGCGGGTGAAGCCGTAGATCACCATACCGAAGAGGACGAGCGGCAGCAGGCCGGCATTGCCGACGAGGAGGACTCCGGGAATGGCCACGAGCACGCCGAGCACGCCCACATAGATGCGTCCCCGCGGATGGGAGCGGCTCCACCGGTCGCCGAAATATCCGCCCGCCACCATGCCAACAAGGCTGGCCGAGTAGATGTAGCCCAGCGCCGTGAGGCCGGCGCGGCCCTGGGTCATTTGGAATTGTTCCTGCAGGTAGGCCGGCAGCCAGCCGACGAAAGACCAGCTGGCGACGCCCAGCATGCCCCAGAAGAGAAGCGCCAGCACGTAGGCGGGCCGGCTGAAAATGTTCACGAGGGTCTGACCCAGCCGGAGCACCGGGACGGCGGTTACCGGCTCGCCGGGAGTAGCGACCTCTTTGGGCCGATCCTTCAGCAGGAAGAACAGCACGCCAGAGTAGACGATGCCGATTATGCCGAAGAGCTGAAACACGAAGGTCCAGTCCTGGCGGTCGGCGATCCAGCCGCCCAGGCCGCCGAGCCCGGAGCCGACCATGACGCCGCTGAGGTGGATGCCGTTGGCCGAGGAACGCGTCTCATTGCGATGATAGTCCATCAACAGGGCGACCGCGGCGGGGAAGTAGGCGGCTTCGCTGATGCCCAACAGCGCCCGGTAAAAGAGCAGTTCGCCAAAGGAGGTTGCGTGCGCGGTCAGCCACGTGGTCGCGGACCAGGCGAAGAGCGAGAAAATGATGATGCGGCTGCGGTTGAATTTGTCCGCAATGAACCCGCCGAGCGGGCTGCACACGCCATAGGTGATCAGGAACACCGTCGTCAGCAGTCCGAATTGGGCGTCCGTCATCGGGATGGCCTCCTTGATCGACGAGCGCATCGTGATCAGAATCATCCGGTCCAGGTAATTCAGCAGGGCGACGAACCACAGCAAAGCCACCATCAGCCAGGCCTGGCGCATCGGATTGGGAGGGAGGTTGGACATGGGGGCGGTGGGGGTGGCAGTCGGTTGGGTTTTGGAAATAAACATCTCCGGGTAATCGGTCCAAACCGATTGCCGCCGGAAGGGTCGGCTTGATGGTCAGATTTTCATGGGAAACAGCCCGGACAAACCGGCACCGAAGGCGGCTAGCGGTTGGAGGCGGCGTGAGATTTGATGATGAACAACAAGGCGGCGCAGCCCAATAGACTCACCGAGGCGAATCCGAAGATCAGGCTGACGTCGATTTTCGCGTCGCGAAGGGCTCCGCCGGCATAAATCGTCAGACCGCCCACAATCGTGCCGAAGAAGTTGAGCACGCCGTAACCGGTGGCGCGGTAACGCGAATCGGTCACCTGGCAGAGGATCGGCATCATGTTGCTGTCTGCGAACGCGCGGGCGAAACCGTAGACCACCAAGCCGAGGATGGCCACGGGCAGGAGGTTGGTGTTGCCCGCGAGCAAAATTCCGGGGGCGGCGCAGCAGAGTCCGATCAGGGGCACGTAGATTCGTCCATAGGGATTGGTGCGGAACCAGCGGTCGGCCCAGGCCCCGCCGACGAGCACCCCGCAGAGCATCGCGGCTTGCAGGTAGCCGGTGGCGGTGAGCCCCGCGACGCCTTGGGCCAGCTTGAAGTGCTCGTTCAGGTAGGTCGGCATCCACCCGACCACGGCCCAGCCGGCCAGCCCCAGCAGGCCCCAATAGCACACCGCGAGGATAAAGGAGGTTCGGCTGAACAGGCTGGCGATGGCGGCCGGCAGATTGATGCGGGGCAGATGGCCGGTCTCGGCGGCCGTCGCATTTGGCGCCGATTCGCGCGGGGCGTCCCGCAGGAACAACGCGACGACGAAGGTGTAAGCTATGCCCATGAGTCCGAAAATGGAGAAGGAATGTCCCCAAGAATGCTGCTCGGCGATCCAGCCGCCCAGACCACCCAGGCCGGCGCCCACCATGATGCCGCTCATGTGCAGCCCTTCGGCGCGCGACCGGGTGGTGCCGCGATGGTAATCCGTGATCAAGGCTAGGGCGGCCGGGATATAGCAGGCCTCCGTCACGCCCATCAGTGCGCGGGTGGCCAGCAATTCCCCATACGTTGAGGCGTGAGCCGTCAGCCAGGTGACGATGGACCATGAGAAGAGGCTGATGACGATCACCCGGGAGCGACTGTAGCGATCCGCGAGAAAACCGGCGAAGGGGCTCAGCAGGCCGTAGACCCAGAGGAAGACAGAGGTCAGAAGTCCGAACTGCGCCTCGGTCATGGGGATCTCCTCCATGATCGAACCGCGCATCGTCGTGATCATGACGCGGTCGAGATAGTTGAGCAGGCCGACGCCCCAGAGCAGGCCGACGATCCGCCATGCCCGCGGGAGGGGTTGGTTTGGGGAGGTCAATGGTGGAATTGGGTTGTCATGGGCTCAATATCCCTTGTCCCAGCGGACTTCAATGTTGGCCGCCAGGGATTCGGACACCCAGACGTCGGTGCGCAGGGTCTGGAGGATCGACTCGGGCACCCGCGGAGTCACGGGACCGTGCAGCACCAGGCGGGTCGTGAGCCGCTGCCACGAAGCGAAGGAGCCGTCGACCGTGATCGCGTGCATGTCGATGCGATGCTTGGCGGCGATCACCTCAGCCGGCCCGATCGTGGCGGCCTTCGGCGGAACGGCGCAGAGATCGCCGCTGCTGCCGAAGCAGCCATGCAGCGAGTTCTGGGCGATGGTGAACGGGCTGAGCGTGCAGATGCGTGGCCCCATTTTTTTCCATTCCGCGAGCGAGCCGGCGAACTCCGGGGCGTCGGGCTCGATGAAGGCCAGGTGGCCCGTCCAGCCCGGTCCGCTGTAGCAGATGTCGGCGCCGCCGAGATCGGCGAGCATGGTGCCGTAATCCGCGAGGTTGCGGTCGTTGAAGCAGTGCACCTGTTTCTCGGGCGGGCGGAGGCGGGCATCGAGCTGGGACCAGAAATATTTTTTGAAGGTGTGCCCGAAACCAAACTCCCACGATTCCGGCGCGATCCGGCCCTGTTCGTCAGCATACTCGTCCATGTTGAAGGTATGGAGTCGCCGGCAGTTGATCCTGGCGCGGTTGAGCATCTGCGCGAGCTGGACGTAGCCCGGCCACGGGTTTGGCATGATCATCACGAGCGGCCGGCCGGCTTCCATCGCCGACTTGATCCGGAAAAACATGTCGGAGATCCAGAGGAACTGCACCTCGGCGTCCGGCACGACGCTGATCCGGAAATCGGGATTGCGGTGCCGGGTGATGTGCTCGCGCTTGATCGCGCGCACCCGGGCGATCACCTTGGTGTCGCGGAATGGGATGAAGTTCGCCGGGGCGAACGTGAAGGAGTGGGAACTATTTTTCATAGATGGAGTGACCTTTGAGCCAAGTGCGGGCGGCGGTGAGGTTTTCGTCCCAGAGCACGAGGTCGGCGTCCGCGCCGGGCTCGAGCCGGCCCTTGCGGTCCAGACCGAGCAGCCGGGCGGGGTTGAGGGTGCCCATGGCCCAGACTTGCTCGGGAGGCAGCTTGAGCCAGCGCAGGAGGTTGGCCATGCCGCGGTCCATCGTCAGGGCGCTGCCGGCAAGAAAATTCTTGGTCTCATGTCGCGCGGCGTCGCCCGGCGACACTTTTACGCGGTAGCCCCAGGGCGTGTCATATACGCCCGGCGGCAGGCCGGCGCCGATGTTTGAGTCGGTGATCAGGATGACGCCGGCCCAGGTCTTTGCCGCCACGGCCGCCCGGATGGCGGTGGGGTGGACATGCACTCCGTCGGCAATGAAATCCACGCTCGCCCGCGGATCCGCGAGAATGGCTTCGACGGCCCCGACCGGGCGGGCGCCTGGTTCCGTCTCGGCCGGTGCATAGAAAACGTCATAGAAATGTGTCGCGTGCACGGCGCCGGCATCGAGCGCGGCTTCCGTTTGCTCGACCCCCGCCCGCGTGTGGGTGAGGAAGACTGTGACGTTCTCCTGCCGAAGGCGGCGTATGACTGGGAGAATGTTCGGGGTGTCGGGGCTCACCGACATAACGGCAAGGCGGCCGTTGCAGGCGAAAAGGATCCGCTCCAGCAATTCCAGGTCACCGGGCAGGGTGGGGCAGGCCGCGCCTCCCACGGCCATGAAAGGTCCCTCAATGTGAAGTCCGGGAATGTTGACCTCGCGCACGGACGGAACAGCCGCAGCGATCGCGCTGAGCTGCTCCAGCCAACCGTCCCGGATTTGGGGCACGATGGTGGGCAGCACGGTGGTGACACCAAAGCGGCCGAGCTCGCGGGCGGCGGCGCGCAGGCCGTCGGGACCGGTCTCGTAGAGGCTGTGCATGATCCCGTGCGTATGGACATCGATCAACCCGGGGGTCAGCAGGCGGCCGCGACCGTCAACGATGGTAGCGCTCTCCACGGCCAGGCCAGTATGACCGGTCGCAACAATGCGGCCGTCGTGCACGAGCACATCGCCCGGGCGGATGGCGTTGCCGGGCTCGACGAGCCGGACGTTGCGGATGAGCAGAGTGGACATGGGCGGGGCGATGCGGAAGGAGGTGGTTGCGTTCACCCAATTAGGAAAACAGGGGGAGCGCCTGAAAATGTGAGCGAAATAGGCACCACGCACCCGCTGGCGGCTTCACCGGCAGGCCCAATTCGGGGACGACAATCGTAAACATGCCCGCCGATGTGGCGGCGGCCAGTCCGGCGGTGGAGTCCTCGAACGCGATGCAGGTCGCCGGCGGCACCTTAAGCCGTGCCGCGGCGCACAGGTAGATTTCCGGGGAAGGCTTGCCTCGTTTGATTTCGTCGCCGCCGACCAAGGAATCGAAGTATTTATCAAGGCCAGTGGCTGAGAGCGTGTCCAAGGCGAGTTTCCGCGCACTCGAGGTGGCGACAGCCAACCGGAGCCGGCGTGCGGCCAAGCGCTTGAGCAATGGCATTATGCCCGGCCGGATGGTATGGCCGCCCCGTCGCACGAACCGGGCATAATGTTGGTCAGCTTTTTCAATGAACCGTTCGGCCTTGGAGGTGGATTTCCATTCCGAGGCCAAGGCGGTGATCGTGGCGGCCGCGTTTAGGCCGATCAGCCGCATGTAGAGGGCGCGCGACAAGTCGCGCTGGCAGTCCTTGGCCGCTGCCCGCCAGGCGCGCAGATAGGTTCGTTCGGAGGAGATCAAGGTGCCGTCCAAGTCGAAGATGGCGGCGCTGATCTTCCCTGCGGGGAAGTCCGGCCGGGTCCATCCGGCCAACGGGTTGGAAGCGGGCTCTCGTGGTTTCATTCTTATGATTGTAGGACCGCGGGTGGCTGGAGCGGGGAAGGACGCGGGTTATTTCTGCACGATGGCAAGGGCTTGGTCGACCGAAAGGTTGTCGTGCACGATGCCCATGAGCGCGCGGGTGATGGCGGCGGGTTTTGCGTGCTGGATGATGTTGCGGCCGTAGACGATGCCAGCGGCGCCCTGGCCGAGGAGGTCATGGGTGCGCTGGAGGATCTCGCGGTCGCCGACCTTGCCGCCGCCGCGGACGAGGACCGGGACGCGGCCGGCGGCCTCGATTACCTTGTGGTAGATATTCACGTCGTCGGTCGGGTCGGCCTTGATGACGTTGGCACCGAGCTCGGCGGCCTGGCGGACGAGCGGGATGATCTTCTTCTCGTCGCCGTCGACCATGTAGCCGCCAGCCTCCGCGTTGGGGCGGAAGACGAGGGGCTCGATCATGAGCGGCATGCCATGTCGCTCGCTGAGGGGCTTGAGGCGAAGGATGTTTTCCACGCACTGCTCGCCGACCTCGGGCTCGTCGGGGATCTGGAAGAGGTTCACGCACATGCAGGCGGCGTCGAGGCGGACGGCCTGTTCCACTGCATCCGCGATGACGCGGCTGTAGAGGGTGCGCGGGAGTTTCCGGCCGTAGACGTTGGCGACGTCGATGCGAAGAACGAGGGACGGCTTCAGACGGCCGGGCAGTTCCTGGAGGTAGGGCGCCTGACCGACGGTGAGCTGGATTGCATCCGGTGCCGCGCTGGCGACGGTGGCAACGGCCTGGCCGATGTTCTCGATGCCGGCGAGGAAGCCGTATTCGTTAAAGAAACCGTGGTCGATGGCCACGTCGAAGCAACGGCGCGACTTCGCGCTGAAGAGACGGTTGAGGCGGTAGGCGGTCATAGGGCGGCTTAGGCGTGGCCGAGTTCCCGGGCGGTTTCGCCGATGGCCTCGTCGATGAGGTCGAGGCCCTTCAGGAGGGTCGCCTCGTCCATGACGATGGGCGGGCTCATGCGCAGGATGTGGCCGGCGGGGATCCAGGCCAGGCCCTTGCGGAAGGCCTTCTGGTAGACGAGCGTGCCGGCCTTGTCGAACGGCTCCTTCGTTGTGCGGTCTTTCACCAATTCGATACCCATGAGACAGCCCTTGGCGCGGACGTCGCCGATGATCTTGTGCTGTTCCTTCATGCGGTTCATCCGCTTGAGGGCGACGTTGCCGAGGTGGGTGGCGTGCTCGAGGAGCTTTTCCTCCTCGATCACCTGGGTCGAGATGAGCGCCGCGGCGCAGGCCATCGGGTTGCCGCCGTAGCTCGAGGAGGCGGAGATGCTCTCGAAGCTTTCTTTGTATTTCTCCCGGACGGCCACGCAGGTGACGGGGAAGCCGTTGCCGAACCCCTTGCCCATGGTGACGACGTCCGGCACGACGCCCCAGTGCTCCATGCACAACCACTTGCCGGTGCGGCCCCAGCTGGTGAGCACCTCATCGGCCATGAGGAGGATTTTGCGGTCGTCGCAGAACTTGCGAATCTTCGGGAAGAAATCGTCCGGGGGCATCACGGAGCCGCCCCAGCCCTGGATCGGTTCGAGCACGAAGCCCGCGACGGCGCCGATTGTGGCCTTGTCGAGGTATTCGCCGTAGAACTTGATGTAGGCGTCGGTGTCGATCGTGCCGTCGGGCTTGGTCCACACCGGCCGGTAGGGGTCCGGGCGCGGCACCATGTGCGAGCCCGGGGCGCGCGCGGCGCCGTAGACGTGCGAGCGGATGTGGCCCAGCGATACCGCGCCGTAGGTCTTGCCGTGGAAATCGTTGAAGCAGCTCACCGTCTCGTGCTTGCCGGAGGCGGCGCGGAGGACGCGGATGCCGGCCTCGACTGCGGCGGTGCCGGAATCGTAGAGCTGGAAGCCGTTCAGGTCGCCCGGCAGGACTTCCGCCAGCTTTTCCATGAGTTCGGTCTTGATCGGCGTGGTGAAGTCGTGGGCGTTCATCAGTTGCGAAGCCGCCTTCGCGATGCCCTCGGTGATCTTGGGGTGACAGTGCCCGAGCGTGGTGACGTAGATGCCCGAGGAGAAATCGATGTATTCGTTGCCGTCGACGTCGCGCAGGACGCAGCCGGCGCCGGACTCGAAGGAGACGGGGAAGAGCTTCACCTGGCTGCTCAGGCCCTTGAAGTGTTTCGTGCAGCGATCGTGCCAGTGCCGGGACTGCGGCCCGGGCGCGGGCACGGGCATGTGGGGGATGCGCGACAGGTCAACGCGGCCCCAATCAAGGGTGGAAAAGCATGCGGTGGCGGAGTTACTCATGGTAAAGGGATCAGGCTTTGGCGGTGATGATCTGGGGTCCCAGCTTGGCGAAGCGCTTGAGTGCGACCGCCGGCACCTGCGGGTTGGTGATGAAGACGTCCACGTCGGCCAGCGTGCCGGAGCAGGCGAGGGCGGTGGTGCCGACCTTGGTGTGATCGGCCAGCACGACGGACTTCTGGGCGACGCGGCGCATGATCTTGTCGACGGCGGCGAGCCGCAGGTCCGAATTGTAGATGGCGCCGTCGGGGCCGATGCCGTCGGCACCCTGGAAGGCGTAGTCGACGGCGAACAGCTCGAGGCAGTGCTCGGTGACCGGGCCGGTGAGGTCCGGGCTCCCCCGGCGGATCACGCCGCCGAGGAGGATTACTTCCACCCCGGCGGCGTGCTGGAGTTCGGAGGCGACGGCCAGGCTCGGCGTGATGACGGTCAGGTTGCGTCCGTCCTTAAGCAGGGCAGCGAGCTCGAGCGTAGTGGTGCCGTTGTCAAGGATCAGGCTTTGGCCGGGCTGGATCAATTTACGGGCGGCGGCCGCGATGGCCTGCTTCAGCGAACGGTTGTGCTCCCGCCGCGCCCGGTAGTCGAACTCCAGCATCATGCGCTGGGTGAGCATGGCGCCACCGTGCGTGCGCCGGATATGTGACTGGCCCTCGAGGGCGTCGAGATCGCGGCGAATGGTCATTTCGCTGACATCAAACTTTCGCGCCAACTCCGAAACTGAAACTCCCGGATGCGCCGCGAGGCGCTCACGGATCTGGGATTGGCGGACCTCTGAGGGGAGGTTTTTCACTCAAATGAGTGCGTGGCCAATGTTCGGAAATGTCAATTTAATACAATAAACAACAAATAATAACATTTACAGCCTCAGCCCGTAAGGCACAGTTGGGAGTCGTCCCAATGCAGTCCCATCTCCACTCCACGGCCTCCGCCCTGTTTGCTGGTGCGGCCACTTCAGATATCACTCCTCAGGACCAGGTGTTTCTCTATGGTTACCCCCATGTCCCGCGGCTCAGCACGGGAGTCCACGATCGCTTGGAATCTGCCGCCCTTTATCTGCGGCAGGAGGGACAGGCGGTGCTGTTTATAGCGAACGACCTGATCTTTGTCGGACGGCAATTGAGTCGTGATGTGCGCCGCCGGATCAGTATCAAGTCCGGGTTGCCCGCGGACGCGATTGCGATCACCGCCACGCACACGCACTCGGGCCCGGTGACGGTTGACGGCCTGAGCCACCACACGGATCCCGTGGTGCCGAAGGCGGATCCAAGCTACCTGCAATGGGTGGCCGACAGTATGGTGGAGGCCGGTTGTGCGGCGATTCGGTCGGCGCAGCCGGCCGAGGTGGGTCTCGTTGTGGCGCAGGCCGAGGGCGTGGGCACCAACCGCCATGATCCGGCCGGCCCGGCGGATCGCTCGGTCCCGGTGCTGGTCGTGCGCGCGCTGGACAACCAGCGGCCCATCGCGTGCATGCTGACCTACGCGATGCATACCACCGTCTTGCACGAAGACTCTACCCTGATCAGCGGCGATTTCCCCCATTTCACCCGGCAATACCTGCGCAAACATGGTCTGATGCCGGAACACTGCCCGGTGCTTTATCACAATGGGGCATCAGGCAACCAGAGCCCGCGCCATGTCACCAAGGCTAATACATTTGCAGAGGCCCAGCGGCTGGGAGAACTACTCGGGGCGGCGGTGGCCGATGCCATGAGGGGACTAACCTTTCACCGGAGCTGCCCCCTGCGGGTCCGCCGGACGCACGTTCCGCTTCAGCCGCGGGTGCTGCCTTCGGTGGCGCAAGCGGAGACCCAGGCCAAGGCAGCTTTGGAAAGATTCGAATCGCTGCGTGCCTCCCAGGCTCCCCGAACGACGGTGCGCACCGCCGAGTGCGACTGGTTTGGCGCGGAGGAGACGGTTGCGCTGGCCCAAGCCGCCCTCGACGGGAGGCTGCAAGCGGCGGCGAATCAATGTTCACCGGCGGAGATACAGGTGTTTGAGCTGGGGGCGTGGAAATTTGTTTTCTGGCCCGGGGAATTCTTCGTGGAGTATGCCCTCGAGGTGAAGGGCCTCAGCCCCAACACCTTCGTCATCACCATGGCGAACGGTGAATTGCAGGGCTACATCGTGACGCCCGAAGCGGTCGCCCGCGGGACATATGAGGCGACCAACGCGGTGTTCGGCGCGGACAACGGCCGGCGCGTGGTGGCGGCCACACTCAGCTTGCTGGCCGCCCAAGACTAGCACCTTCTTCTCTCCATGGCTCTGCTGCTCGGCATCGACTTCGGCACCTCTTACTTCAAGGTGGGGCTGTTCGAGGAGACCGGCTACCTCCGCGGGCTCGGCCGGATCGCCGTCGAGAAAGTCTCGCCACTGCCCGGGCGCAGTGAGCTGCCGGTGGACAAGTTCTGGCAGCTGTTGCGTGCGGGGCTGGCTGAGGCGCTCACGCAAGCCAAGGCGACGTCCGCCGAGGTTGCTGGGCTATCTTATTCTTCCCAAGCCAACACTTTTGTCCTGCTTGACCGCGAGGACGTGCCGCTGACGCCCCTGGTCGTCTGGGATGACCGGCGGGCGCACCCACTGGATCCCGCGGTGGCGGCCTGGGGCGGCTCGGAAGCTTTCCGTCGCACGGCCGGTTTTTCCGGTCTGGCCGCGGAGTTCGCCCCGGTGAAGTGGCGCTGGTTCCAACAGCAGGAGCCGGCGACCTGGGCCCGGGTGGCGCGCGTGATGACGTTGTCCGACTATTTCACCTTTGCCCTCACCGGCGAGGTGGCCGGCGATGCCAGCACGGCCGCCCTGACGGGAATGCACGCCACCGCCACCGGCGGCTGGTGGCCCGAGGCGATGGCGTTTTTCAGCGTGGGCCCGGCGACGTTGTCCCGCCCGCTACCGCCCGGCACGCGCTGCGGGCAGACCGTGGCCCGGGCGCGCGAGTTGCTCGGCCTGCCGGCGGGGGTGCCCTTTGCCGTGGGCGGACTCGATCACTACATGGCCGCGATCGGGTCCGGCATCGACCGGCTTGGCGACGCGAGCATTTCCACCGGCACGGTGCTGGCGGCCTTGCGGCTCGTCGACCGCGTCGAGCCTGTGGCGGATTGTTTCCACGGCCCCCATTTCGACGGTCGTTTTTACCGGCTGGCCTTTGACCCGGCCGGCGCCACGCAGCTGGAGGACTACCAGCGGCAGTTCGCGCCCGGTTTCAGCATTGCCGAACTGGCGGCCCTGGCGGCCACGGTGCCGCCAGGCGCGGCGCTGGAGTCGGGGATCACCGGAAACCGGCGCCATGCCGTCATGGTGCGCGGCCTGATGGAACGCATCAGCGCCACCCACCGGACGCTGTTGCAGAGGCTGCAGGCGCCGCGGCCGGTGGCGAGGGTGATCGCCACCGGCGGCGGGGCGCGCAGCAGCGAGTGGCTGCAGATCAACGCCGATATGCTGGAGGCGACGATCGTCGCGCCGCGGTGCCACGAGCGCGCCTGCCTCGGGGCGGCGGCGTTCGCGGCGGTCGCCGCGGGGCTGTTCGCGCGGATGCCGGAGGCGCTGCTCGCCATGGTGCACAGCGACCGGGTCGTCACCCCGCAGGCCCCGGCGGCCGCCGTCTATGCCCGGGCGCGGGCGGCCGCATGCTGAACAATTTTCGCCATGAAACCACCCGCCACCTCCGAACTGCCCTACACGGACACGAAACCCCAGGGTTCGCCGGACTTCTATTTCGCGATCAACGCCACGTTCCGCTACCTGCTGGGCCGCCAGGGTCATGACGGCTGGCGCCGTTACCTGGAGGAGATGGGGCGCGGCTACTTTGCGCCGATCAACCGGCAATGGGTGCAGGGCGGACTCGACGCGGTGGCGCGCTACTGGCGCGCCTTTTTCGCCGCCGAGCCGGGCGCCGTGGTCGAGGTCGTCGAGCGGGCCGACCGGGTCGAGCTCAACGTGCGCGAATGTCCCGCCATCAAGCATCTGCGCGCCGGTGGTCGCGAGATTGTCCGGGAATATTGCCAGCATTGTTATTACCTCGGGGCCGCGCGCGCGGAGGCGGCCGGCCTCGCCATGCGGCTGAGCGGAGGCAACGGCAGCTGCTGTCACACTTACGCCCGGCCGGAAGCCGGACTGCCACCCCAGGACATGAAACAAATCAAGGAGGCCGGGTCATGATCGGATGCTACGATTTCTGCGGACACTACGACTGGACCTTTGACTGGCTGGACAAGACCGGGGGCAAGGCCCTGGTCCGGGACTACTGGAACGAGGCCATCAACCATGACAGCCAGCGCCACGCGCGGGACCTGATCCAGCGCGAGGGGTTCGCCGGCATGGAGAAATACTGGGGGCACACGCTGGCGGAGGAATCCCCCGAGCGGGCCTACACCATCAACCACCAGCCGGGGGTTTTCCGCGTCGACATGCACTCGTGTCCGTCGAAGGGTTTCCTGCTGCGCAACGACCTGGCGAGCTACCAGGACTATTGCGACCATTGCATGGGCTGGATCGGGCCGATGATGCGCGAGTCCGGGTTTGTCATCGACCACGAGCACAACCACCAGGGCCAGTGCTGGTGGGAGATCCGGCCGGCCGGCACGCCGGGCGGCCACACGCCGGTCGGCTCGGTCGCGGGCGACAAGGACGCCCGCGACCTGCCCAACTGGCTGCCGCCGGGAGCCAAGCTCGACCGCTACACGAAGGCCAACGACCCCGACGACAAGACACCCTGAACGCAACCGGCGCATGAAGGTCATCAAGGAAGGCGGCCACCGGCTCTTCGAGACGGATCCCGAGACCACGCATTATGTGGCGGAACTGCTCGTCCGCCTCCGGCGCGACGGGATGGACTCCGTCCGCCAGCTGAGCATCCAGTTTGACGAGTGGGCGCCCGCCAGATTCGAGCTGACGGAGCAGCAGATCGCGGATGCGGTCGCCCAGTGTTCGCCGCAACTGGTCGAGGACACCGCTTTCTGTCAGGGCAACGTGCGACGCTTTGCGCAGGCGCAGCTGAAGATGTTCCAGCCCCTGGAGGTCGAGTCGCCGCGGGGCGTGTGGTTGGGCCACCGCCATATCCCCGTGCAATCGGTGGGCAGCTATGTGCCGGGCGGCCGCTACCCGATGTTCGGCTCGGCCCAGATGAGCATCATCCCCGCGAAGGTCGCCGGCGTGAAGTCCATCGTGGCCTGCACGCCGCCGGTGAAGGGGAGCGGCTACTACCCGGCCACGATCAACGCCATGAAGCAGGCCGGGGCTGATCGCATCTTCGTTCTGGGCGGCGTGCCGGCGATGGCGCTCATGGCCTTTGGCATGGGCGTGGTCGACCCGGTCGACATCCTGTGCGGCGCCGGCAACAAATTCGTGGCCGAGGCCAAGCGCCAGCTTTTCGGTCAGTGCGGCATCGACCTCCTAGCAGGGCCGACCGAGATTGCGGTCATCGCCGACGATTCGGCCGATCCGGCCCTAGTCGCCTGCGACCTGCTGGGCCAGGCCGAGCACGACCCGGCAAGCGGCCAGCTCTGCGTGTGCTTGAGCGCCGCGTTCGGTCGCGCCGTGCTGAAGGAAATCACCCGGCAGCTGCCCAAGCTGCCGACCCGCGAGATTGCCGGCCAGTCCTGGCAGGCCAACGGCAAGCTCTATGTCGCCGCCGACCGGGAGGAAGCGATCCGCCTCAGCGACGACTACGCGCCCGAGCACCTGGAACTCCACGTGCGCGAGCCCCATTATTATTTCGAACGCCTGCGCAACTACGGCTCCCTGTTCATCGGCGAGGAGACGACCGTTGCCTACGGGGACAAGAGCATCGGCACCAATCACATCCTGCCGACGAGCCGGTCGGCACGCTACACCGGTGGCGTATGGGTGGGGAAGTTCCTGAAGACCGTCACCTACCAGCGCATGACTCCGGCGGCGAGCCGCTTGGTCGGTGCCGTCACCGCCCGGCAATGTGACGTCGAGCGCATGGCCGCCCATGCCGTCACGGCCCGCGTGCGCGTGGAGCGCTACGGCGCGAAACCGCGTGGCCGTAAAACGAAGAAATCATGAGTGCCACCCGCCGCCCGAGTCCGAAACGCCCGCTGCATCTGTTCGCGACGATGTGGTCGTTGCGGCAATATCCCTCGGCCGAAAAGGAGTGGACCTGGGCGAAGAAGTTCGCGGCCATCCGTGCCGCAGGATTCGACGGCGTGTTCTCGCCGCCC
>JBKJRX010000347.1:0-6451 GCA_046593155.1 Lacunisphaera sp.
CATTAGGGCGTGTCTTCAAACCCGGTCTGTCATTCTGAACGCAGTGAAGAATCCATCAGGACTTGGGCCGCCTTCCCTCGGACGCGAGTATCCAACTGGATTCTTCGCTACGCTCAGAATGACAGGTTTCGAATATTTAAGGGGTTTGAGGACACTCCCTGGTCCCGCGGGTTTGCGCGTCATGCGGGACTGATAGCCCCGCCTCCAAATCACGCGCTCAGCAACCGGAAGCCGGACGGCTCGGCGAAGCCGGGTGAGCGGCAGGCCTGCACCACGGTCTCGTCGTGGCAACCGATGAATTCCAGCAGGCGGCAGACAAAGCGGCGACGGGTGGCGTCGTCGATGGTCATGACAGCCCAGAACTGGGTGCCGTCGATCTGGCGCGCGTGGTTGTGGGCGCGCACCTCGTTGATCTCTTCACGGTTGAGCATCAGGTAGCGCAGGCTGCTTTCCTGGTGCGAAATGAAGTCCGCGAAATCCGTGGCGTAATTGGTCGCGCACCACGCGAGCAGCGCGAGGTAGCGCTCGATCGGGTCGGCCGCGGCGGGAAACTCCGGGCTGGTCAGGTAGAATAGCAGGTGGTCGCCGCCCAGTGGCGGGCGGCCGTCGTTCACCATGGCGGCGATGACCTCGGCCGGGGACAGATTCTTGGCCACCGCGAGCCGTTGCAGGGCCGCGTAAGTCTCATCGTTCAACTCGCCGAGCTTTTTCATGTGGCCAACATACGCCGCCGGGACAATCCCGGATCGTTGAACTCCCCAAAGTTTGGGACGAAAATGCCGGGCCGTGCGGCCAGCCCCCTTTTCCCAGAACCGGGAAAGTGATCCTGCATGGAGCGAGTCCCGGCTCGACCCCCCGACTCGTTTGCCTAGGTTCGGGCCATGAAATTCCCCGCCCGCCTGCTGGTCTTCCTGTTGCCGGCAGCGATCGTCGCGGCGCAAGTGGACACCGCCGCCCTCTCGGCCGACATCGCCCGCATGGCGCGCATCGGCTCCTGTTTCTCGCCGAGCCTGGCGCCGGATGGCCGCACGATCGCGTTCATCACCAACATCAGCGGCAATCCGCAGATCTGGACCGTGCCTTCCACCGGGGGCTGGCCCACACAGATCACCGCCTTCAACGATCAGGTGAATGGGGTCAGCTGGTCGCCCGCGGGGGATTGGCTGGCCTTCTCCATGGCGCCGGGCGGGGGGCTCAACAACCAGATCTATCTCATCCGTCCCGACGGCACGGGATTGAAACAACTGACACCGGGCGGGAAGGTGAACTGCAACCTCTACAATTGGAGCGAGGACGGGCGTTATCTTTCCTTCGGCACCAATGAGCGCGATGCCGCCGCGGTGGACGTGTATCTTTACGAGCTGGCCACGGGGCAAAGCCGGCTCGTTCGCCAGGCGAAGGGCATCGCCACGCTGGGGAGTCTTTCGCCGGACAACACCCGGGCCGTGATCTCCGAACTCGCCAGTCGCGGTCGGAACAATCTTTACCTGCAGGACCTCAGGACGGGGACGGAGACCCTGCTGACGCCTTATCCGGGTCCGGGCTCATTCGACGCGATCTTCGCCCGGGATGGCCGGTCGCTCTTCTTGCTCGGCAACCAGGAGCGGGAACGGGTGGCATTGTTCCGGATCGCGCTGGATGTCTCCGGCCGGCCTGGCCGGCCGGAACTAGTGGCCGCGCGCGACGACGCGGAACTGTCCTGGATCACGCTCGACCACGCGGGCCGGCGCGCCGCGCTGAACTGGAACGTCGGTGGTCGTAACGAGGTCGTCCTGTTCGACCTGGCAACCGGCCGACCGGGGTCGCCGCTGGCGCTTCCCGCCGAAATCGCGGCCGGGTTCGGATTTTCCCGGGATGACACCCAGCTGGTGTTCACGGCCTCGGGCTCGCGCCGTCCGGCCGATGTCTGGCTGCTCGACGCGGCCTCTGGCGCGGTGCGGCAGGTCACGCATGCGCCGCACGCGGGCGTGGACCTCGAGGCGCTGGTGGCGCCCCGACTCGTGAAATACCCGGCGCACGACGGCTTGGAATTGAGCGCCTGGTTGTATGTGCCGCGAGATTTCCCGGCACCGGGACGCATGGTGATGAGTTACCACGGCGGGCCTGAGGGGCAGGAGCGCCCGACGTTCAACAGCACCTACCAGGCGCTGCTGGCGCAGGGGATCGCCGTCCTCGCGCCGAACGTCCGCGGCTCGGCGGGCTTCGGCAAGACCTTTGTCAATCTCGACAACGGGGCCCTGCGGGTGAACGGTGTGCGCGATATCGCCGCCACGCTCGACTATCTGCAGGCGAGTGGCCTGGCCGATCCGAAGCGCATCGGCATCATGGGCGGCTCCTACGGCGGCTACATGGTGATGGCCGGCGTCACGGAGTTCCCCGACCGGATCGCGGCGGGCGTAAATCTGTTCGGCGTCGTGAACTTCGAGACCTTCTTCAAGCATTCCGAACCTTGGATGGCGGCCATTTCAACCGTGGAATACGGTGATTCCGCCACGGAGGCGGCGATGTTGCACTCGCTGTCGCCCATCCACCGGGTGGATCGCGTCAGGGCCCCCGTGCTGGTGCAGCATGGCCGCAACGACACCAACGTGCCTTTCGTCGAGGCGGAGCAGGTGGTGGCCGCGCTGAAGGCCCGCCATGTTCCCACGGAACTGGTGGAGTTCTCCGATGAGGGCCACGGTTTCCGCAAGACGTCCAACCGGATCCGCTCGGCCACGACCCTGGTCGAGTGGTTCGTCAAATACCTCTGAGTGTGGCGACGGGCAGCCGGATCGCACTCATTGCCGGCGCCAGCGGGCTGGTGGGCACGGAGTTGTTGCCACAACTGCTCGCGGCGGCGGAATATGACCGGGTGATTGCCCTGGGTCGCCGGCCGCTGGAGGTCACGCACCCGAAGCTGATGCAGGTGACCGCCGACTTCGCGGTTTTGGGGCAGGCCACGGCCGACCTGCGCTGCGACGATGCCTTCTGCTGCCTCGGCACCACGATCAAGGCCGCCGGCTCGCGCGAGGCTTTCCGGGCGGTGGATCACGCCGCGGTGCTGGCGTTCGCCTGGGCGGCGCAGCGGGCCGGGGCGCAACGCTTCTTCGTCGTGTCGGCCCTCGGGGCGGACGCCGCATCGCGGGTCTTCTACAACCGGGTGAAAGGGGAGACGGAGGACGCGTTGCAGGTGTTGGGTTTTTCCACGTTGGCGATCTTCCGGCCCAGCCTGCTGTTGGGCCGCCGCGCGCACCCGCGGTCGGGCGAACGGGTGCTCGCCGCGCTGTTTTGGTTCGCCGAACCGCTGTTGTTGGGCCGGCTGCGGAAATACCGCGCCATCGAGGCCGGGGTCGTGGCCAGCGCGATGCTGCGCTGCTCGTTCGGCCGCCCGGGTCAGGGGGTGCTGGTCTTTCCGTCCGACGAGATCCAGGATCTGGGTGGCTTCGGCGCCTGAAGCGGTTTATTCACTGTGGGTTTAATACCCTGGAGCTTCAGCCGTCGCCGAGCCTATGGCTGACAGGTGCCCCAGCTTGGATCGATTTGGAGCCGGGGCGCCCTCGCCCCGGTGGATAAGAAGACCGGCCCGAGGGCGGGCCGGCTCCAGCAGGACGTGCGCCCACTCCACCGCACAACGGCCTTGTCGCCCAGACGTCGGCAGATGGAAAAATGGTGCCGGAAATTATTCCGGGCTCAGCTCCAGTTGTAATTGAAGCTGACGCTAATCCGCTCGTCGGTCGTGCGGTTGGCGGCGACCTCATGGCGGAGCCAGCTTTCGAAAAGGATGACGTGGCCGGCCTTGGCGGGGTAGGTGATGTGCGCGCGATTCGCGGCCTTGGCGGTGGTGGCCTTGGGCGGCGCCGCCATGAACCTGCTCAGGCGGGGGTCCTCGAACTTCAGCCCGGGGCAGCCACGCGGAGTGGCCACATAATAGGTGCCGCTGACGAACGACAGCGGATGCAGGTGCAGGCTGTGTGCGGTGTGCTCGGGCATGATATTCACCCAGAAATCGGTCATCGCGATCGTCCGGCCGCGCAGGTCCATGTCGAGCTGGGCGGCGAACTTCCGCACATGGGCCGTGAGCTTCCGCTCCAGCCCCCCGAAGGTGGACGAGAACTTGTGCAACTGGTTGAGTGACGCGTATGAAGTATAGCCGCCCGCGTAATGTTTGGACGACCAGCGCCGACCGGCGGCATCATAGTCGCGGAGGCTGCGACATTCGTCGGCCAGCCCGGCATTAAAGTTTCCCAAACCGGCCTGCTGCAGCGGCTCGTGGTAGATGAGAGTGGGGAACCAGGCACGGGTCGGCATAGGGTCAAATAGCCTGTCCGGGTTGAAAAGCGCAACCCGGAAGCCGGCAAACGGGAACCCAAGCGCGCCTTTATGGTTAATACAACTACCTACCTATGAACACTCCTATTCTGAAAACCTCCCTGTGGGCGGCGCTGGCCTTGGTGCTTGCTGGCACCACCTTCGCGGCCGACCGCATCGAACTCACTGACGGCTCCGTCGTCCACGGCAAACTGCTCTCCGCCGGAGCGGGCAAATTCAAGGTCGAGACCGCCTTTGCCGGCACGATCGAGATTGCGCAGGACCAGATCAAAAACTTTCAAACCGACGAGGCCGTCAACGTCCGGGTGGCCGGCAACACCGTGCTCGGCCAGGTGCAGGGCAGTGACGCGGGCATCGCGGTGGTGGCGCCGGGGGGGCGGCTATCCGCCACTCCCGGCCAGGTGACCGCCATCTGGCGGGCCGGCGCCGACAGCCCGGAAGCCCGGCGCTGGAGGTTTGAGGCCTCGCTCGCCATCAATGGCCGCACGGGTGGTGCCGAGAAATTCGCCGGTGCCCTGGGCTTCCGGGCCACGCTGGCCAGCCCGCAGGACAAACTTGTCTTCACGCTCGCCGCCGAGCAGGCCGAGGACAACGGGGTGGAGACCGCGAACCGCCAGTTCGCCGGCGCCGACTACTCCGCCTTCCTGTCCGACCGGAACGTGTGGTATGCCCGCACCTCGCTTGAGAAGGATGAGATCAAGGCGATTGACCTGCGCTCCACCACCGCCGTCGGCATCGGTCACAAGCTGATCAAGCGGGACGTTCAGGATCTTGAAATCCGCCTCGGCGTGAGCTATATCTATGAGTCCTACGCCAACGGCACGACCTTCGACTCACCCGGCCTGGATGTCGGCCTGATCCACAGTTACACCTTCACGAATGGCACGCTGAACAACATGATCACGTATACCCCGGCGTTCGAGGATTTCGGCAACTACCGCGTCCACCACGAGTCGACCTACGAAATGCCGATCACGGCGTCGCTGTGGAAGCTGCGGATGGGCATCAGCAACGACTACACCAGCATCCCGCAGCCGGGCATCGACCGCCTCGACACGCTTTATTTCACCAGCCTGATCCTGAACTGGAAGTAAGCGCGTCCCCTGATCCTTCCGCGCGAGCGGGGCCGCACCGGCCCCGCGTTTTTATTCACTGTGGGTCCAATACCCTGGAGCTTGCTCGGCTTGGTTCGGAAACTCCAGGGCGAGGTCGCCGTGGCTCCAGATCAGGCGACGGGAGCGCGGGCGACCCCGCCCGCGAGCGGTTCGGTCAAATGCCCCGGAGCTTGCTTCGAGGATCTTTACGCACAGCCCGGCCGAAAAAAAGTGGAATTATCCGCGCCCGGCGTGCATCGTGCCGGCATGAAACGAATCATCGCACTTGGCAGCCTGCTCCTGCTTGGCACGTTCGCGCTCGCGGCGGATGATTTCTGGGGGCAACTGACCCCGGAGGAACGCAGAGCGGCGGGCCTGGCCGACTTGACCCCCGCCCAGCGCGTGGCGCTTGACCAGCTGGCCGGGCGTTACGCCCGGGAAGACGCCCGCCAGGCCGCCACCGTGGCCGTGGAGCAGGCGCGGGAGGAAGCCAAGGCCGGGTTGGAGCAGGAGATCCAGAAACGCGATGCCGCTCGCGCCGGCCTCGCCATGGACAAGATTGTCCCCAGCACCGTTCGCTCGCGCCTCGCCGGCCAGTTCAAGGGCTGGAGTGGCAAGACGCTTTTTCGCCTGGAGAACGGCCAGGTGTGGGTGCAGACCGACGCCTCGGATTCCTACTGGTTGCCAGCGCAGGCCGGTCCCGAGGTCGAGGTCCGGCAGGCCGGTTTGGGTGGTTGGAAACTTTTTTTGCTGCCCACCGAGCGGTGGGTGCGCGTCAAGCGCGTGAACTGACCGCCGCGGCCTGCTTGGATGGAGCAACAAGGCGGGACTATCAGTCCCGCGGGTTATAATTTGCGAAATCCCCGCCTCCGGAGCCGCTCTGGGATCCTTATTTCGCCTGATCACGCCGATGGAGCGCGCCCGACAGCGCGAGCGCCGGGCCCCACCAGCCGCGCCGTCGCATCGATTCCGCCCAGCGCACCGGTCGCAGCAGTGAGACGAATGCGATGAGCACGCAGCCGACGGCGATGAAGCGCAGCACGAGCCAG
>JBKJRX010000042.1:0-13516 GCA_046593155.1 Lacunisphaera sp.
CCCCTGCTCGTCCCGGATGGTTCGACCAGCAGGGGGCCGGCGGTCACCTCCACGTGGGCCGGAAACCGCGGCAGCCGCCACCAAACACTCGGCTTGGTCAGGACGTCGGAATCGGTGGTGATGCGGACCAACTGGACGGGGGCATGGGCCCGGCGGGCAATGAGGGCGAAGCCGGGCCGGAACGGCAGCAGGGTTTGTTCGTCCGGGCGGCGCGTGCCCTCGGGAAAGATGACCAGCCGGTGGCCGGCCGCCACCTTGGCCGCCGCCGCGCGCACGGTTTCGTGTCCGAGATCGCTGCCGAGATAGCCGGCGCGACGGGCGGCGGCACCGAGGACGGGATTGCGGCGGATGGCCGGCTTGAAGAGGCAGACCGCTTCGGGGATGCGCGCCAGCAGGCAGGTGATGTCGATGAGCGCGATGTGATTGGCCGCGATCACCAAGCTGCCGGGCGGCAAACGGTCGAATCCGTGGTAGCGCACGTAAACCTGGTGCAACGCCGCACACCACCAGTGGAAAAACACGAAGTGCCGGTGGATCAGCCGCTGGAAAAAGCGCTCGACCCGGTCCGTCGCCGGCAGCCACCCGCACAGCAGGCTGAGCAGGCTCAACTCCAGACCGCCGGCCGCAAACAGCAGCAGGGTGACGTAGTAGGCGGGCAGTTGGTAGACCGAACGGAGGGACATGGCAGGACGCACGCTTACGGCGCCGCGGGCGCCTCCCGATTGAGCGGCAGGAAATTAAACCAAAGATAGGGATGCTGGCGGACCAACGTCTCCAGTTGCCCCAGCACGCCCTGAAAGTGACGTCGCGCCGCCTCGATGTTGGCCTGGCGTCCAGCCGCCGGATCCGGGGTGAAGACGGGCGATGACGTGATCACCATCCCGTCCTGGCTCTCATCGGGCACGGCGAGGCAGAAGACCACCGGGCGGTCAAACAGGAGGGCGAGGTGGTAGATGGTGAAGGGAAAAAGCCGGCGGGCGCCGAGGAAGTGAAACGGCTCGTTGCGCGCGGAATATTCCACGCGGTCGCATTTCAAGGCGAGGGATTCGCCGGCCTGGAGCGCGTTCTTGAGGTCAAAGAGGAGGTTGGCGGGATCGTTGACCCAGAGCAATGAGACCTTGTCGCCGTAACGCTGGCTGAGCAGCCGGGTGTCGGTGGCGTTGCCAAGGCGGATGCGGAGGATGGAGACGTGCCGGCCGTGATCGCTCAGCATGAAGCCGAGCAGGTCAGAATGGCCGAAATGAAAGGACCCGAACAACGCCGGCCGCCCAGAGGCGATCAGCGCCTCGAACGCCTCCGCGTGGTCCGCGGCCAGCGTGCGGGGGAGGGGCACGCCGCGGCCCGCGCGGAGCTTGAGCATCAGGGCGCCGGTGAACGCAAAAAAATGCCGCCACACGTCGAGCAACCGGGCCGGCCGCCCGAGCACTACGGTGAGGTAGGCGCGGGAATGAGCGCGCGGAGCCCGCATCAATGCGACCGCGATCCACGTCCCCGCCATCAGCAGCGGTTGAAAAAACCAGCACGGCCACCGGAACTCGGCCCAGAGCAGGAAACCATAGCCCCAATTAGGTCCGGGGTTGCGCAGGGGAATGACCGGGGCGCTCATAACCAGTGCAGGGTCCACGTGCCGCCGGTGCCGGCCCAGCGCAGCGGCCGACGCGCGGCCAGCGCCTCGGTGAAGTGTTCCAGCGTCGGGCATACCTCATCGGCCGCCGGGCCCGGGGTGAAGGCGACGCGACCTGCGGCGCCGGCTGGTTCGCGGGTCAGAACAGCCGCAAAGGCGAAGGAGCGGCCCGAGGCCATCTGGTGTTCGCGCAACCACGTGCCGGTCTCCTCGCCGCCCGCCATGGCGACGCGCGGCGCCGGCTCGAGCAGCGCCGTCAACAGGGCTTGCTCGACCAGACGCGTCCTTCCCGCGAGCGGCCAGAGCCGGGCGATGGGTTGCTGGCGGCCGATCAACACCTGTTGCACCCCGCCGGGATGGATCGAGGTCTGAAAGAGAAGCGGACTCGCCGCGGGAAAGCTCAGCAGGAAATCCTCCAGCGCGCGCGTCTCGGCAAAGGTCGACGCATAAACCAGCGCGTCGTCCGGCCCGAGCCCCGCGTTCTCCAGGGTGGATCCCAGCAGCAGACCGAGGTGCGTCATGCGGCGCAGCGCCGTGCGCGGGAATTTGTCGGCCAGGCGCGCGCGAGCGCCGGCCGCGGTTTCAGCCGGGGCCGGGAGCTCGGTGCGCACGTGATGGAGATAGCGCTCAATCATGGGTGTGGGAGGTGGAATGCATCACTCATGGGTGAGCAGCATCGCGGCGTGGGCGCCGCCGAATGCGTTGCTGGTGAGGATGGCGCCGTCGAATCCCGCACTGGCGAAGGGCTCCAGCGCGATGGTGTCGGTGAAACCCGGTGCCATTCCGCCGACGGTGCCCGGGATTTTTCCGCCCGGAGCGCGCAACGCCGCGATGGCGATGGCGAGTTCCACGAGCCCGCAACTTCCGAGTGTGTGGCCGAGGCTGCCTTTCCAGCCGGTGAGCGGGGCGCCGGGAAACTGCCGGGCAATCGCCTCGGCCTCGAGCCGGCCGGCCTCCAGCGTGCCGGTGCCGTGACCCTTGACCCAGACCCGGCGGCCGTCCGCCGCGGCGGCAATCGCGGCGGCGCACGCGGAAAAACCGGCGCCATCGGGCTGGTTGCCGGTGAAATGAAACATCTCGTTGTGCAGCGCGTGCGCGGTCAGCCGGAAGGGGGTCGCTGCGCGCGTCAGCACCGCCCAGGCGGCACCGTCGCCCAGGCCGATCGAGCCGGTCTCGCGCCGGGCGTAGGGCGCCGGGAAACCGCCATTGAGAATCTTCAGGCTGTGAAATCCGCCCGCCACGAACGGGCTGACGAAATCAAAGGAGAAGACCAGCACACGGTCCGCCAGGCCGGCGTGCAGCAGGCGGGCGGCATGCGCGAGCCCGAGGTGGGCGGTGACGCAGGCGTGGGAGAAGACCTGCACGTGCTCGCCCCAGCCGAATTCGGCGCGGAGCAGTTCGACGGTGGCAAAGGGCGTGCCGTGCGCGAGGTGGCGGGCGTCGTGGTCGCGGGTGAAGGCGTAGAGGCTGCCGACCCCGAAGTTGCTGCTCGTGACGATTACGGGCGTGCGGGCCGAGCCCCAGTGGTCCGGGGGAATTCCGGCGGTCAGCCGGCGCAGGCCGGGCAGCCAGCGCGACGGCAAGGTTTCATCCATCGGCCCGGTCAAGGCGAGCGGCACGAGGTCACCCCCGTCGCGCCCCAGCACCGGACTGAGTTCGAGCGCGCGCCGGCCCGCCAGCAAGGCCGCGGCGGTGGCGGCGGCGTCACCGAAGGGGGTGAGGCAGTCACAAACGACAAGGCCCGCGGGAAACTGATCGGCCGGGGCGGGCATGCAGGCGGGCGCTCAGGCGCCGGGTGATTGCGCCCGGAGGTAGGTCGCGAGAGTATTGACCGTGGCGAGGGCCTTCCGCGATTCCTCGCTGCTGCCGATCTTGACGCTGAACTCCTTCTCGATCGCCAGCACGAGTTCGAGCGCGTCAACCGAGTCGAGGCCGAGGCGCGGTGAACCGATCAGCGGTTCGTCGTCCGGAATGTCTTCCGGCCGGGTGCCATCGAGCTTGAGCGTCGTGATGATCAAGGTTTTGAGACGGAGCGTGAGGTGGTCGGGCATGAGAAATCAGGAGGGGCGGCGGAGAAGGTGGCAGACGTTGCTGCCGCCGAAGCCGCTGCTGTTGTTGAGCACGAGGCCGGGGGCTTCGTCAAGCGAGGTGCGCGGCAGGTCCAGCCCGGTGCAAACCGGATCGGGCTCCCCGAGGTGGGCGGCGCCCGGGATGAAACCCTCGTCGATCGCCAGCGTGCAGAAGGCCGCCTCCATCGCGCCCGCGAGCGACAGGCCGTGGCCGGTCAGCGCCTTGGTGCTGCTGATGCGGGGGCGGGCTCCCTGGTCGGTGAAGATGGCCTTCAGCGCGAGCGCCTCCGAGCGGTCACCGGCCGGGGTCGAGGTGGCGTGGGCGTTGACGTAGCCGACATCGGTCGCCTTCACGCCGGCATCGGCGAGGGTGCGGCGCATGGCTTCCCGCAGGCCGGCGCCTTCGGGGTGCGAGGCGGCTACGCTGTGGCCGTCACCCGCCTGGCCCCAGCCAATCAGTTCAGCCTGGATCCGGGCGCCGCGCTGGCGGGCGACCGCGGCCTCTTCGACGATGAGGGCAACCGCGCCGCCGGTGCCGACAAAGCCGTCACGCCGCCGGTCAAAGGGCCGCGAGGCGGTGCCCGGGTCGGGATTATTGGAGAGCGCGCGCAGGCTGGAGAACGAGACGATGCTCTCGGCGGTCATGTCCTCCGCGCCAATGACGAGCATCCGCTGCTGGCGGCCGAGGCGGATCTCGTCCATGGCATAGCCGAGGGCATGGCTCGAGGAGGCGCAGGCGGAGACGAAGCCGCAGACCGCGCCGGAAATCCGGTAATGGGCCGCGAGGTTGAAGTTGAGGGTGCCGGCGATCGAGGAGACGATCCCCATCGGGTTGCCGCGTTCCCCGCGGGACTCGTGCAGTTGCGCGAGAAAGCTGCCGAGCATGAACGGCGAGCCCGCGGAAGCGCAGAACAGCCCGGTGGCTCCATCGCCCAGTTGCGCGGGGTCGAGGCCGGCCTCGGCCAGCGCCTGCTGCAACGCGCAGACCGCATAGACGCCGTGCGGGGCCAGCCCGCGGATCAGTTCGCGATCGACGGCAAACCGGTCCGGCCAGCGCCAGTCGCGCCAGTTGGGCGACGGGAAGGCGAAGCCCTTGACGGTGCCGGCGACCTTGACGGGCAGGTTCGGATTGCCGAGGAACTCGACCGTTTCAAAACCGTGGCGCAGTTCGCGGAGATTCCGGCCGACCGTGGCGCGGTCGTGGCCGATGCTGGTGATGAAACCGAGACCGGTGATGACGGGCAGGAACGGCATGCCGGGCGACCGGAGGTTCAGCGCGCGGGCCGGGCGGCGACCTTGGCGCGAATGAAGCCACGCAGGTCGTCGAGGGTGCGCACCTGGATGATCTCTTCGTTCGTGATGTTGATGCCGAACAGATCCTCGGTGAAAAAGACCACCTCGGTGATCGCCAGGGAATCAAAGGCGAGATCATCGATCAACCGGGTGCCGCCGGGCAGCTGGGAGAGCGGAGTGGCCGGGGTGCGGGGAATGAAGTCCTCCAGGATCGCCAGGACCAGCGGGTCGAGCCCGGCGGGGATGCCGTCTGTCTGAAACCGCTGAAAGGCGGCGCGGGCCTCGCCGGGCAGATGCTTGATCCGGGCGTCCTGATCAGTGGCTGACTGGGCTTGTCCGGCGGGAGCTTTCATGGGGACAGGGGGGGCTTGACCGCGGTGTATTCGCTGAAGAGGCCGAGAATGAGACGGCGGTTCACGCTGGTGAGGCCCGCGGCGCCCAGCGCGCTCAGGACCGCGGCCGGGGGCACGCAGGCGTCCATGGTCTCCCAATAATAGCGCATCATGTCGCGGGCATCGGTGCTGCGCGTGAAAAGCCGGGTCAGGAACGGATAGAGATGACGGAAGTAGAGCCGGAAGAAAAACCCCGGGACCCGTCCGGCGGGCTTGGTGATCTCCAGGATCAACAGTTTGCCACCGGGCTTCAGGACACGTTGGTATTCGCAGAAAGTGTTTTCGAGGCTGGTCACGTGCCGGAGGGCGTAGCCCATGGTGAGAAAATCAAAGGAATTGTCCGGGAAGGGCATTTGCTCGGCCCGGCCGAGCACAAATTTCGCGGCGAGCTTGGTCCGGGCGATATTCAGCATGCCGGCGCTGGGGTCGAGGCAGATGATGTTTTCCGCGGTGCCGAGGATTTTGGCGGCGGCGACCGCGACGAGGCCGGTGCCGCAAGCCACATCCAGCAGGCGCTGGCCGGGACGCAGGCCGTGCTGCTTCAGGGCCCAGTGGCGGTAGGCGGCGCCGCTGCGCAGGAAGCCCCAGTCCACCACCGCATCGTAATGCCGGGCGCCCCGGTCGAACAACTGGTTGACGAATTCCGGCTTGGCCTCCGGTGTCGCGTAATGTGCATCCAGTGTGGGGTGGGGAAGCATGGGGTCAGGGTGACGCAAGGCCGGGCGGACACCAGCCGAAAGCCACCGTGGACATAACCATCACGGACCAGGCGATCCAGAAGGTGAAGCGCCAGTTTCCTGTGAGGAGACACGCATCGAATGGTGGAACCCGGCCTCTGGACGGGTTGGTTGGACGGTCGCTGAGAAAACCGGTCCAGAGGCCCGGTTCCACCCAATTCAACTGCATGAGTCCGGGCTCAGGCGGTTTTCGTGCCGCGCAGCAAACCTCCGGCGCCGACGATGGTGGCGACGACTCCGCCAAGGAGCATCCACACGGTTTCATCGGTCGGTGATCCGGTGAAAAAGCGGGTGAAACGACCACCGATTGAGTCGGCGGCGCTCACGCCGTAGATGATGAGGATGATGCCGCCAATAAGCAGCGCGAGGGAGATGGCTTTATTCATGATGAGCTAGGGTGGTTGATGTATCGGGGAAAGAGGGGCGCGGGTCGGAGCGAAGGTGGAACCTGGCCTCCGGACAGGTTTTTAGAATTCGCGCATGGGAAAACCCGTCCGGAGGCCGGGTTCCACCTGGGAGCGGGCTTTGAAAGAAGCGTGGCCACCCGGAGGCGGTCACGCCTTTGAGTGAATCAGGTGTTAGTCGTTCAGCCCTTCACGGTCATGTTGTTGGTGACGCTGTTCACGCCGCGGACATCCTTGGCGAGCTTCGTGACGAGCGCCTTCTCGGCATCGGAAGCGGCTTCGCCGGTGACGAGAACCACGCCGTCGGAAGTGACGACCTTGGTCTTGACGGCGCTCGTGGACTTGTGGGTGAGCAGGGCATACTTGACCTGGCTGGTGATGGAAGCGTCGTCGATCTTCTCGCCCAGGGTGGGCTTGTCGGTCACGACGAGGTCGTTCTTCACGGACTTCACGCCGTCAATTTCGGCGGCGTAGATGCCGGTCAGTTCCTTCTGGGCGACGTTGTCCGCGGTCCCCGTCAGCACGGCGTGGCCTTCCTTGACCTCCACCTTGGTGCTGGTGGCGCTGACGTTGCCCTTCACGAGCAGGCGGCTGCGGATCTTGAGAGCCATCCAGGCATCGGACTTCTCGGGATAGGTCGGCTCGACCTTGATCTCGTTGCGGACGCTGACCACGCCGGGAAGATTTTCCACGGTGTCGACGGCGAGGGTCCGGTCATCCTTGTCCTGAACCGTGCCGGAAAGCGTGACGACGCCGTCGTGGGCTTTCACCTTCACGTGATCCTCCAGGACCATGCGGTAGTTATAGGAAGCCCGGGCGGCCTCCTCGATCTTGCGATCGACGGCGGGAGAAGCGAGCAGGGCGATCGGACCGGCAATGCAGGCGAAGAGGAGAGACAGGTTCTGGTTTTTCATAATCTTGAAGGCAGACGATACGCGCTTTGCACCCTAGGGGATATGGGGCGTTGCCCACCCCCGTTTGGAACAGGGCGGGACTTGCAGACGCTCAAAACAGGGAGTGGCGGGGCTATCAGGGTGTGTTTTCAAAATGTGCTTCCGGTCAATGTAGCCACGGTGGGCCAGCCTGCTTGCAGGCGCGGACTTGGCGCGAGCAAGCTCGCTGGCCCACGAAAACCCCGGTTTACGAACACTCCCTGGACCCGCGAGGCATCAGCAACGCTACGGCAATCCGCGGGACTGATAGTCCCGCCTTCCACGTTGAACCCACCGGGCAGAAAAAACCCCTGCCCGGAGGAGGCAGGGGTTGAACCGGTCCGGGGTTGGGACTCAGAAGCTGACGGAGAGGCCCACGCGCCACTCGCTGAGCACGCGGGTCGTGCCGCCGTTCTGGACGGAAACGTCGGTGTAAAGCAGGGCGGTGGGGCCGAGCACCAGATCCACGCCGGCGCTGTAGAGCATGCTGTTGCGCGGGGCGCGGCGGGTATTGACGGCATAGTTGGTGCTGCCGAACGAGGCGTTGAGGGCCCGCGAGTCATTGGAGAACTCGTGGAGCCAGGCGGCGCGAACATGCGGCTGGAACATGCCGAGCTTCACGCCGGCCTGGAGCCCGAGCTGCGAGCGCAGCGAGCGGGCGGACTGGCTGGCGAGCGTGGCATTGAAATCGCCGGCGCCATGTTCGGTGAAACCCTTGGCCGACCAGCGGCTCATGAGCAAACCGGCGAAGGGCGACACGGTGACGACGCCAGTCTTGAGGTGCTTGCCGACCGTGAGGCCGGTGGTCCACTGGCGGCCGCGGGTGGACGAGGTCGCGATGGCGGACGCGCCGGGGAACACGATCGGGCGGGTTGAGCTGTAACTGTTGAAGCCGTAGGTCAGGATGCCCTCCGCGAACAGGGGGCCGCTTGCCCAGCCGGCGCGCACGCCGATGGTTTTGTCTTTAACCGTCGTCTGGCTGCCGGCCGAACCGAGGCCCGACGTGGTTTTACCAAAGGCGAAAAAGGCGCCGGCGGTGGCATCGGAGTTGACGGCCCGATTGGCACCGACGAGCCCGGAGGAGCTGGTATAACGGCTGGAACCGACGTCCAGGTCGGACCGGGAACGGCCGCGGCGCTGACCGGCCTCGAAGTAGTATTCGTCATGACCACTGACCGCACGGTCATCGCGCATCAAGCGGTCGGCGAGGGAGGTGGAGTGGGCGAAGGCAAAGTCAGACCATACCTGATAGCCCTGCGGCGACAGGGCGTTGAGCGCGGCCGGGAACTGGCTGGCCAGCGGCAGAGTGTTGAGGATGGTGGTCAGCGCCGGGGTGGCCGCGGCCGCGTTGGCGACCGCCACCTGATTGGGCGTCTGCGCAAAGCCGCTGAAAGGCAGCTGGACGAAGGCGACGGTCACCGAGTTCGGAGCATAGGTGAGGTTGGTGCCGACAGCCGCGCGGTTCGTGCCGCTGCCGTTGACGGTGCCGAAACGGCCGGTCACGCCACCGGTGGCCGTGAGGAAGGTGAAGGACTGGCCGAGCGGGTTGTAGCCGCCGAGGGTATCGACTTGCAACGTGCCCGCGAGCGTCGCCGGACCGGAGACAACCAGCTTGTCGAATGAGGAGGCCGAAGCGATCTCGATGACCAGTTTGCCCGTGGAGGTCTGCGTGAAGTTGCCGGCGACATTGAGGGTGCCGGGGGCCGCGCCGGTGAGGCCGGGGCTGAGGGTGCCGCTGTTGCTGACGTTGCCGCCGAAGGTGCCCGTGCCGCCATTGACGCCACCGGGGGCGATGGTCGTGGTGCCCCCGCTGCCGCCGCTGAGGACGACCGCGCCGCTGGGATCATATTTCAGGCCGCCGGTGTAGTCACCGCCGCCGAGGCCGCCCCGGGCGTTGACGACATTGGTGTCGAACGAGACGCCCGCCAAGGCCAGAGTCCGGCCGCCGCCCGCAGAAAGACCGCCGAGCACAATGCTGGTGCCCGCCAGATAATTGCCGACGAGCTGGTTGTTGGCGCCGATGTTGACGGCGCTGCCGGCATTCCAGAATACGCCGAGATCACTGCCGCCGTTGGAACCGAGGTTAATGAACGTGACGGTGGAATTGATCGCCGAGGTGTAGGCCGTGCCGATCTGGAAAACCCAAGCCACGTTGTTCTGGCCCTGGGCATCGAGCACGAGCGCGCCGCTTTGCGAGGCGGCGCCGTTGAAAGTATAGACGCCGGGGGCCAGGGTCTTGCCGCCCAGATCCACCGTGCTCATGTTGGCGTTGGAGGCCATGCCGGCCAGGCCGACGGAGGCCCGGATGAGATCGAGGCGGGCCTGCCCGGTGACCGCGCCGGTGGCAATGATTGCGCCATTGATAATCACCGCCGGCGGAAAGCCCGTGATGCCGGTGGTGGCGCCGGGGGAGAGCCCCACGTTGCCATTGCGAATCGTGGTGCCCACGGTTCCCGTGCTGGAAATAAAGGTGCCGCCCAGCGCCGTGAAGTCGCCGGCGGTAAGCAAAATCGACTGGGCGGACCCGGTAATCGGTATGCAAATTATGGTGGCGAGGGCCAGGAGAGGCCGGAGTAACAAATGCTTGGAGTTCATCGTCCGACTGTAGTGGGAAAGCGCCCCATCCTCTATGGGGCAATACCCGTGGTGGGGTTTGACCCCGGTCAAAATTTTATCCGCAAGTTCGCTTGATCCGTAACGATGAAGCCGAATGTGGCTCGTCGCTTGCGACGACTTCGCGCTCGCTAGAGCATTTCAGAGAAAATCGTAGCCGGGTTTTTAGCCACAAAGGAACGCAAGGAGCACGAAGACAATCCATTCAGACTACTATTCTTTGCGATCTATGCGTTCCTTTGTGGCTACACTTCAGGTTAAACCGCTCTAGCCCACGGTCGTCGCAAGCGACGACCCTAAACAAATCGAAACCGGACACGCCCTAGCGTTTCACGGATCGTATCTCGGCCAGCTCCGCGCGTATCAGCGTCGCGGCTTTTTCGTGCTGCTCGATCATTTTCGTGAGAAAGTCCACGGTGCCGGTTCCGTCCTGGCGCTCGAGGCCGAGCTGCAGGATCATCTCTTCATTGAGTGCCAGCAACTCGGCGAGCAGATGCTGCGAACGTCCGCCAAGCGCGGGGCTGGAGGCGGATGACGGGGTATTCCGAGAGCGGGTGAGGCTGGAAGCCGGCATGGATGGACGGGGACAGGGTAGCGGAAGCGAATTCCGGGGGATATGGGGCATTACCCGCCCTGCGTTGGATAAGCGTCGCTCGCCGGCACCCCGGCGCGGTGCGCCATCATCCGAAAGGTGGAGCGCGCTGACCCCAGCGCGCTTCAAGGATGTCCGTTCGCAAACCAGCGTGCGCCACCTTTAAAACCCAATGGTGGTTTATACCGGTTGGCTGTAGGGCGGGATCGCTGATCCCGCCTTCGCTCGAAAACTGGCGGGATCAGCGATCCCGCCCTGCAATTTGGGTCGCCCCGCCCTAGGTCACCGTCAACTGCACGCTGCTTTCGATGATGCCGGCGGAGATCGCATAGCGTGTGAGGCTGGCGGTTTCGTGGATGTCGAGCTTGTCCATGAGATGCTGGCGGTGCTTCTCGACGGTCTTGATGCTGATCTTGAGCTCCAGCGCGATCTGTTTGTTGGCCGAACCCTCGGCGACCATTTGCAATACCTCGAATTCACGCGAGGTCAGTTTCCGGCCGTCCCTCTTGACCAACCCGTCGCGGTCCCGCGGTTTGCTGGCACCCGCGGGCAGGCGCTTGGTGATGGACGGGCTGAAGAAGGTGCGCCCGGCGGCCACTTCGCGGATGGCTTTGTTCAGGATATCGGCGGACGTCTGCTTTTCGATAAAGCCGGCCACCCCGACTTCGATCATCCGCTCGACATATACATCGTCGCTGTGCGCGGACAGGATCAACACCTTCGCGGCGGGATTGGCGGTGAGAATCTGTTTGGAGGCCTGCAGGCCGTTGAGCACGGGCATGGCGATGTCCATGAGGATGACGTCCGGCTTCAGGGTGCGGGCCATTTCCACGGCCTCGCGGCCGTTATGGGCTTCCCCCACCAGCCGGAAACCGCCGTCGACCTTCAACAGGGCACACAGGCCCTGGCGCACCACGACATGATCTTCCGCCAGCAGGATGGTGATTTGTTTTTGGGTGGTCATTTTTTTGATATTTGAGGAGTGAAGGGAAGCTCGGCGCGCACCGTGGTGCCCTGACCGGGGGTGGATTCGATGGTCAGCGTGCCGCCCACCATCTCGACCCGCTCCCGCATGCCGACCAGGCCAAGGCGCTTGTTGTTTTTGGCCTGGAGGGTTTTCCGAACCGAAAAGGATTTGCCGTTGTCGTTGATCTCCATCCGGACGCGGCCGGCGGCCTTGGTGATGGTTAATTTGATGAGGGTGGCCCGCGCATGGCGGATGACATTGGAGAGGGCTTCCTGCGCCACCCGATAAAGCACGGTGCGCTTGTCACTGTCCATGTTCTCCACCCCGCGAACGGCGATCAGCTTGATGTTGATTTTTTTCCGGTCGCTCAGGCCCTTGCAGTAGACATGCAGCGCGGGGATCAAGCCGAGGTCGTCCAGCACCGCCGGCCGCAGGTCCCGCGCGAACCGGTGCACGGCGTCCACCGAATTTTCCACCAGCGCCTGGGTGCGGGCAATCCGGTCCTTCAGGTGATGCAGGTCGGGGGAGTTGCCGTGGACCAGGGCCGCGAGCTCGACGTTGACGCCCACCAGGGTTTGCACGACCTCATCGTGCAGTTCGCGGCTGATTTTTTTTCGCTCCTCCTCCTGGGCCGTGAGGATCTGGTGCGTCAGGTGGCGGAGTTTTTTCTGCAGGATGTGCGCCTCCAGCAGGTGCCCCCGGTTCTCTTCCTGGGCGGTCTGGACCTCGCGCAGGGAGCTCCCCAACTGCTGATTTGTCGTGGTGAGCTGGGCGGTGCGCCGGGCCACCACGCGTTCGAGCTGGCTGGCATGGTGGGACAACTGGGCCTTGGCCCGGCTCAGCGCATCCTCATTTTTTTTGCGGTCCGTGATGTCCTGGAAGCCCAGGAGAATTTTTTCGCGGTGCCCGGGGTCCTGGCTCAGCGTGCGGGCGTTGAGGAGAAAGGTGCGCCGGCCGGTCTTTTTCACCGCGTGCGAGACCTCGAAGTTGTTGAACGTCGTGCCCCGGGGTAGGATTTCCAGCAGCTGGGCGCGCAGCCGGGGGTTTTTCCAGCGTCCGGAATCGAGTTCGAACAGCGAGTGGTCCATCACCTCCGCGGGCCCCAGCTTGAACGTGGTGTAGAATGCCTCGTTGGCCTTCCGCACCCGCAAATCCTCGTCGAGAATCAGCAGGGGATCGTGCACCGTGGTCACGACGGCCTCGGCGAAATCCCGGGCCTGCGCCACCTCCTGCGCGGCCTTTTTGGCCATGTCGATATCCGCGAGCACGAGGACCGCGCCATCCACCTTGTTGTCGAGGGTGAGGTAGGGCCGGATGCGCAGCGAATGCCAGCGACCGTCCTTGGCCCGCACCTCGCATTCGAATTCCCGCACGTGCTTGATGACATCCGCGATGTGGGTGTCCAGATCGGGCATTTCGAGCTGGTGCCGCACGGAAGAGAAGGGCCGCCCCAGGTCGCTCAAGTGGAGGTGGAATTGTTTCTCGGCCTGGGTGCTGAAGCGCCGGATGCCCAGGTCGCGTCCCAGCAGCACGACGACCAGCCGGGTCGAGGTCTGCAGGTTGGTCAGGTCGCTGTTCGCCACGTTGAGTTCGGCATTCCGGCTGGTCATCTCCTCGTTGAGGGTGGTCAGTTCCTCGTTGGTGGACTCCAGCTCCTCCTTGGAGGTCTCCAGTTCCTCGTTGAGGCTCTGCAACTCCTCATTGGCGGACTGGCCCTCCTCGTTGGCGGCCTGGAGTTCCTCGTTGGCGGCCTCGTTATTCTCCTGCACGGATTCCAGATAATCGCGCGTCTCCGCGAGTTCCCGCTCCAAGGCGAGGAGGCGGGCGGAAGCTGCCCTTTTGCTGGCGGACATCGCCGGCCGCACCGCGCCGCCGGACTCATCCGGAGGCAGG
>JBKJRX010000136.1:0-17376 GCA_046593155.1 Lacunisphaera sp.
TCCAACGACATCAGCTGGAGCAGTTCGGGCGTCGGTGCGGTCCCGAGCAGGTTCGTGCGCGAGCCGGCGTGGGCGACCGGATCGTCCATCGAAATCACCGGATACATGAGGATGAGGAAGTCCGGGCGCGCGCTCGTGGCGTCGAGCGGCCCTCCGGTGCGGCCCGCCGCGTGGTTGAACAACGTGCCCGCGCTGGCGGCCAGGTGGCCGCCGGCCGAGCTGCCCATGATGCCGAGGCGGGCGGGGTTGACCTTGAACTCGGCGGCCCGCGAACGAACGAGGCGCACGGCCTGCAACACATCCTGGAGCGGCGCAGGATGCCCGAATTCCGCCAAGCGGTATTTGAGGACGAAACTCGTGACGCCGAGCGTGCTGAGCCAGTGGGCGTATTGGACGCCCTCGCGCGCATAGGACACGGAACCGTAGCCGCCGCCCGGTGCGATGATGACCGCGGTGCCGTTGGCCCGGTCAACCGCGGGCGCGTAAACCGTCAGCGTGGGCTCCGAAATATTGCTGATGCGCTCCCCTTCCGCGACGCGTTCCGGTCCGAGGGTTTTTGCGCCCGGCACGCCCTGGGGCCAGAGCGGGATAACCATGGGCGGGGCGGCGAAAGCGAGATCGGCGATGGCAGTCATGAGGAGGGTGAGGAAAATCTTTTTCATTGCGGGATTGGGGCTTAACGCGCCTAGACCAGCTCGCTGAGGCGGGTGGCCTCCGGCCGCAGGGGCACGAGGTCGGTGAGGTTGATGGGCAGGTTGCGCTTGATGGATTCGACGCCGGCAATGCCGACCAAAATGGACGCGGCACCCTGTTCATGACCCGCAAAACGCCCCCAGGGATCGGTGGTGGGCGCGTCCGGGGCGTAAAACGAGCGGTTGAGGATCTCGTCGGCACCGCCGTGCGCGCCCGTGGCGGGCGGCATGGGGACGATGTAACCGGTCTGGAAGTGCGGGTAGACCTTGATCCACTCGCCCTCGGCCTCGGAGCCGGGCTTTTCCTCGATGCGAAAATCCTTGGGCCGGACGGCCCGGTTCATGTGCGAGCCGATGAACTCCTGGTATTCGATGCGGCCCCGGTCGCCGTTAAAGGTCACGCGCATGCCCTCGCGCGGCGAGTAACACACGAGCGAATATGTAAGCAACTCGCCCGTGCGGTAGCGGACGTTGAGCGACATCTGGTCGTGGATGTCGATGCCGTCGCGAAACACATTGCGATCGCGAAGGTAGCCGGAGTCGGCCTCGCCCGCGCGATACAAGCCGCGGAAGGACTCGCTCTCGTCGAGGTCCAGGCGGAACGGGTCGGTCTTCGCCGCGGGTTCGCCGGTGTAGCGCGGGTATTTCGTCAACGCCGCGTCGCCGCGAGCCTCGGCGTTTTTTTTCCCGTAGAACACGAGGTCGCCATAGGCGAAAACCTGCGCGGGAATGGCATCGAGCCACCAGTTGACCAGGTCGAAATGGTGCGTGCTCTTGTGCACGAGCAACGTGCCGGACTCGGCGGCGTGCGCGTGCCAGCGGCGGAAATAGTCGGCGCCGTGGTTGGTATCGAGCAGGTATTCAAGGGTGACGGAGCGGACCCGGCCGATGGTGCCGTTGGCGATCAGCTCCTTGACCTTCGTGCGGAAGGGCGCCCAGCGGTAGTTGAAGGCGACGCGCACGCGCCGCCCGGTCGCGCGCTGGGCGTCGAGAATCGCGCGGCATTTGGCGGCGTCCGTCGTCATGGGCTTCTCGGTGATCACATCGCAGCCGGCGTGCAGGGCGCGCACGATGTAGTCGTGGTGCGTGCTGTCCTTGGTGCAGACAAAGACCGTGTCGGGTTTTTCCGTGTTGAGCATCTCGTCGAACCGGTCGGCGGTGTAGGTCGGCACGGCATGGTAGCCCAACTCCCCCGCGAGCAGGCCGTTGTAGTAGGCCATGCGCGCCGGACTGAGATCGCAGAGCGCGACGATTTCATTGGTGTCGCGGTAGGTCGTGGCGACCGGCTCAATGAAGCTGAGGGCGCGGCCGCCAGTGCCAACGAAAGCAATGCGTTTCTTCATGGGGGGCAGCCCGCCAACCTGCGCGCTTTCCCGCCCCGGAGCAAGGCCGGGGGGCGTAAATGATATCTGACCGTCAGCATTTCGCAGAACGAAGCTGCATTTTGCGGCCGGTTCCCCTAGTTCCCTGCCCTCCCTCCGATGATTCGCAAAGCCTTCCTCATGCAGGTCAACGCTGGCGCCGAGCAGGAATACACCCGCCGCCACCAGCCGATCTGGGCCGACCTCACCGCCGTCCTCAAGGCGCACGGCGTGCACAACTACTCCATCTTCCTCGATTCCGCCACGCGCTCCCTCTTCGGCTACGTCGAAATCGAGGACGAGGCCCGGTGGGCGGCCATCGCCCAAACTGACGCCTGCCAGCGCTGGTGGCGCTTCATGGGCGACATCATGCCGGGCAACCCCGACCACAGCCCCGTCTCGCGCGGTTTGAACGAAGTGTTCCACCTGGATTGAACGCACCCGCTCCCGCCCCCCTGCTGACTCTGCGCGGCATCGCCAAGAACTACGGCGGCGTGCGTGCGCTCCGCGGCGTCGACTTTGATCTCTCGGCTGGTGAAGTGCACGCGCTCCTCGGCGAAAACGGCGCGGGCAAAAGCACGCTGATCAAGGTTGCCACCGGCGCCCACCTGCCCGATGCCGGCGAAATTGCCGTCGGCGGACAGATCCTGCGTGGGCTCACCCCCACCCTCGCCCAGCAGCTCGGCATCGCCTGCATCTACCAACAACCCGCGCTTTTCCCCGATCTCACGGTCGCCGAGAACATCGGCCTGCGACTTGAGCACGGCGGGCCCACCCGACGGATCGACTGGCCGGCCCGCCGCGCCCGCGCCACCGATCTGCTCGCCCGCGTCGGTGCCATGATTGATCCGGAGACGGAGGTCGGTGAACTCTCGATGCCCGAGCAGCAATTGGTGGAAATCGCCTGCGCCGTCGGCGCCGGCGCGCGGATCGTCATCATGGACGAGCCCACCGCCTCGCTCACGCAGCGCGAGCAAGTGCGGCTGTTCAGCGTCGTGCGCGAGTTGCGCACGGCCGGCGTGGGCGTGATCTACATTTCCCACCGCCTCGAGGAGATCTTCGCCCTCGCCGACCGGGTGACCGTGCTGCGTGACGGCGCCAGCGTCGGCACGCACCCGGTGGCGGCCATGGACGAGGCCGGCCTGATCCAGCTCATGGTCGGCCGGGAGGTAGCCCAACTCTATCCGTCCGCCGAGTCCCCCCCGGGAGAAGTCGTGCTGTCGTTGCAGAATGTCGGCTGCAGGATCTCCGGTGTGCACGCCGTCAGCCTCGAAGTGCGGGCCGGCGAAGTTTTCGGACTCGCCGGTCTGGTCGGCGCGGGTCGCACGGAACTGGCGCGGGTGCTCTTCGGCCTCACACCCGCCGACACCGGTGAGATCAAGCTGAACGGCCGCCCCATCAACATCCAGACGCCCCGGCAGGCGATCGAACTCGGCCTGGGCTACGTGCCGGAGGACCGGCGCCGACACGGCGTGATCCTGGAGATGCCCATCGCCCAGAACATGACCATGGCAGTGCATCGCCAGCTTTTCCCGACAACCTGGCTGCGCGACGCGGCGGAGCAAGATCTCGCGCTCGACTATGTTCGTGACCTCGCCGTGAAATGCGCCGGGGCGGATGCGCCCGGCGGCAGCCTGTCGGGAGGCAACCAGCAGAAGGTCTCGCTGGCCCGCTGGCTCGCCACCCGGCCGCGCGTGCTCATCCTCGACGAGCCCACGCAGGGCGTGGACGTCGGCGCCAAGAGCGAGATCCACAAGATCATCCGGCGGCTGGCGAAGGACGGCCTGGCCGTGCTCATGATTTCCAGCGACCTGCCCGAGGTGATCGGCATGAGCGACCGTATCGGCGTGATGCGCGGCGGCACGCTGGCCGCGATCCTGCCGGGTGGCAGCGACGCGCACACGGTGATGGCGATGGCCCTGGGAACAAAGAACTGAGATGCGATGAGAAGCTCCAAGCTCCAACCTCCAAGCTCCAAAGAAGAACCAAGGTTCAAACGGCAACCTGGAAGCCGGGCACCGTCATTTGATGGTTGGCGCCTGGAGTTTCACTGGATGTTGGAGGTTGGAGCTTGGAGCTTCCCCTCGGAGGTCGCGCGATGAGCAAATATTTCCGGGAACTCTCGGTGACGGCGGCGCTGCTGTTCGTGCTGCTGGGGCTGGCGGTGTTTGCACCTGCTTTCTACCAGCCGCAACCGCTGCTCTCGCTGCTCACCCGCGAGGCGCCGACGCTGATCGTGGCCTGCGGCATGGCGCTCGTGATCATCTGCCGGCAGATTGACATCTCCGTCGGCTCGCAATTCTCGGTCTGCAGCGTGTGCGCCGGCCTGCTCGCCGCGCGCGGCTGGCCCCTGGCCTTGGTCGTGCCGGCCTCGGTCGGGCTCGGCGCCCTGATGGGCGCGATCAACGGCGGTCTCGTCGCCGGCCTGCGGCTGCCCTCGATTGTCGTGACCCTCGCGACCATGGTCACCCTGCGGCAGGGCTTGAATCTCGTGCGGCAGGGCGAATTCGTGAACCTGCCCGACAACGTGCAATGGTTCGGCCTGAGCCAAAACGCCGGCCAGTGGACGCTGGTGATCTCCTCCCTCGCGGTGCTGGTCGTGATCGGGCTGGCGCTGCGCCATTTGTCCGCGGGCCGCCAGGTCTATGCCGTGGGCACTAATGCCGAGGCCGCGCGATTGGCGGGCATTCCGCCGCAGCGGGTCACCTTCCTTGTCTTTGTCTTGCTCGGCGCCCTCACCGGGCTGGCCGCCATCATGAACATCGCCCAGTCGCCGCAGGTGCAGCCGTTATCGGGCGCCGGGCTTGAATTGAAGGTCATCGCGGCGGTCGTCGTGGGCGGCGTGGCCATCGCGGGTGGCCGCGGCAACCTCTGGGGTGCCTTCGCGGGGCTGCTGCTGCTGGCATGCGTTTCCCCTGCGCTCATCCACCTGCACATCGAGGCCTACTGGGAAAAAGCCATCCAGGGCGCCATCATCCTGCTCGCCGTCGTGGCCGATGGCGTGCGGCAAAGGAAGGCGAAATGAAAGCGAACTGGAAAACCCTCCTCTTCCGCTACGAGATGCTGCTGCTCGCCGTGCTCGTGGTGGAATGGCTCCTGTTTTACCATTTCGGCACGACCACCAACCGGCGCGGCGTGGTCGTGGGTTTCGGCACGATCGACCGGCAGTTCGACATCCTGCGCCACTCGTGTGAGATCGGGCTGCTGGCGCTCGCGCTGACGCCCGTGATCCTCACGGCCGGCATCGATCTCTCCGTCGGGTCGCTCCTCGGCCTCTGTGCCATCCTGTTCGGCAAGCTCTGGTTCGACGGCGGCCTGCCGATCCCGGTCGCGGCCGGGCTCACGCTGGTGATCGGCGGGCTGGCAGGCGGCCTGAACGCCGGACTCATTACCGCACTCCGACTCCCGCCCCTGATCGTCACGCTCGGGACCTACTCGCTCTTTCGCGGCCTGGCCGAGGCGATCACGCACGGCGCGATCACCTACACCGATTTCCCCGCCAGCTTCCTCTTTGTCGGCCAGGAACGCTGGCTGGGCCTGCCGGTGCAGGCCTGGTTGTTCGCGCTGGTCGCGATAGCCGTCTGGCTGCTGGTGCACCGCACGGTGTTCGGCCGCTCGTTCCGGGCCATTGGTTTCTCGCCCGAGGGCGCGCGCTATGCCGGACTGCCGGTGGAGCGCCGGGTGGCCCTGGTCTACGTGCTCGCCGGACTCATCGTGGCACTCGCCGCGATCATCTATACGGCACGGCTCGGGCAGGCCAAGGCCGACGCCGGCACCGGTTACGAGTTGTTCGCCATCACGGCCGTCGTCCTGGGTGGCACCAGCATTTTCGGCGGCACCGGGAGCGTGACCGGCACGCTGCTGGGCGTCGCGGCCATCGCCGTGCTCAAAAGCGGCCTGGCCACCCTGCCGATCGTCATCCGCATGAACGCGGCCGAGGAAATCTCCGGCCTCCTCACCGGCGCCCTGCTGCTCGTCGCACTTACCGGGAGCGTTTTGCCAAAAATGTTGTCTAGTCTCCGGGCCCGCCATCAGGCTGGCTGAAATCGGCCACCACGAAACACACTAAATACACGAAAGTTGCTTTGCTGCTGAGCCCGATCATTTCATTTCGTGTCATTCGTGCATTTCGTGGTTAACCAGAATTTGCATCTCCCCAACCCCTACCCTGCATGAAATCCCTCCGTTTCGGCGTTTTCGCCGTCCTGTTTTCCGCCGTCGCCGCGATGCTCTCCGCCGCCGATGCCAAGCTCATGATCGCGCTGATGCCCAAGGCCAAGGGCAACGCCTATTTCCTCTCGGTAAAGGCCGGGGCCGAGAAGGCCGCCAAGGAGCTGGGCGTCGAGCTGCTGTTCGACGGCCCGACCGACACCAACGCCGCCAAGCAGAACGAGATCGTCGAGAACTGGATCACGCTCGGCGTGGATGTGATCGCGGTGGCCGCCGAAAACAAGGAAGGCATCTCCACTGCGCTGCGCAAGGCGCAGAAGTCGGGCACCAAGGTCATCACCTACGACGCCGACGCCCTGCCTGACGCCCGCTCATTCTTCGTCAACCAGGCCACGCCGGAAGGCATCGGCCAAGGGCTGATGGACGAGGCGGCGCGCCTCATGAACAGCGAAGGTGAATTCGCCATCATCACCGCCAGCCTCACGGCGGCCAACCAGCGCGAATGGATGAAGCACATCGAGGCGCGGCTGAAGTCCACTTATCCAAAAATCAAACTCGTCGCCGTGCGCCCCAGCGACGATTTCAAGGACAAGGCCCAGTCCGAGGCCACCGCGCTCATGAGCGCCAATCCAAACCTGAAGCTCATCATGGCCATCTGCACGCCTGGCGTTCCCGGCGCGGCTGAGGCGGTCAAGCAGGCGGGCAAGGCCGGCAAGGTGAAGGTCATCGGCCTCGGCCTGCCCAACGAGAACAAACGCTATGTTCACGAGGGTGTGACGGAGAGCGTCATTCTTTGGAACACAATGGACCTCGGCTACCTGACGATCTACGCCGGCACGGCGCTCGCCAAGGACCAGCTCAAGCCTGGTGCGAAAACCATCAAAGCCGGCTCGCTCGGCGAGTTCGAGATCAAGGGTGACAACATCCTCCTCGGAAAACCCTTCATCTTCAACAAGGGCAACATCGACCGGTTTGACTTCTGATTGGATCGCGGAGCGGGTTTCCCGACTGCGTGCGCCACGCGGCGAAATTACCACATGCAAATTGTAGGAGCCTGTTTACAGGCGATATGCCACGCCCGCCAACCGACACCGTCATGAATCGCCTGCAAGCAGGCTCCTACAATTTGACCAAGCAAAAAGCCGGTCCCTTTCGGGCCGGCTTTGTCATTTTAAAACAAGATAATGTTTAATCGTCGCGGCTGCGTCCACCCATGATGATCATCAGGATGTGGAGCAAGCTGCCGAGGGAGGCAACGAACGCGGCGACATAAGTCAGGGCGGCGGCATCGAGCGTCTGGTTGACCCCGGGCATCTCATCGCGGTCGACAATGCCGAGAGTGACGAGTTGCGCCTTGGCCCGGGCGGTGGCATCGAATTCCACCGGCAAAGTCACCAGTTGAAACAGACAGATCAGCGCCAGCGCCGCCGCGCCGAGCATCAGGAAGATACCGCCAAGGGCCTTCGCCCCGAGCACGATGCCGATAATAATGAGGAACTGCGAGGCACCCGAGGCGATCTGCGTCACGGGCACGAGGGTCTGGCGGATGTTCATCATCGCATAACCCACCTTGTGCTGGATGGCGTGGCCGGCTTCATGGGCCGCGATCCCGAGGGCGGCGAGACTGGTGCCATCGTAATTGTGCTCGGACAGGGCGAGCCGTTTCTTGCTCGGGTCGTAGTGGTCCGTCAGCTGGCCCGGCACGCGCACAATTTGCACGTCGTGGACGCCCGCGCTTTCCATGACCGCGGCGGCAGCTTCCCGGCCGGTGATGTTGCCCCGGGAAGGAATGCGAACGTTTTTGTTATAGGCGCTCTTAACGCGCATCTGCGCGTAAAAGCCGAAGAGAAGCGGAACGATGATGAGCAGTGCCCAGATTAGCATGGTGGAATTGGGTTAAATTGAGATGTAAGGAAAGTCGTCAAAGTCGGGCAATTTTCCAGCGGAAAATGTCCGGCTGGAAACACCTTGGGACGTTGTAAGGGGCTCCACCCCTGTGGGCAGCGAGCTTGCTCGCGCAGCCGGAGCGCGAGCAAGCTCGCTGGCCCACGATCAATCAGGCCAGTCCGGCCCGGAGCAACAGGGCCGACAGGTCGGGCGGGCGGCCCATGAAGTCGGTGAACAACTGCATCGGGTCGGCGGAATTACCCCGGCTGAGCACCTTGGCCACGAACTCGCCCCCGACCTGCTCGTTAAAGATGCCCTCGCGTTTGAACCGCGTGAAGGCGTCGGCATCGAGCACCTCCGCCCACTTGTAGGAATAGTAGCCGGCGGCATAGCCCGTGGGGTCGGAGAAGATGTGCGTGAAACGGTTCTCGATGGTCGGCGCCGGCGGTTCGGTTGGCACCACGTAATCGCGGAGCACCGCCTGCAGTTGGGGTGACACCTCGCCCTGCACATAGTCGGCGGCCCGCAGGTGAAGATCGAGGTCCATGCGGGCGAAGGCCAGCTGGCGCATGGTGGCCGTGGCGCTGCGGAAATTTTTCGCGGCAATCATCCGCTGAAAGAGCGTCTCCGGGATGACTTCACCGGTCTCATGGTGGCGGGCGAAGAGATCGAGACTCGCGCGCTCCCAGCACCAATTTTCCATGATCTGCGAGGGCAACTCCACGAAGTCCCACGCCACGTTCACGCCATTGAGCGACTTGATCGCCACCTCGCCGAGCAGGTGGTGCAGCAAGTGGCCGAATTCATGAAAGACCGTCTCGACCTCGTGGTGGGTGAGCAGCGCGGGCTTGTCCGCCCCCTGCCCCGAGCCTGTCGAAGGGAGGGCGGGCGTCATGTTGCCGCACATCAAACCCAGATGCGGGGTGCGCGGGCCACCGGCGGCTGGTCCACCGGTGATCAGGTAGTTCATCCAGGCCCCGCCACGTTTGGATTCGCGCGGGTGCCAGTCTGTATAAAATGAGCCGAGGTGCCGGCCCGCCCGGTCGTGCGCATCGTAGAATTTCACTTCCGGATGCCAGATTTCGACCGCGCCAGCCGGGCGCTCGGTCACCCGGATGCCGAATACACGTCCGGTGATCTCGAACAGGCCCGCCAGCACACCCGGCAGCGGGAAATAGGGCCGCAGCTGCTCTTCATCGAAATCGTAGCGTGTCCGCCGCAGTCGCTCGGCCCAGAAGGCCGTCTCCCACGGGGCCAAGGCCGCCGCCGGTGTTTTGGTCTGCTCGGCCTTAAAGGCCTCAAGTTCGCGGCACTCCCGCGTAAAAGCTGCCGTAACCCGCCGGTGCAGATCCTCGATGAACGCCAGTGCCTGGGCGCCACTTTTTGCCATGCGCCGCTGCAACACCAGATCGGCAAAGTGCGGCTGACCGAGCAGTGCGGCTTTCTCCTGCCGCAGCGCGAGGATGCGTTTGGTGAGTTCGCGATTGTCTTGCGGGCCGTCGCGCCCGACCGCGGTCGCGGCGGACCACAACTGCCGGCGTAATTCCGCGTCCTCGGCATAGAGCATGACCGGTTCCTGCGACGGCCCGTGCAGCGTAAAACGCCAGACCGGCGCGGCCTCGGTCCCCTGCGCCTTCTTGAGGGCGCTCTGCCGGGCGGACTCGCGGGCGTGAGCCGGCAAACCGCGCAACCGATCGGGATCCGAGACCAGCAATTCCCAGGCGTTGGTCGCATCCAGGACGTTCTCGGAATATTTCTGGGTGAGTTGCGCGAGTTCGCTCTGCACCGCCTCGAGCCGGGCCTTCCCGCCGGCGGGCAGGTCCGCGCCCTGCTGGCGGAAATCCGCCATGGTTTCATCAACAAAACGGCGATGCTCCCCGAGTAGCGCACCCACCGAGGAATGGGCGGCGGCCGCCTTGAGCCGCAGCCAGACGCCGGCATTGAGTGGTATTTTTGCAAAGAAGGCCGAGACTTTCGGCAGCATGGCATTGTGAGCATCGCGCAACGGGGCCGAATCAGCCACCGTCGTGAGGTGCGTGACCTTGGCCCAGGATTCATTCAGGAGTTCGGTGGCCTGCTCCAAGGCGAGAAAACCGTTCTGGTAATCGGCCTGCGCCACCGGCATCGCCGTGATCCGCGCCAGCGCGGCGTCGGCATCCGCAAGGGCCGCCTCGATCGCCGGCACCACGCGATCCGCGGTGAGCTGCGACCAGGGAATCTGAAACGAACGGTCGAGAAAGGGATTGTCCATCAGTCGCGTAATGACCGTGCGGAACAGTGCCCTGTCAAATGAATTGGCCGCTTTACCAGCGGTAGGCGACACCCACGGAAAGCTGCCGCCGGGCCGCCGGCACGGCCGGCACCTCCTGAAAATCATCATCCCAGAGATTGTCGACCAGCAGCGAGAACTCCAGGCCGCGCGCGCGGGGCGGCAGGTAATACAGGCCCAATGATGACAGCACGGCGTTATCGCCACCGGCCACCCGCAAGAGGTTTTCCTCCTGCACGCGAAACTCGTTGTCCATCCTCACCTCCAAGCCACGTCCCAGCCGCGCCGTCACCGCCGCGGTCAGCCGATGCTGCGCGAAGTTGAGCGCGTAGAAACTGGCGTCGATGGTCGCGGCGCCGTAGTCGGCATCCTTGTCGAGCAAGGTGTAACCCAGCACGAGATCGTAACGCGGAGTTCTACGCGTCGCGACGATCTCCACACCGAGGGTGCCGATGTCGACCGCATTGGCCGTGCGGGCGGTGATGCCACGGGTGAACGTCCAGTCGGTCAGCTCATCATCCCAGCGCTGGAATAGGGCGGCCTCCACCTTCCACCCTCCCGGCAGGAACGAAATACCCGCTTCGAGATTGCGACTGATTGCCCGTCCAAGGTTGCGGTTGCCGCGGAAGAGACCCGCCGCGGGATTGGAATTCAGTGCCGTATAGGTCGCCACCTGGGTCGTTTCGGAATACTGCGCGTAAAGCCGCTGGCCATTCGGGCGGGTCAGCGCGGCCTCCAGGATCGGCGCAAGCGCTGACTGGTCGCGGTTGGTATCGTCGTAGCTGAGACCAGCACGCAGCTTTAGTTGGCCCGCGGACACCCCATAGTCGCGCTCGGGCACCAAGGTGACTTTATAGTAGTCGCGCGTCCGGAACCGCCCGAAGGTCAGGGATGTCGACTGCAGGCTGTCGCGCATCGTCTGGAATCCGTAACTGACAAGGTAATCGCCCTCGGTCAGGCGGCCCTCCAGGGCCACCGCCCGCACCTGGGTGGTATGTTGGAAGGGATTCGCGGCGCCCGGCACCGCGCGGTTGAACTCATAGTCGTCAGCGTTGCGACGGTAGTAGGCGCCGAGCTGCCAATAGTTCTCCGGAGACGTCCAGGCCCGGTGATTGAACACGTAGAGCGTCGTGCGAAGGTCTTCCGTCTCGTTGAAGCCGAAAGGCGTGTAGAGATTGGGCCAGCCAAAGAATTTCTGCTGCACGCCGGCGAAAAAATCCGTCTGGCTTTGTTCGCCCTGCAACTGGAGGCGGCCGGAAGCGCGTTTAAAATCGTGGTCACCAAACGGCACCGAACCGTCCGACTCGGAGCGCGACAGTTCGAAATCGGCGGCCACGGTTTGCCCGCCACGTGCGCCGGGCCGCACCCACCCTTGGTAGAGGCTCTGGCGGTTGGTGGCGTAATCACCGAACGCGACCGCCGCCTCGCCGCGCTGCTCGATGGGCCGCCAGCCGTAAGCCACTGTCCCGACTCCGGCGTTGAAACCGGTCTGCGCATTGTCGGCCCCCGTGAGCACCTTGGGCGAAAGCAGCATGGCCGGGGCCACCGGAATTTCGGCGAAATAATGCCCGGTCTGCGGGTCATAAAGTGAAACGGCCCCGAACTTGAAACCGGTGTTTTCAAAGACACCGCCGCGGATGGTTACATCCGCCTGCCCTTCGGCAAGATTGCGGGCCTGCACATCGACGCGCGGTTCGAACCGCAAACCCGAGACCGGCATGGCGAAAGTCGCCCCTGGAGTCTGGTTGGCCACTTGCTCCGAGTAAGCCACAAACTTGGGCAGCTCATACGCCGGCCCGGCCGCCCGCGCCAAGGATGCGACCAGGACCTGTCCGCCGATGAAGCCGCACCACAGGCGGGAATAACGAAGGGATGCAAACATTGGGTTAAAACTGATGATTTAGATGCTTAACCAACACGGACCAAATAAAGCCGCTCCGGGAAGCGGCTCGTGACGCGGGGCGGTTTATCCCTCGCCGTCGTTGCCGATAGCCTCGACCGGGCAACCTTCCAAGGCCTCCATGCAAAGCTGCACATCTTCTTCGGTGGCCGGCTGCGTGTGCACAAAAGAGTAGCCACCCTCCTCATGCCGCTTGAAGAAAGCCGGCGCGGTTTCGCGGCAAAGATCGCAGTCGATGCATTGCTGATCGACGTAGAACTTGCCGCCAGCGTTGTCCTTCCATTTTTCTGCTTTGTTGGCCATTTCGATGGTGACTGAAGGGGAATTCATCCCGCTGTCAAGAAGTCGCACGGGCTTATGTGCTGGGCAGGCAACGTTCCCGGACGCGGGGGCTTGTCTTTGCGGGCAAGCGACATAAATTTAGCGGGCCATGCTTTCCGACCGCCCTTATATGCGAGGCGATTACCCCGGCCGAACCACTTCGGTGGTCATCTGGTTGATTTCCGCCTTGCTCGCGGCGTTTGTGCTGGAGTTGGTCCTGCTGTCCCCCTGGCTAGGCACCTCTGGTCGTGCGCTGGTCGAGCAGTTCCCTCTTACCATCCAAAGCCTGCAAAAGTGGCACCTCTGGACGCTGCTGAGTCACAGCTTCGTGCACAGCACGAGCAATCCATTCCACATCCTGTTCACCATCCTGGCCCTCGTTTTCATCGGCCGGGAATTGGAACCCCTGCTCGGCGGGCGGCGGTTCCTGGCGGTGTATACGGGCGCGATTTTGTTGGGCGGACTGTGTTGGGCCGCAGTTAATTGGCTGCACGGCGGCGTCCATATCGGTGCGGGCTCCGCCATCTTTGCCTTCCTCGTGGTGCTGGCCGGGGTTCATCCCGGCCTGGAAATGACCATGTTCTTTTTCCCGGTCAGTTTCCGCATACACCACGTCGTTTATACCCTCCTCGCGGTGGATTTGCTTGGCTTGGTATTTTACGAGCTTGGCGGAGCGCCGGTCCCCCTCGGCCTGACCCCTTCCGCCCATCTGGGCGGCATGCTGGCCGGCTGGATTTATTTCCGTTTCCTGCACGCCAACCAAGGCTGGGACCGCGCTGCCGGCCTGCCATTGCCCGCCTGGATGCGCCCTTGGGCGAAGCGCGGCACCGCCTCCAAACCTACCACCACCCCCGGCCGAAAAGTCACCCCCCACCTGCGCGCCGAAGTGGATCGCATCCTCGACAAGATCAACAGCCAGGGCTTCGGCGCCCTCACCGACGAGGAAAAGCGCCTGCTCGACGAGGCGAAAGACCTGCTAAGCCGGCATTAAAAAAGGCGTTTCGCCCCAGCATCACCCTGCGTCCCGGCGCGCTGTCCGCCACGTTCAGTGAGACCCTCAAGCGGTCTGCCGTTTTTCGGAAACAAATCTCGTTTCTAGGCCACTAATTGCTACCCATTCAGACATCCCCTCCGCTGTGAATCTATCCATCCGTCCCCCCGCCAGGTTTTTTCTCCTTTCACTGCTTCTCGTCACGGTCACCCAAGCGGTGCCGGATCGCGAGTTCAAGACCACGTCGGTCATGAAGCAGGAGACCCGCACCCTGGTCCAGTTGCTGGAGGTCTACCACTACAACAAGGATGCCGTCACCCCGGCGGATTTTCCGCAGCTCATCGGGGACTACATGAAGGAAGGGCTGGATCCTTACCGGCTGTTTTTCACGGCGGAGGACGAGAAAAACTTCCGCAGCCAATACGGTCCGCGCATCGAGACCGACCTGGCCTATCTCGGCAACATCGACACCGCCTTCATCATCTTCCGGGCTTATGAAGACCGGGTGAAGGCGCGCACTGCGTGGATCTTCGAGGAGCTGAAAAAAGATTACGATTTCACCGCCCAGGAATCCTACGCACCCGATCGCAGCAAAAGCGACTTCCCGGCCAACGCCGCCGAGGCCGACGAGCTGTGGCGCCGGCGGATCAAATACGAGATCCTGCAGGATCTCCTCGCCAAGAAATCACCCGAGGAGGCCAAGACGACCATCCGCAAGCGCTATGAGCGCATGTTGAAAAACGTCGACGACATCGAGCCGCTCGATGTGCAGGAAATGTTCCTCTCCAGCTTCACGCGGATGTATGATCCTCATTCGGCCTACTTCTCCTCGGATACGCTGCAGGATTTCAACATCCAGATGAAACTCTCGCTAATCGGCATCGGGGCCGTGCTGGGCATCGAAGATGACGGCAACTGCGTGGTGCGCGAGGTCAAGCCCGGCAGTCCCGCCGATCTTAGCGGCCAGATCCGCATGAATGACAAGATTGTCGCCGTGCAGCAACCGGGCGGCGAGACCATCGAGGTCATTGGCATGAAATTGCGACGGATCGTTGACATGATCCGCGGCGCCAAGGGCACCAAGGTCACGCTGACCATCCTGCCGCACGACGCCGTGGATGCGACCAAGACCAAGGAGGTCAACATTGTCCGCGACGTGATCAAACTGGATGAAGCCCGCGCTTCCGCCGCCATCTACGACCTGCCCGGCGACAACAATCAGGCCGTGCCGGTCGGAGTCATCACGCTCAATTCCTTTTACGGACCGTCCGAGGACTCAACCGCGGAAAACAACCGCAATGCGGCGACGCAGGACGTGGCTGAACTGATCGGCAAGCTGAAACAACAGGGGATCAAAGCCCTGGTCGTTGATTTGCGGCGCAATGGCGGCGGCCTGCTCTCCGAGGCCGTTGATCTCACCGGCCTCTTCATCAACCAAGGTCCCGTTGTGCAGGTGCGCGATTCCATGGGTCGGCTCCAGGTGGACAGCGACACCGATACCGCCGTCAGTTACGATGGCCCCCTGGCCGTGTTGACATCCCGGTTCAGTGCGTCCGCCTCGGAGATCTTCGCCGGTGCGCTGCAAAATTACGGCCGCGCCGTGATCATCGGAGACAGCACCACCCACGGCAAAGGCACCGTGCAGGCCGTGTTGGAACTGAAGAATTGGTTGCCGCGCCTCAGCCAGAATATCGCCAACACCGGCGCCGCCAAACTCACTTACCAGAAATTCTACCTGCCCAACGGAGCCTCCACCCAGAAGCATGGCGTCACCCCTGACATCGCCCTGCCTTCGATCAACAACTTCCTCCCGATCGGGGAAGCTGATCTGCCCCACGCCCTCATCTGGGACGAGATCAAGTCCGCCCCCTTCGAGGGCAAGGCCCTCGCCAAGGCCTTCGTCCAACCGCTGCTGGAAGCCAGCCACGACCGGCAACAATCCCTTGAGGAATTCGCCTACCTGAAAAAGAGCATCGATTGGTTCAAGGAGCGGCAGGAACAGAAGAGCATTTCCCTGAACCTCACCCAGCGCCAGACGCTCAAGCAGACCGACGACGACTTCAAAAAAATCATGGATGCGGAGCGCGACCGTCTCGCCAAAAACAACTATGCCAGCCGCGAGATCAAACTCGATTCCGTGTTGAAGACCGCCGTCGCCACTCCCAAGGAACCCGTTGCTCCGGCCGACGCCGACGGCGACACGGATGCCCTCGATGCCGACACCCAGGCCAAGCTGGATGTCCACCTGCGTGAAACCCTGCGCGTCGTGAACGACGCCCTGCGGCTGAACCAGGATCCACAATACTGGGCCGACGGCCGGGCGCCCATCACCGCCTTACACAAAGGCGAATAGATATCGCTCGCGGCCGGTAAGATCGCGCCGGGATTCGACCCGGGCATAGCCCTGGGCAGTGGCCAATGCGACCAAGATTTGGTGCTGGGTAATGCCCGTCTCACACGCCAGCAACCCGCCGGGTGTCAGGCAGGATCGCGCCACGCGGATGATGTGTTCCAAGTCGGCCGCACTGTTGCTTCCAGCCGAGAGCGCTATCCGTGGCTCAAAATCCTTCACCTCCGGCTGGGTTGCCGCCGTCTCCTCGTCGGAAAGATACGGAGGATTCGCCATGATCAGCTGGAACCGGGCCCCTTCCGCTAGGCCGGCAAACCAGTCGGAAAGCACAAACTTCACCCGGCCCTCCAACCCGGTCGTGGCGGCATTCTCGCGGGCCAGGGCCAGTGCTTCCTCGCTTTTTTCCACGGCGGTCACCACGGCTTCGGGCCAGGTCTTCGCCAGCGCCAGCGCGATGGCCCCGGTGCCTGTGCCAAGATCCAGGATGGTCGCCGGCGGCACCACCAGTTGCTGGGTCACCAGCTCGATCAAGCGCTCCGTTTCGGGCCGGGGGATGAGCGCCCGGCGATCCACCTTAAGCTTCAGGCCGAAGAATTCCGTTTCGCCCATGATGTATTGCAGGGGCTCACGGGTGCCCCGACGTTTCACCAGCGGCCGGATCTGCTCGAGTTCTGTCTCCGTCAACGGGCGCTCGAATTGCAAATAGAGCTGCATGCGTTTCAGGCCGAGGGCATGCCCGATGAGCAATTCCGCGTTCAAGCGCGGCGATTCCACCCCGCGCTGCTCAAAGAACCCGGTCGTCCGCTTGATGATTTCGAGCACGCTGAGCATCTCAGTCGTCGTCGGCCGCCCGCGCCCGCACGGGCAAAGGCCCGCCCGTCAACGCCGCCAGCTTCTCCTCAAAATCCGCCCGTTGCAGCGCCTCGATGATCGCGTCGATCTGCCCCTCCATCACCGCGGGCAGGCTGTAAAGCGTCAGGCCGATCCGGTGGTCGGTCATGCGGTTCTGGGGAAAATTATAGGTGCGGATGCGCTCGCTGCGACCACCGGTGCCGATCTGCGTCCGGCGTTGCGCAGCGTATTTCGCCTGCTCCTCGTCCTCCTTGAGCTTGAGCAAGCGCGAGCGCAGCACGGCCATGGCCCGGGCCTTGTTCTTGATCTGGGAGCGATCGTCGGCGCAATAAACGGTCAGCCCGCTCGGCTTGTGCACGATGCGGACGGCGGAGTCGGTGGTGTTGACGCCCTGCCCGCCCGGTCCGCTGGCCCGCATGACACTGATGTCGAGATCCTGCGGATCGATTTGCACGTCGACCTCCTCAGCCTCAGGCAGCACCGCAACGGTGACGGTCGAGGTGTGAATGCGGCCGTTGGCCTCGGTCACGGGGATGCGCTGCACGCGGTGCACGCAGCTCAAATACGAGAGCGGCGTGCACCG
>JBKJRX010000229.1:0-52113 GCA_046593155.1 Lacunisphaera sp.
GGCCGCCCAACGCACCCGCGCCGAATCGATCGCCCGCGGGATCAACGGCGTTGGCAACGTCACCAACAACATCCAGCTCACGCCGCCGGCCAGCCGCTGACCGCCGCCAGGCGCGGAGCCGTCTCCAGCGGCGGGCGCTTCTGCCCGCCGCTTCATTTTTCACCTCAACCTGCTTCCTCCTCATGAATGCACCGCGCGATCGAAAAATCCTTCTGCACGGCAGGGGCACCGGTGACCTCACCGACGAAAACGTCGAACAACGCGCCCGGGAAAACGCGGTCATCCGCGGCCGCTCCGCGGACCGCATCACCGAGGAGGACCGCGCCGAAGCCTGGGCGGAACTGCAGGGTGCGCTGTCGCCCGACACCACCGATTCCGACGGACAAAGCGTCGGCAGCCTGAGCCGGGATCCGAGCGAACCTGTGTCGGTGCCCGGGCGGCAGGTCATCAATCACGAGGGCGACGATGAAGCCACCACGGTCGAGCGCCTCGCGAACGAGGGCGTCGAGGAGGCTCAACACGACCAGATGCTGGCCGCCCGCGAGCACGAGCACCGGCAGGACCGTCGCTGACGCCCGGGGCCCGCGGGTGGCCCTCCCCTCGCCATGGCCGCGATCCTTACGCACACTGGTTCCCTCCGCGGTCGTTCCGCGACCGGCGTGATCAGTTTCAGCCTTCGCCTCCGGCGCATCCTCCAGCGCACGGTGCTGGCATTTTGGGAGGACAACGTCACCCGCCTGGGCGCCGCGCTCGCCTTCTACACGACCGTGGCCGTGGCTCCCCTGATGGTGCTGTCCGTCGCGGTGGCGGGACTGTTTTTTGAAGAGACGGTCGCCCGTGAGACTGTCGTGCAGGAAATCCGCCAGGTCATCGGCGAACCCGCCGCCGACGTGGTGCAGGCCCTGAAAAGTCCTGCTGCGAATCCGGAGGGCATCATCGCCACGGTGGTCAGCGGCCTGACCCTGCTCTTCGGCGGCTTCGGCGTCTTCCGGCACCTGCAGGACGCGCTCAATTCCATTTGGCGGGCCCGCCCGCCCCGGCTCGCTTTCTGGGCGCTGGTCAAGCATCGCCTTTCCTCGCTGACGCTCGTGCTGGCGACCGGGTTTCTGCTCCTGGTCTCGCTCATCATGAGTGCCGGTTTGAGCTGGATCGCGACCCGGGCCATGCACCGCATCGAGCTGCCGGTGCTCTACTTCGAACTGGCCAACACCCTGCTGTCGTTCGCGGTCATCACGGTGCTGTTTGCGTTCCTGTTCAAGCTGCTGCCCGACACCCCGGTGCCGTGGCGGCATGTCTGGTTGGGGGCCGTCGTGACCGCCACGCTGTTCACCCTCGGCAAGGCGGGACTGGGCTTCTACCTGGCGCAGGCGCGCATCACCTCCGCCTACGGCGCCGCCGGCTCGCTGATCGTGCTGCTGCTTTGGTGCTATTATGCCGCGCAGATCGTGTTTCTGGGCGCCGAGTTCACCCGCGTGACCACGCTCAGCAACGGAGGCCGGGATTTCTCCCCCCTGGACGAACCGCTGGAACACGTGCGCCTGTCGCACGCCCCGCCGCCCGGCCTGCTGGTCGCCCGGAAAACGCGGCGCCGGCCGGCCGGCCGCCGGCGCGCGCCCGGTTGAGCGTTTCCGCCGCTTCAGCGCGGGACTTTCCGGCGGCTGCGATAATCCTGCACAAAGATATTGATGATGAGCCAGAACGCCCCGCCGGCCGCGACGATGAAGCACAGGATCGCGAGCCCGGGGTAGCCGAACAGCTGGAAGCTCGTCTGCACCCGCATCAGCAGCGAGGCCCCCACGATCAACGCCGCCAGCACCAGGCCGGCGGTGATGCGGTTGGCAATCTTTTGCATGCCATCGAGCATCACCGTGGCATCGACGGCCTTCACCTTGATTTCCAACTCGGAGTTGATGATGCCATCCATGATCCGGTTCACCCGCCCGGGCAGCGCGCGCGCAAAATCCTTCGCCTCGAGCAGCGCCGTGAAGACATTGCCCCGCGTGAGATCCTTGTGCATGCGGCGCGTCATCAGGGCCGTGACCTGTTCGCGAATGACCTCGTTCGGTTGAAAGGCCGGGTCCAGGATCCGCCCGATCTCGTCCAGCTGCAGCAGGGTCTTGCCGAGCAGGGTGAGTTCGCTCGGCACGAACAGGCCGTTGTCCCGGGCGCAGCCGGTCATTTCAAAAAGCGAGCGGCCCACGTTCATCTCCTCGATGCCCTGGTCGCGCTTGGTCGCCACCAGCCGGGTCACCTCGCGGCGAAACTCCACCGCGTTGAACTGCTCGGTTTTTTCACTGATCCGGATGACGTGCTCGGCCGCCTCCCCGCCCTGGCCTTCACTGATCGCGAGCAAAATCTTGAGCAGGCTTTCCTGCATGGCGGGGGCGGTATGGCCCACCATGCCCAGGTCAATCAACGCCAGCCGGCCGTCCGGGGTGATGAAAACATTGCCGGGATGGGGATCGGCGTGAAAGAGGCCGTCGACCAGCACCTGCTTGAGGTAAGCCTTGAACAGCTCGTCGATGAGCGGCCGGGGCTCCATGTCCTGCCGCGCCAGCGGGCCGAGCTTCGTGATCTTGACGCCTTCCACAAAATCCATCGTCAGCACGCTGCGGGTGCAGTAGTTCGCCACGGGCTGCGGGACGAGGAGGTGGGGGAACTCCGCCAGGTTGCGGCCGACGGTCACGAGGTTGCTGGCCTCGAGCTCGTAGTTGAGCTCCTGCATCAGGGTCAGGCGAAATTCCTCCACGACGGCCGCGAACCGGTTGCGCTGGCCGATCCGGGTGTGGGCGTCGAGGGCGCCGGCGAGCTCGCCGAGAGCCTCGAAATCCTGCGAGACGCGGGCGCGCACATCCGGGCGCTGCACCTTGACCACCACCCGCCGGCCGTCGCGGAGTTCGGCATAATGCACCTGGCCCAGCGAGGCCGCCGCGATCGGCTGCGGATCAAACCGGGAGAAGGCCTTGGAAATCCGCACGCCCAGCTCGGCCTCGACCAGCGCCATCGCCTCGGTTTCCGCAAAGGGTTTCACGCTGTCCTGCAGGCGCGCCAGTGCGAGGCGGTAGTTTTCCGGCAGCAGGTCCGGCCGGCCGGCGAGCACCTGGCCGAATTTCACGTAGGTTGGCCCCATCGCCTCGAGATCGTGCGCCAGTTGCTCGGGCCCGTTGCCCTTCGTCACCGGCTCGGCCGCGCCCGCCGCGGGCAGGTCCTCATCACCCCGGGAGCGGACCACGCCCGAGCGGCCATATTTCCACAGCAACCGCCCGATCTCACGATACCGTTTGATGTGTTCGGCGGAAAATTTCATGGGTGGAGCGATTTTCTCTGGATGGACCGCGCCGGGCGGCGCGGGTTCGCCCCTATTTGGAGTGAACCCGCGGACGCCGGAGCCCGAACCGATGGCCGGCGGTTGGCGCCGCGGCTCATCACGGGATCAGGGCCCGATCGGCACGGAGATGTTGATGTTCGTTTCGACGTTCGCCGCGCGGGCGCCGGCATTGACGCCGACCGTGCGCACGAACGTCGTGACAATCAGGTCCAGGTAACGCGCCAGGATGTGATAGGGCGTTTTCGGGATATAGACGATGTCGTTCGGTTCGAGCCGCACGTCGGGCTCCCGCCCCGTGACAATCGCCTTGTAGTCATAAACGGCGATGGCGGGGTTGTTCACGCCGCCCCGCACGACCGCGACGTTGGACAGGTGGGCATTGGGGCCCGTGCCGCCGGCAGCGGCGATCGCGGAAACCAAGGTGGCCTGTCCAGGCACGCGGACCGCGCGGGCCTGCGCGACGGCCCCGAGGACATAGATCTCCTGCGCGCGGGGTGACGGCAGGTAGATCAGGTCGTCGGGTTCAAGGTAGATGTTTTGCGACATGTCGCCGTCCTGCAGGAGCCGCTTCACGTTGATCGGCAGGGGCTGGCCCTTGCGGACGATGAAGGCCTGGCTGAGGTCGCCGGCATCGGTGCGGGGATTGGCCATGGTCACCGTCCCGCCCGTGGACAACTGGGCAACCGTCTGCCCGCTGGCGGGCCCACCGGCGGCCGAAATGGCGTCCAGCAGCGTGGTGGGGCCGTTCAGCGGGTAAAGGCCGGGCGCACCCAGGCGACCGAGCACCCAGACCCGCTTGCTGCCCACTTCCTGAAGCGTGAGATTAACCCGGGGCGTCTCGCGGTAATATTCCTTGAGGGCGCCCTCCAGGGCGGTGCGGGCCTGGGACAGCGTGCGGCCCCATACATCGATGCCGCCCAGCATCTCATAATAAATTTTACCGTCCGGGCCGACGACCGTCTCAATCCGCGATTCCGGCTGGCCGGCCACATCGATGGTGAGGCGGTCACCGGGACCGAGGGTGAACGCGGTGGTGGGCGGCTTCAGCCAGGCGGCGTCAAAGGCCTGCCCGCCATCGGCGAGGGGCTGCGGCGATGCCGCCACAGACTGGCGCACGGTTTTCGTCGTGCATCCCCCGGCGAAAATCGCGCAGCTGCCCAGGACACCGCCGGCGATGACGCGGGCGGAGAAAAGTAAGGTTTTCGTTTTCATTGGAGAGGAACGACCGGAATCACCTTGTCACTGGTCCAGTAAACCACGAACGCCTGCGTAAAGGCCGAGGCCACCTCGTCCAGCAACTCCTCGGCCTTCCACCAGGGCCGGTTGCTGACATAAACGATATCGTGCGGCTCGAGCGGGATATCCGCCACGCGGCCGGCGAGCACGTCGGACAGGTTCACGACCATCGGCATGGGCTCGGCCAGCGAGCCCCGCACCACGAGCACACGTTCGCGCCAGGCCTTGTCGGTGAAACCACCGCGCGTGGCCACGGCGCGCAGCGTCGTGCTGTGGGCCGTGACGTTCGCCGGGCCGGGCCGGGCCACCGCGCCAAGCACATAAACCTCGCGGAGGTTGGCGGGGGGAAAATAAAAATAGTCGCCCGGCTCCACGGCGATGTTTTGCGAAAGGTCACCGGCGGTGAAAAGGCGCTCGAAGTCGACGGCCTGGCGCGTGCCATTGCGGATCAGAAACGCGTGCGAAAGGTCCGCGAGGTCCATGACGTCACCCGAAGCCGCGCTGGTTTCGAATCCGCGCGCCCGGGCCACGGCCTCGACCACCGTCATCGGGCGGTCGAGCGTGAAGGCGCCGCGCTGGGCCACGAGCCCGAGCATGTGATACTTTTTGCTGCGAAAGGCGACCGGCGTGATCATCGTGCGCGCCGAGCGATGGTATTCGGAAAGGTGCCGGTCGAGTGCCGCGCGCAGCTGGTCGACCGTCAGGCCGGTGGCCACCACATCACGGGCTTCCATGAAACTGAGCCGGCCATCGGGCTGCACGGCCACCTCCGACCGGGTGCCGGCAATGTCGCCATAAAGCGCGATGCGCAGGACATCGCCCGGCCCGAGCGTCAGCTCCTGCTGCCAGGCGGCGCGCTGGGCCGGCGAGACAATGGAGAAATTCTCGACGGGGGCGGCCGCGGCGTCCTGGGCGAACGCGCCGCCGGGCAGCGCCAGCGCGACGAACCCGAGCACCAGCGCGGCCATGGCCGGCACCGGCACGGTCCAGCGGGCGAAACGCTCGTTGAGCGGCGTGCTGTTGCTGCGGTTCATGACCGCGCCCACGAGATTGCACTTGGACAGGCGCAGGGTCTCGATCTGCCGGCGCGTCTCCAGCGCATCCGCGCGGGTGGCATCCGTCAGCCAGAGAATGTTCGGGAGATTCTGCGCGAGCAACACGGCCTCGGGACTGGAGGCGGGCGGCAGCTCGACGAGCACGACCACGTTTTCCTCTTCGCCCCAGGCATTGATCGAGGCGAGCCACTCCTTGCGATGATCCAGGTCCCACACCCAGCCCGGGAGCGGAATGTGGACAATGGAAGCCTCCCCGTTGTCCGTGAAGATGCGGTTGGCCGCCTCCGCCGGATCGCCCAGCAGCGCGTCCGACAGGGTGGTTTCCTCGACCAGAACCGCTTCGGTGGATTTGGGCTCGCCGCGACCGGTCCGGAAACGCACGGTCGAGGTGGCCTCGCTGGAAGCGGGACGGGCCTCGGAACGGCGGGACGAATCCACGGCATCCTCCGGGCGGGCCGTGATGACCACAACGCGGAACCCGCATTTCTTGGCGGCATCGGCCAGGAGTCGGATCCAGGTCGAGCGCCCCTCGCCCGACTCGGAGGCCGTGATGCCGCAGACCAGGCCGTGGTTGGGCGTGGCGCTCAGGCGGCTCTGCAGCGCCGTCCAGGTGCGGAAAGCCCAGCTGGCGCGCTTCTCGAGGGACATCTTGTCCATCGACCCGAGACGGGCGAGCACCGGCAGCTGCGTGACGCGGCGGACATCGTCCGGGGTCCGCAGCCGGCGGTCCATCGCCTCGTCGGTCATGCCGCCGAGCACGCCGAGCACGAGGCCGCATAATCCGAGGAAGGCGGCGAAAAGGGCGATTTTGACGCCGCGGCTGTTCTGAACGGCCCGGTCGGCGGACGCCTCGGCAAACACGCGGTAATGTCCCGGCGGGGTTTGCGCGAGCAGCTGCGTCATCTCCAGGCGGCTGGCGACATCCCGGCGCTGGCCCTCCAGGGACCGCGCGCGTTCGCGGAGCATTTCCACGTCGCTGGCGGGGCGGGTGGCGGCGGCGGCCTCGGCCGCGGGGCCGGCCTGGCGTTCGAGCGCGGCCACCCGGGCCTGCTGCATCTGCACGAGCGGATGCGCATCGGTATAGCGGGATTGGAGGTCGGCCAGTTGCAGGCGCGCATCATCGAGCCGCGCCCGGAGGGTGCCCGACACGGCCCGCGAACCGGTCGTGGCCGGCGCATCACCGATTTCCCGGAAGCGCTCGTTCAGCGTGGCCATTTCCTGGTCCACGTTGGCGAGCTGCTGCTCCAGATAGCGGGCGGCGTCGCGGGCATCGCGGGCCTGCATCTCCTGCGTGAACTTCACCGCCTCCTCCGCGTAAATATTCGCCTGCGTCGCGGCCGTCGCGGCCGCGGGCGCGGACACCGCGACGTTGACGAGTTCGGTCGTCGGCACCGGCATGATGCGGACGCGGCCGGCCACTTCCTCGGCGGAGAGTTGCGGCGACAGTCGCGCGCCCACGCGGGTGCGCACTTCGGCCGAGCTGACCATGCCGACCAGCGTGGCGGGATTGATCACCCGCGGCTGGAAAAGCCGCGGATCGGGCGTGTCATAGCGGACGATCTGCGCCGTCGCGGTTTGGGTGGCGGGCCAGATCCTCAGGCCGATGCCGGAACCGAGGGCCACGCCCACGGCCACCGCGAGGAGGATCCAGGGCCAGTGGCGGACAGCCGCGGCCGCGAGCTGCCACCATTGCTGGGAACTATCGGGACGCGCGGCCGCGGGTGCCCGGCGGCGGGGAGCACTGCCGTTCAGTTGCAGCGTTCCGTTGGCAGTCGCGGCTTCGTTGACGACACCGAGCGTGGACGGGGAAGATGACACCGGATCTAATTCAACCTTTGATTTCATGCGGCGGGATTCGCAGGGGATAGGGTGAAGCCGGACTCGCGGGTCATCCGACGCCCGTCGGGGGCGATGGGGCCTGCGAGGTGATGGCAACACTGTCCTGCACGGTGGAACCCTAGCGAAAATCGCCGGGCAGCATGAGTGGGTGAAGACCTCCATTCACCCGCCCGCTCACCCCAGCGCGGCCTGCTCAACCAGCTTGTTCTGGATCGCGTAGTGGGTAAGTTCCGCGTTGTTGGCCATCACCATCTTTTCCAGAATGCGCGTCCGATAGGTGCTGATGGTCTTCACGCTGAGGGACAGTTCTCCGGCGACCTGGCTGACCGTCTTGCCCGAGGCGAGCAGACGCAACACCAGGAACTCGCGGTTCGACAAGCGCTCGTGCGGGGCGCGGGCAAAGTCGGTGCCCATGTGCTCGGCCATCTTCTCGGCCAGCGCCGCGCTGACGTAGCGACCGCCGCTCATCACCTTCCGCAGGGCGCCGACGAGTTCCGCGGGGGCGCTCTCCTTCGTCATGTAACCCGAGGCGCCGCACTTGAGCACCCGCATGGCAAACTGGTCCTCCGGATGCATGCTCAGCACGAGGATGGGCAGGCGCGGCTTCGACTTCCGGATCTCCCGCAGCGCCTCCAGCCCGCTCCGGCCGGGCATGGTCACATCGAGGACGACGGCATCCCAGTCGTCCGCCAGGACCCGGTCGATCGTTTCCTGCGCGTTGGCGGCCTCGCCAAAGGTCGCGCGCCGGAATTCATCAGCCAGAATCTGCTTCAGTCCTTGCCGGACTACGGCGTGGTCGTCGGCGATCAGAATTTTCATGGGATAAGGGACTGAGATGCCGGCGGCTGGCCAGCGGGATCTTAACGGTGACAGTGGTTCCGCGGTCCGGTTCGCCCTCGATGAGGAATTTTCCCCCGAGCAGCGCCGCGCGCTCCTCCATGCCCAGCAGCCCGATGGACTTCCGGTCGGTGATTTCGTGGGCCCGGATGCCACGCCCGTTGTCCAGCACGGTCAGGACGAGGCAGCCGTCCCGCTTCGTGGAGTTGACGTCCACGCGGGTCGCGTTGGCGTGCCGCATGATATTGGTCAGGGTCTCCTGGAAGATCCGGAAGAACGCGGTGTTCAAGTCGGCATCGAGCAGGGTGTCCTGCAGCGTGCTGGTCACATGGCACTCGATCCCGGTGCGGGTCTGGAATTCGTTGCCCTGCCATTCCAGCGCGGCGACCAGGCCGAGGTCGTCGAGGATGCCGGGGCGCAGTTCCGTCGCGATGCGGCGGACGGACTGGATCGTGGCATCAACGTGGGCGGACATGTCGTGGATCTTGTCCAGCAGCGGCCGCAGGCTGCGCGGCAGGCGGCCGCCCACCCACGCCAGGTCCATCTTGAAGCGCGTGAGCGACTGGCCCAGCTCGTCATGCACCTCGCGGGCGATGCGGGTGCGCTCCTCCTCCCGCACATACTGGAGGTAGATCGAGAGCGCGCGCAGCTGTTCGTGGGATTCGCGCAGCCGCGCCTCGGCGTGTTTCCGGTCGGCGCGCTCGGCGGCCTCGCGCAGGGTGCGGTGCACCGCCGGCACGAGGTGCGTCAGCGTGTTCTTCAGCACGTAGTCGCTCGCCCCGCGTTTCAGCGTTTCGATGGCCCGCTCCTCGCCCAGCGTGCCCGTGACAAAGATGAAGGGGGTGTCGGGCGCATGCTCGCGGGCGAGGGCCAGCGCGCTCAGCCCGTCGAAGCCGGGCAGATTGTAATCCGACAGGATCAGGTCGAGCGGCGATTCCCGCAGGCGCTGGAGATATTCCTCACGCGTGTCCACCCGCTCCAGCGTGAAGGTGAGCCCGGACTGGCCGAGGGCATATTTCACCATCTCGGCATCAGCGATGTCGTCCTCCAGGAGGAGAATTTTTAAATTGGGTGTCATGAGATGGCGGCTTTGAGTTTCCGTGCGGGATGGCGCCGGCCGTGAGCCGCGGGCGGAGTGGCCGGAGTGATTCGCGCGGGCGGAAGGGCATGCGCCCCGCGCTCCGGCGTCCGGTTGCAAAGGATCCAAAAAGCCTGGATTCTCTCGACGGCCTGCCGGAAGGCCGCAGGGTCCACGGGTTTCACCACATAGGCCGTGGCCCCGAGTTCGTAGCACGAGCGGATGTCAGGCTCCCGGTCGGAGGAGGAAAAGATCACGATGGGGATGGACCGGAGGCAGGCATCGCCCTTGACCTCGCGCAGCACGTCCCAGCCGTTGCGCCGCGGCATGTGCAGATCGAGGAGCAGCAGGCCCGGCCTTTCCGGCACCGGCTGCGCGAACTGGCCGCGCGCATAAAGATAGTCCAGCACCTCGGCGCCGTCGTGCAGGAATCTCACCGGGCAGGCCGGTTCGTCCCGCGGCAGGGCGCGCGCGATCATGTGCAGGTCGTTCTCATCGTCGTCGGCCACCAGCATGAGGGGAAATCGTTTCATGGGCGGTCCGCCTCCGGGGTGGCTGGCAGGGAGAAATAAAAGGTGGCGCCCCGGTCCAGCTTGCCCTCGGCCCACACCCGGCCGCCATGGCGCTGGATGATGAGCCGCACCGTGGCCAGGCCGATGCCGGTGCCTTCGAACTCCGCTGCCGTGTGCAGGCGCTGGAAAACACTGAAGAGCTTGTCCAGGTAGCGCGGGTCAAAGCCCACCCCGTTGTCGCGCACATGGCACACCACCATGCCATCCTCGTGGTGGGCGCCCACCTCGATTCGCGCGATCGCCCGCGGCCGGGTGTATTTAAGCGCGTTGGCCAGGAGGTTGACCACCACCTGTCGCAGCAGGTCCGCATCGCCCTCCACCTCGGGCAGGGTTCCGATGCGCCAGTCAATCCGGCGCCGGCCCGTTTCGGTCTGCAGTTCGGTGCGCACGGATTGCACGAGGTCACCGAGCGGGACGCACTGCCGCTTGAGATCGGTGCGGCCCGTGCGGGAAAAGGTCAGCAGCGCCTCGATCAGCCGCGTCATCCGGTCGGCGGCGGTCGAGATCCCCCGCAGCAGTTCCCGGCTCTCGGCATCAAGCTGCGGCTCGGCGCGCGTGCGCAGCATGTCCACGAATCCCCCGATATGGCGCAGGGGCGCGCGCAGGTCGTGGGAGACGGAATAGCTGAACGACTCGAGCTCGTGGTTCGCGGTCTCCAGTTCCGACGTGCGGTCGCGCACGCGTTGCTCCAGCTCGGCGTTCAGGCGCCCGATTTCCGCCGCCGCCGCCTTCTGCTCGGTGACATCGCGAATGACCGCCGAATAAAGGGCCGGCGTGGAACCGGCGATGCGGGCAATGCCCAGCTCAATGACGAACTCCGAACCGTCGGCCCGGCGGGCCGTCATTTCGACGGGCCGCCCGATCAGGCTGCCCACCCCGGTCACGAGATATTGGGCCAGGCCCTGCTGGTAGAGGGCCAACAAGGCGGGCGCGGCGATCAGGGTGTCGATCTTCCGTCCGACCGCGTCCTCGCGCGAATATTGGAACAGCCGCACCGCCGCGGAATTCCATTCCCGGACATAACCCTCGTGGTCGATCGACATGATCGCATCGATGGCCGATTCCACGATTGCGGTGTGGCGCGCGGCGCTTTGCCGCAGATCCTCCGCGGCGCGGCGGCGTTCCGTCTCGTCGCGCAGGATGACGGCGAAGCCCCGCAGCTGGCCGTCGGGCTGGCGCAGCGCGGTGATCACCGTGCTCGCGACCAGCCGCGTGCCATCGCGCCGGACCCGCCAGCCTTCCTGCTCCGTCCGCTCGTGCCTCGCCGCCGCCTCGAGCGCCCGGGTGGGCAATCCCTGATCACCCTCCGACTCCGGATAGAGGCAGCCGTGGTGGCGGCCGAGAATTTCCTCCGCCCGGTAACCGAGAATGACTTCCACCCCGGTGTTCCACGTCGCCACGTGGCCGTCGGTGTCGAGCATGAAGATCGCGTAGTCCTTCACGCTCTCCACCAGCGTCCGGAAATGATCCTCGCTTTCGGCGAGCGCCTGTTCCGCCTCGCGCCGCCGGCGGCGCTCCTCGGCCAGCCGGAGCGCCCGCAACACCGCCGGGACCAGCGTGTCGAGGCGGCTCTTCAGCACGTAATCCGTGGCGCCTTTTTTCAAACTCTCGATCGCCACCTCCTCGCCCATCGAACCGGTCACAAAGAGAAACGGCACATCCGGGCAGTGCTGCTGCGCTATCGCCAGGGCGGAAAACCCGTCAAACTGCGGCAGGCCATGATCCGACAGGATCAGGTCCGGGGTGCCGTTGGCCAGCGCCCGCAGCAATTCCTTGCCGGTGGTCACGCGCTGGACGCGGAAAAGCAGTCCCCCTTTCCGCAGCTCGTGGTTGATTAGCACGACGTCCGCGGGCATGTCCTCGACAATCAGGATCTGAATTTCCTTCTTCATGAAATCGCCGTCGCGAAACCCTTCCGCACGCCGGCCATTTGACCATAAGCCCCCTGCCCCCGCCAGCTAAGTGGGTGAACACCCACAAACGGAAGTCGCAGAGCCCCAGCCAGGCTCCGGACTTTTTGCCCGCGACGCGCGATCAGCCGCAGGCCTGCAGCGCGAAACGCGCGCGAGGCCGGCCCGGGATCGGCAGCGGCGGGAGGCTCCGGCGGATCTCCTCGACCTTCTTCCACTGGTCCTCGGCCCGCAGCCGCAACACCTGTTCCACCACGAGCGCCAGCTCAGCCAGCTCGTTTTTGCGCACGCAGCCGTCCGCGCCGCGCGAACGCAGTTCGGCCTGGGTGTGTTCGTCCAACAAGCCGCTCACCACCACAAAGGGGGTCGAGGGCTGAAAGGCCCGCACCCGCTCCAGCACGGCAAAGCTGTCCCAAGTCGCGCCGGCATGATCGCAGAGCACGAGGTCCGGCGCGAGTCGCAGCAGCTCCTCGTCGAGTTCTTCGGCCGTATCGACCCGGCGAAGGTTGAAGGCCTCGCCACTTTCCTGCAGGGCATGGCTGATCAGGGTGTAGTCGTTTTTATCATCCTCGACCACGATCACCTGCTTCCTCGATTTTGTGTCGGCCATACGCTGTCAGCCTACCCCCGTGGGCGGTGTTTGCCTATCGGGTCTTTACCTACCATCAGGGTCAGCCAACACCCCGCAGCCGGAATTTTTCCGGAAATTTTTCTCAAGGCGTCGCGGTGTTGCGCCCGGCCGTGTCCCACGTCACGCGGCCGTCGTAGAGTGTAAAACTCATCGCCGTGACGGTCGCACCCTCAAGGCCGACTGCGCTGGCGGGAACTTCCAGGCGCACCCAACCGCCACCGGCGGGCACCGCTCCCATGTAGCGACGGCCGGGCGTGTTAGACGTGCCATAAGGAATCAGATTCTCACCCCAGAACGCACGATGCTCCCAAGAACCGTTGCTCCAGGACAGCATGATTTCGCGCGGTCGATTGACCGCATCAACATATACATAGACGAACAGGATGTCACCGGTCGCAACCTGGAGCGTGGCACTCGCTTGTTGGAAAGTATGGTCGTGATAACCGCCGACAAGCGCGGACTGATGGGATTTTTGGCCGGACTGGGGCGCCGGGGCGGCAGTTACCCAATTCCAAGTGTCGCCACCGGATGTGCTGGTCCATGCACCCGCCGGTATCGCATCGTCAACCCAGACGACATCCGATCGCGTGCCCGGTGGCGGCGGCGGCGGGGGCGGTGGCGTTCCCGACAGGGCTTTCGCGAGATTCAGGCGTCCGCCGCTGACGTTGCGGCCGGCAAAAGCGGGCAGCGGGTCGGTATTCGCAAGGATCTTGGCGATCACCTGCTGGTAGGTGAAGGCGGGATTACCCGCCCACACGAGGGCCGCGACGCCGACCACGTGCGGAGCGGCCATCGAGGTTCCCTCCATATAGACGTAATCGCTGTCGGAGCGATTCCAGGCGGAAAAAACGGGTGAGCCCGGCGCCGCGAGATCCACGGTCGTCGCGCCCCAATTGCTGTAGGCCGCGGCGGTGTCGGTCCGGTTGCTGGCCGCGACGGCGATGATGTTGTCGAACTCGTAGCTGGCGGGAAAGAGCGGATTGGCATCGTTGTTGCCCGCGCTGTTGCCGCAGGCGGCGACAAAAATAATTCCGGAAGTGCGCAGGCTGGTGATGGCATCCCGGAGCGCTTGGGACGTGAATTCGTAGGAGCCCCAGCTGGCATTCACGATTTTGGCGCCGCGCGCGCGCGCGTAGTCGAGGCACTCGATGGCTCCGGAAATCGTCCCCTGCCCCTGGCCGTTGAGAAATTTCAGCGCCATGATCTTCACTTCCCAAGCCACGCCGACCACCCCGACGCCGTTGTTGGCGGTCGCCCCGATGATTGCGCTCACATGCGTGCCGTGGCCATAATCATCCTGCACGTTGCCCGAATGATTGAGGGTGTTGATGCCGTGAACATCATCGACGTAACCATTGTTGTCGTCGTCGTTTCCGTTGCTCCCCTTGTTGATCCCGTTGCCGTCCAGGCCGCTCTCGCCCGGGTTTTTCCAGAGGTTCCTCTGGAGGTCCTCATGGGTGGTGCGGACGCCGGTGTCCACCACCGCCACCACCAGGCCCGCGGCCGAGGTGCGGGTGTCCCACGCGACGGCGGCGTCGATATCCGCTCCCGGGGTGCCGCCATAGATGCCGGTGTTTTTCAGGTTCCACTGCGACCCGTCCCAGAAACGAAAATCATTGGGCTCCGCCAGCGCGTTCAGCTCGTAATCGGGTTCGGCGTAATCCACCGCCCCGCTCTGCCGGAGCGTCTCCAGGATTTTTTTCTGCTGGCCGCGCGGAATCTTCACCACCTCCAGGTCGGCCCCCTGGGCCTGACGCAGCAGCTTCCGGCCACGGGTGCCAAGCTGGCGATGCAGCCAGTCCAGGTTCTGGCCCGGCTTGAGCCGGATGATGATACTGTCTTCGATGATTTTCGCGGGCGTCGCCGGCTCCCGCACCTTGCGGGCGTCCGGTGATGCCGATTGGGCGTCCAGTGAAGACGGAAAAACGATCGAAGCGGCGAGCACCACGAGGGTGGAGAGCGCTGCCCGCCAGCGGGAGGAAGGGACCGGGGAGAAAGGCACGATGGATAATGGTGCTGGAAGAAAGGAAACCCACCGTCCGGACGCGGACGAAAACGGTTACGCGGACGCTTGAGCTGAGGCCACGCGTCAGGGCGTGGCAGCCACGATCAATGTGGGGGCGAGGGCGACCCGCGCCTCAAGGACCTGCGCGGCGGGCTCCGCCGGGGGATTCGGGCGAGGCTGGGCTGCACCCGTGAGCAGCACCAGGCTAAGAATGCCGGCGGCCAGATGAGCGGCCAGTTGGAGCGAATGATCCTGGCGGACGAGTAGCGTGAGGAAGGTGTTCATGAGATGGTGAGCTGTTGCAGCAAAAGATAGGCGATCAGGGGCAAAAAGTCAGCGGGGTGAATCCCGCAACTCTGCGCCGCAGACACCCCGGCTGGGGGTCAGGCGGCTTCCCGTAAGGTGGCGCGCCCGCGCCCGCTTCTCGAGGGCGCGGCCGTAGGCCTCCATGGTCCCAGCCGCCGTGCGTCCCCAGTTAAACTTCGCGGCCTGCCCCAGCCCCGCCTGGCGGAGGGTGGCCCGCCAGTCCGCGTCCGTGGCCAGCCGCTCGAGCTCCTGCTCCAGCGACTCAATGCTTTCGGGATCCACCAGGGCAGCCGCCTTCCCGACCGTGTCCGCCAGCGCGCCGCGGGGCGAGCAGGCGACCGGGCAGCCGCAAGCCATCGCCTCGAGCGGCGGCATGCCGAAACCCTCGAACAACGAGGGATAGACGAACGCACCCGCCGCCCGATACCACGACGGCAGATCACCATCGCTGACAAATCCGAGGCGCCGGATGTCGGCGGCATGGGGCGACTCGTTGATGCAGCGGTGCACCACCTCCGCGCCGTGCCAGTCCGCCCCGCCGAGCACCAGCTGCCAGTCGGAACCGGTGCGGGCCTTGAAACGGCTGAACGCTTCAATCAGCCGCACGTGGTTTTTTCCGGGATGCTCCAGGCGGGCCACGTAGAGGAAAAATGGCTGGTTGACTCCGCGCGCCGAGGCCCACGCGCGGGCCTCGTCCGCCGGGCCGGGCTGGAAGCGCTCGTGGTCGAGACCGTTCTCCACCACCTGCACCTGCGCGGGTTCGAGTTGGAAATAACGTCCGAGATCCCGCGCGGTCGCGTGACTCACGGCAATGATGCCGTCCTGCCGCTGCGCCAGCCGGCGGGCCACCACCCGGCCGTAAAACATCCGGGCCCAATCGTATTTGCCCGCGACGTGAAACGCCGCCAGGTCGTGGATGGTCGCGACACTCGCACAAGGCGCCGTGTGAACCATGCGCCGGTAACTGGGCACGTGCAGCACGTCGAGCCCGTGCCGCCGGGCGAGTCCCGGCAGCACGGCCTGATGCCAGCCGATGTCCGCGACCGGGGGCCGGAAGCGCTCGGACACGGTCACCAGCTCCATGCGGTCCGCGGCAAAGGCGAAGTGTGGACGGTCCTCCTCCAGCACGAAGAGCTTGAAATGATGCCGGCTCGCCTCCGCACGCAGGGCGCGGAGCAGGGCAAAGACATGTTGCGCCACCCCGCTGCGCCCGCGTTGGACCACCGAGGTGGTTAGACCGATGTTCATGTCAGGGCGGCGCCGGAACGATGGATTTCCAGATGATCCAGGCAGGCCTGCCGCAGCAGGCGCAGCGTGCTTTTTGCCGAGGTGACCAGCACCAACCGGTGTCCGGCGCGGCGCAGGCGCCGGTGCCACACCGTCAGCGCGGCCGCCATCGTGTCATCGATAAAACTGACCGCGCTCACGTCCAGCCGGCAGTCGCACTGCCCCTCGCTGAGCGGAGCCAGCACCACGCCATGCCGCTCGAGCACGGCGCGGTCCAGCACGCCGGTCGCCCTCACCTCCACGCCCGAGGGTGCGCTCGACACCGTCACCACGCTCCCGCCGGTGGGCAGCAGCCCGCGACGAAGTTGGGTGCATTCCTGCGCCAGCAGGTCCGGGCCGAAACAACAGAGGTCCGTCAAGTAGCGGCGGAACAGCCGGCGCGGCTCCTGCAGCAACCGGTAGGTCCACTCCAGGCCGTTCGCCCGCATCCAGACCGGGGCGCGCGACACCCGCCCGGCCAGAAAATCGATGGTCGCGCCGACGCCCAGGCACACAGGAACCTCAAGCTGCCGGTAGTGCATGGCAATCCACTGCTCCTGCTTCGGACAGCCAAACGAGACGAAAAGAATGTCCGGCTCGGCGGCGCGAACCCGGCAAAGGATCTCCTCGTGGTCCATTTCGGCCAACGCTCGGAAGGGAGGTGCATACGCGCCCGCCACCTGCAGGCGCGGGTGGCGTTTTTGCAAACGGGTCACGGCCTGCTCATTGGACTCGGGGGTGGCCCCCAGCAGGAAAATCCGGTGCCCCATCTTCTCCGCCTGCGCAATCAACCGCGGCGCCAGATCGGCTCCGGCCACCCGCTCGGGCAGGGCATTGCCCATGAGCCGCGAGGCCCAGACCAGCGGCTGCCCGTCGCACAGCACTAAATCCGCCTCGCAGAGGATGCGGTGCAATTCCGGATTTCGTTTCGCCTGCACGAGAAAATCCACATTGGGCGTCACCACATAGTGCGGCTGGCCGCTGGCAATCATGTCGGCGATGCGCCCGAGTGCCTCGTGGATCGTGACGGGATCGACGGGCACACCCAGGATCGGCACCGGCCAGCGCCGGGACTTCGCCGCCGCGGGCAGCAGGGGCAGAAACGGATTCAAAGTGGAGGACAGGGGAAGCGACATGCGGGGGAAGGTAACCGGACGCCGGACGCATTATCATGGGGCCTGCGCCCTCTTTCGGGGGTGGAAACCCGTCCCGGCACGGGCTCGGCTCGGCCCACGGTAGTCCCCCCGGTGGGTGATAATTTCCCGCTGGGCAGGTCCCCACCCACTACAGTCATCGGTGAATTGACGGTAGGATGTTGCTCGAAAACCCGATGCCTGCGGCCAACGCCAGTCTAGTTCATCCGCTCTCACCGCTGCAGGCGGGCATGCTTTCCCATCATGCAACGGGCGGAGCCACGAGCGTGGATCTGGTGCAGATTGTCATCGGTTTGCCCGAAGCGCTGCCGCCCGCCTTCGAGTCCGCCTGGCAATGGCTGGCGCAACGCCATGCGATCCTGCGCACCGCTTTCCGCTGGGCCGGGCCGGGGCAGCCGCCCGTGCAGGAAGTCCAGGCCGCCCCCCGGACGGAAATCTCGCGGGCAGACTGGTGCGACCTGGTTCCCGCCCTCCAGGAGCAACGCTGGCACCAGTTGCTGGAGCATGATCGCGCCCGGGGGCTCGACCTCGCCGTCGCCCCTCTGTGGCGCGTGCACATCGTGCAACTCGCGCCGCAAGCGCATCGCGTGCTGTTCACCTTTCACCATCTGCTGCTCGATGGGCGGTCCCTGATCGTGCTTTTCCGGGAACTCTTTGCCGCGAGCGAGGCCTTGGCCGCAGGTCGCGGACCGGCGGTGCCACCGGCGGTGCCCTACGCCCGCTATCTGGCCTGGTTCCAGGAGCAGGACCCGGATGCCTCCGCCGCCTATTGGGAGGCGGCCCTCGCCGACTTTCGCGTCCCCACCCCGCTGCCGGGTGCCTCCGCCCGATCGTCCGCTGATCCCGGGTCCGGTCCGGCCCGGCGGAATCTTGTCCTGACCGAGGCGCGCACCGCGGTGCTCCAGTCCTTTGCCCGCCAGCATGGTCTGACGATGAACACCCTCGTCCAGGCCGCCTGGGCGCTGCTCCTGAGTCGTTGCAGCGGCGAGGAACAGGTGGTTTTCGGAGCCGTGCGCGCCTGCCGGCACGGCTCGGTTCACGGCGCGGAAAACATCGTGGGCTTGCTCATCAACACCGTGCCCGTGCGGGTCGCGGTGCCGCCGACGGCCCGCGTGGCCGGCTGGCTGGGCGGGCTCCGTCAGCAATGGGTCGATCTGCGCGCGCACGAGCACGTGCCGCTTACCGCCCTGCGGAAATGGTGCGCGGTGCCCGCCGGCGCGCCTTTCTTTGAGTCCATCGTCAGCTACCAGGAACCGTCGTGGGACACCGTCCTGCGCAGCCAGGACGACGGCTGGGCGCAGCGGTCCTTCGTGGTGCACAACCACACCAACCAGGCGCTCGCCCTCGATGCCGCCGGCGGCGCCGCGTTGCAGCTCGCCCTCTCGTATGATGCCGCCCGCTTCACGGCACCCGCGATTGACCGCCTGCTCGGGCATCTCACCACGCTGCTCGACGGGCTGGCCGCGCATCCCGACCGCACGCTCGCGGAACTGCCGATGCTCACCGCCGCGGAAAAGCACCTCCTGCTGCACGACTGGAATCTCCACCCGGTCGATTTCGAGGATGACCTGTGCGTGCATCACCTGTTCGAGGAACAGGCGGCCCGCGCTCCCCTCGCCCTGGCCGTGGCTGATGACCACCGTGAACTCACCTATGGGGAACTGAACCAGCAGGCCACGGAACTCGCCCGGCATCTGCACCAACTCGGCGCCGGCCCGGGCAGGTTCATCGGCGTCTGCCTCGAGCCCTCCGTCAATCTCGTGGTGGCCTTGCTGGCCGTGCTCAAGGCGGGCGGAGCCTATGTGCCGCTCGATCCGTCCTACCCGGCGGAGCGGCGGGAGTTTCTGATCAAGGACGCGGGACTAAACATTCTGCTCACGCAGCAGAAGCTCGCCGGACATTTTTCCTCCACCGAGGCGCATCGCATTCTGGTCGACCAGCCCATTCCTGTCTTGAGCAACCTCCGCCCCACAGCGGACACCCTGGTCTCGCCGGGGGATCCGGCCTACCTGATCTACACCTCCGGCTCGACTGGACAGCCCAAAGGGGTGGTCATCCGGCATCGCAGCCTGGCCAATCTCGTGGCGTGGCACCGGAACACTTATGAAGTAAGCCCCGCCGACCGCGCCACGCAGATCGCCAGTCCGGCCTTCGACGCGTGCGTCTGGGAACTCTGGCCTTACCTCGCGGCCGGCGCCAGCGTTCACATTCCGCATGGCGATGCCCGTTGCGCGCCCGCCCGGCTCGTGCGCTGGCTGACCGAGCGCCGCATCACGCTCTGTTTCCTGCCCACTCCCCTGGCCGAAGCCGTCATGGAGGAGCGCTGGCCGGAGAAAACCTCGCTGCGCGCGATTCTCACGGGTGGCGACCGTCTCCGCCGGTGGCCGGGCCAACGGCTGCCGTGTGCGCTCTTCAATCACTACGGCCCGACCGAATGCACGGTGCTCGCCACCTCGGGCCTGGTTCCGGCCTCCGGCCAGGGCGCGCCGGCCATCGGCCGGCCCATGGCCAACACCGAAGTCTACGTGCTCGACCGCCACCAGCGGCTGCTGCCGGTCGGAGTCCCCGGCGAGCTCTACCTCGGCGGAGTCGGGCTCGCGGCGGGTTATCACCACCGGTCCGGGCTCACCGCGGAAAAATTTGCCCCGCATCCGTTTGACCAAACCCCGGGCAGCCGGCTCTACCGGACCGGCGACCTCGTCCGGTGGCGCGAGGATGGCCAGCTGGACTACCTCGGCCGCGCCGACGAACAGATCAAGATTCGCGGGCACCGGATCGAGCCGGGCGAAGTCGAGGCGGCGCTCAGCCGGCATCCCGCCGTGCGCGAATGCCTCGTCACCTGCCGGCCCGAGGAGGCCGGCGAAGCCCGGTTGGTGGGTTACCTGCTGACCCGGCCGGGCAGCAATCCTCCGGCCGCCGGGGAACTCGCGGAATTTCTCCACCAGCGGCTGCCCGCCTACATGGTGCCCGCCGCGTATGTGGCCCTGGAATCGTGGCCGCTCACCACCCACGGCAAGATCGACCGCCGGCAATTGCCGGAACCGGCCCCGCCCCAGACGGCCAGCGGCCCCGCGGTGGCCCCGCGGCCGGGGGTCGAAAGCATCATCGCGGACGCCTGGCGCGAGGTGCTCGGCCGTCAGGACCTGAACACCGGCGATGATTTCTTTCTTCTCGGGGGCCATTCCCTGCGGGCTGCGCAGGTGGTCTCCCGGCTTAACGCCACCCTCGGTCTCACGCTGTCCGTGCGGCATCTTTTTGATCACTCCACCATCGCCAGCCTGGCCGCGGCCATCGGGCCGCTGGCCAGATCGCCGGCCGCTCCGGGCCGGCGGGAAATCGCCCAACGCTGTTAGCCACCATGAGTCCTGCTCCTTCTTCTCCGCACGGATGGCCGCGCGCTTCCGTCAGTCAGCAACAGATCCGTTCGCTGGAACGGCGGCATACCGGCCAGCCGGTGGGCAATTTCCCCGTGGCCCTTCACCTCGAAGGTCCGCTCGACGCCTCCCTGATTGCCCGGGCACTCAATGCCGTCGTCGCCCGGCACGATATTCTCCGGACCCGGTTTGAGCTGGTGGACGGACAAATGGTCCAGGTCGTGGCCCCGGCGTTGCATGTGCCGGTGCCCGTTATCGACCTGCGCTTCCTGCCGGAGGGTGGGCGCGAAGCCCAGGCCTTCCGCCTGGCCCAGGAGGAGGCCGCACGACCCTTCGACGCCCAGCGTCTGCCTTTGCTGCGCGCGCAGCTTTATCTTTTTGGGGAAACCAAGGGCATCCTCGTCCTCACGCTGCACCGGGGCATCTTCGACCATGATTCACTGACGATCCTCCTCCGCGAACTGGCCGCCTGCCACGAGGCCTTCCGCCGCGCGACTTCGCCCGCTCTGCCGCCCCTGTCTCATCACTATGCGGATGTCATGGGCCGCGAAGCCGGGGTGGGCGCGGCCCACCCCGGCTGGTGGCGGGAAAAACTGGCGGGCGCTCCCGCCGGCCTCCACCTGCCGGGCGACCGTCCGCGCAACGCGTCCGGGGCCCGCTGCGAAAAGCGCGAATTACCGGCGACGCAGTGCCACGCCGTCGAGTCCTTCGCCCGCCGCGAGGACACCACTCCCTTCATCGTGTTGTTGACGGTCTTCGCGGTGCTGCTGCACCGCTATGCCGGCGAAACGGATCTGGTTTTCGCTCTCGGCGTGCCGAACCGTCCCGATCCCTCCCCCGACCGGTTCCCCGGACCCGGCACCCTGCTGGTGCCGCTCCGCACCAACCTGTCCGGCGACCCGCTGCTCAACCGGCTGCTGGCGCGCGTGCGGACGGAAGTGCAGGATGTGCTGGCCCATCCTTGCGACCAGTCCTCCCCCTCCGCAGAAACGTCCCCCGCCGAACTGGCGATCAACTGTCCGATCTGGTTTCGGCACGAACACCGGAGTCCCGAGCCGGTCAAATGGCCCGGCCTGCGCGTGCAGGAGCTGGACTTGAGCGCCGGCGCCTGCCCCTGCGAACTGGTCTTCCACGTGGTGGACCACGGGGGCCATCTGGGCATCCGCGCCGAATACGATGCCGCCCTGTTTTCCCCCGCCTTCATTCAGCGGATGCTCGGCCACTATGGGGTGCTGCTGGACGCCTGCGTCACCCACCCACAATTCCGGATTTCCACCCTGCCCCTGCTCACCGCTCCCGAACAGCGCCGCCTGTTGGCCGACTGGAACAACACCCATCTCGACTACCCGCGCGACGCCACCGTGCATGAGCTCGTCACCGCGCGCAGTGCCGCCGCCCCGGAAGCGCCCGCCCTTACCGGCCTGACCTACGGTGAACTCGAACGCCGCTCGAACCAGCTGGGCCGTCACCTGCGCGCGAGCGGCGTGAAACCCGGCTCGTGCGTCGGCCTCTGCCTCTCGCGACCAGTCGACGTGATCATTGGGGTGATCGGTATCATGAAAGCCGGCGGCATGGTGCTGCCGCTGGACCCAACGGTGCTGGTCCCGCTGCAAGCGCGCCTGCTCGATGACGCCCGGGCCGACCTCGTGCTGACCGAAACGGCGCTGCGGACCCACCTGCCCGAGTCGCGGCCGCTGATCCTCCTCGACGCCGCGGCCGGGGACATCCACCGGGCCGATGACGCCGTGCTCGCGACGCTCACCGGCCACGATGACGCCGCCTGGGTGGCCCGCTCGGCCGGCACCGGCGGCAACCCCCGCCCGGTGGAATATTCCCACCGCGCCCTGGTGAGCATGCTGCATGCGACGCAACAACTCGTCCGGCTGGAGCCCGCGGATGGGCTGCTCGCCACCGCGGAACTTTCCTCGGCCGCGGCCATCACCGATTTGCTGCTGCCGCTCCTGTTTGGTGCGCGCGTGGAACTGGCTTCGTCGCTTGAGCTGGTGCGCCCGCTCCAGCTCGCCACGCGCACCATCACCAGCAAACCCACGGTCATGCTGGCGACGCCCTCCGTCTGGCGCCGCTTGCTCGAAACCGGCTGGACGGGCTCCCCGACCCTCCGCCTGTTTTCGCGCGGCGGACCATTGTCGCGGGAACTCGCCGACCGCCTGCTCCCCTGTGGGGCCGCGTTGGGCAATTTCTACGATACCACTGAAACCGCGGGAGCGTGCATGGCGGCAGCCATCACCGCCGGCCGCGCGACGACCTTGGAAGGTCGGCCGCTGGCCAACCTGCAGATCCATCTGCTCGACGCCCACCTCCAGCCGGTGCCCGTGGGCCTGCCCGGGGATATTTATGTCGGCGGCGATTCACTGGCCGGCGGCTATCGGCAAACCCCCGCCGCCACGACCAGCCCGTTCATTGCCGATCCTTTCCGCCGGCTGCCGGGGGCGCGCTTGTTCCGCACCGGTGATCGGGGCCGCCGGTTACCGGGTGGCGAAATCGAGTTGCTGGGTCGCGGCGAGGTGCAGGCGCCGGACCGCGCGCCCGAAGCCGCCACCGCCGCCCGCGTTGCCTCGGTTCCACCGCCCCCCCCGGGGCCGGCTCGCGAAACGCGTCCGGAACCCGAACCGGCCGAAGCTGACTCTACGCCGTCCCTCGAAGCCATTTCCGTGGGCGCCCTGCGCGTCGCCACCTGACCCATTCACTCTTCCACCCGTCCCACCATGGAAACTCCTGAAACCCTCGCTCCCGTCGCCGACGACACTCTGCCGGCCTCTGTGTCCGCTCCGACGCCCGCCTCGTCCGGTCAGCGCCGGCTGTGGTTTCTGGAACAGATGGATCCCGGCTCCGCCCTCTACAACATTCCTTATCTGATCCGGCTCGACGGGCCGCTGGACGAACGCGCGCTCCGGCGCGCGCTCAACCGGGTGGTGGCCCGCCACGAGGCGCTGCGCACCTATTTCGGCCAGGTGGGCTCCGAACCCGTGCAACTGGTGCGCGCGGATTTCCATCTGGAGATGCCCGTCACCGACCTGACCGCCCGGCCCGAATCTGAAAAGGAATCGGAGCTGAAGCGGCTCACCGGCGCCGTGGCCCGCGCCTCCTTCAACCTTACGCAGGATCTGCCGATCCGCGTGCAACTGTTCCGGCTCGAGCCCACGCGGCATGCGCTGATGCTCGTGATGCACCACAGCGCCTCCGACGGCTGGTCGATGGGCATCATCTATCGCGAACTCGGACTCTGCTACGAAGCCGAAATCCTGGGCCGGGAACCGGACCTGGGAGAGCGGCCGCTGCAATTCGGTGACTTCGCCGCCTGGCAGCAGGAACATCTCCAGGGCCGCCCGCTGGAACAGCTGACGGCCTACTGGAAAAAACAGATGACGGGCGCCCCCGCGCTCCTCGAGTTGCCGGCTGATCACGCGCGCCCGCCCCTCCAAACCCACACCGGGGACACCGTGAGCCTCACGCTGCCCGCCAGTCTCATCACGCAGCTGAAGACCCTCAGCTCCCGCGAGCGGGTCACGCTGTTCATGACGCTGCTCGCGGGCTTCAAGGTCGTGCTCCATCGGCAAACGGGCAGCACCGACCTGGTGGTCGGCTCACCCTTCGCCGGGCGCGATCACGCGGAGACCGAAAATATCGTCGGCTTCTTCATCAACACGCTGCCGCTGCGCACCGACCTGTCCGGCGATCCCACCGTGCAGGAGCTGCTCGCCCGGGTCCGCTCGGTGGCGCTCGCCACCTACGACCACCGCGCGATGCCCTACGAGAAACTCGTCGAGGAGCTGCAACCGTCCCGCAACCTCAGCTTCGATCCCATCTGCCAGATATTTTTCGCCCTGCAGAACATGCCCGTTACCGCCCTCCGGCTTGGCGGCCTCCGGCTCTCCATCGAACCCGTTTACACCGGCACCGCGAAGTCCGACCTCACCGTCTGGGCGTCCGAACTCGAGGACGGCTCGCTGCAGGTCACGGCGGAATACGCCCTCGATCTTTTCCAAGGCGCCACCATCCGCCGGTTCCTCGGACACTTTCAGACGGTGCTCGAGGGCATGGCGGTGAATCCCTCGATGCGCCTTTCCACCCTGCCGCTGCTGACCGCGCCGGAGCGCGCCGAAATGCTCATCGGCTGGAACGCCACGCTCGCGGACTATCCCCACCACCGCTGTGTCCACGAACTGTTCGAGGAACAGGCCGCCCGCACGCCCGACGCGGTGGCGCTGGTGTTCGACGACCAGGAACTGACCTACGCCCAGCTGAACGAACGGGCCGACCGGCTCGCCCGCCAGCTCCGGGCGCAGGGCATCGGTCCCGATGTGCTGGTGGGCGTCTGCGTGGAACGCTCGCTTGAAATGATGATCGGGCTGCTCGCCATTCAGAAGGCCGGCGGCGCCTACGTGCCGCTTGATCCCACCTATCCCAAGGAGCGCATCGGTTTCATGCTGCAGGACTCGCAGGCGCCGGTCCTGCTCACGCAATTGAGCCTCCTCTCGCGGCTGCCGCCGCACAGCTCGACCGTCATCTGCGTGGATGCGCCGGAAACCACCAACGCTGGGACGGCCGCGCCCGCCACCACGCCGGCCGTGACCGGTCCGGAACATCTCGCCTACGTCCTCTATACCTCCGGCTCCACCGGCAATCCGAAGGGCGTCATGGTCACGCACCGCAATGTCGTGAATTTCTTCACGGGCATGGACCAGGCCCTCGAGCATTCGCCCGGCGCGACCCCGGGCGTCTGGCTCGCCGTCACGAGCATCTCCTTCGACATTTCCGTGCTGGAGATTTTTTGGACGCTCACCCGTGGCTTCAAGGTCGTGATCCTGGCCGACGAGGCCCGTCTCCCGGGTCGCACCAGCGCCCGCCCCGCCGCCCCGCGTCAGCGCCCGCTCGACTTCAGCCTCTTCTATTTTGCGAGCGAAGCCGGCACGGACGCCAACGACCGCTACCGTCTGCTCCTCGAGGGCGCGAAGTTCGCCGACCAGCATGGCTTCAAGGCCGTGTGGACGCCGGAGCGCCACTTCCATTCCTTCGGCGGGCTTTACCCGAATCCGGCCGTCGCCAGCGCCGCCATTGCCGCCGTCACCGAACGCATCCAGATTCGGGCCGGCAGCGTCGTTTCCCCGCTGCACCACCCCGCGCGCATCGCCGAGGAATGGTCTCTGGTGGACAATCTCTCGCGGGGCCGCGTCGGCCTCTCGTTCGCCAACGGCTGGCATGACCGCGACTTCGCCCTTTATCCCGGCAACTTTGCCGACCGCCGCGAAATCATGCGCCGCAACATCACCACCGTCCGCCAGCTGTGGCGCGGGGAGGCCGTGGAATTTCCCGGCGGCCGCGGCAACACGGTTTCGATCAAAACCTTCCCCCGTCCCGTCCAGGCCGAGGTGCCCGTGTGGATTACCGCCGCCGGCAATCCCGACACCTTCAAGCTCGCCGGAGAAATGGGTGCGGGCGTCCTCACGCACCTGCTCGGCCAGGATCTTGACGACCTGGGCAGGAAGATCGTGCTCTACCGCGAAGCGCGCAAGGCGCACGGTCATGACGAGGGCTGCGTTACGATCGCCCTCCACACCTTCGTGGGCACCGATCTCGCGGCTGTGAAGGAAAAGGTGCGCGCGCCGATGTGCCGCTATCTCGCCGACTCGGCCGACCTGATGAAGGGCCTGTCGCAGGCGCTGTATCCCGGCGCCGAGATGAAGGATCTTTCCGACGACGAAATGCAGGCCCTCGTCAACCACTCCTTCAACCGCTACTTCGATGTGTGCGGACTGCTGGGCACACCTGACACCTGCCGCCAGGTCCTGAAGAAGCTCTCTTCACTCGGCATCGACGAGGTCGCCTGCCTGATTGATTTCGGCGTCGGGACCGAGGAGGCCCTGGCCGCCCTGCGCGTGCTCGACGGCGTGCGCGCGGAATTCCAGGCCACCCCCGCCGCGGAAACCGCCCCCGCCGCGCAGCCCTCCCGCTCGCTGGCCGAGCAGATGCAGCGGCACGCGGTCACGCACATGCAGTGCACACCGTCCTTCGCGCGCCTGCTGGCCGGCTCGCCCGAAACCCTGACCGCGCTCAAAGGGCTGCGCAAACTGATGGTCGGCGGCGAAGCCCTGCCCGTCGGATTGGCCACGCAACTCACCCAGGAACTCCCGGCCACGGTGCTCAACATGTATGGCCCCACCGAGACGACCATCTGGTCCACGACCAGCCGCGCCACCGGCGGGCCCAATCCGACCGGCGCGGTCGACATCGGCCGGCCGATTGCCAACACGCAGGTTTACATCCTCGATCCGCAGGGCCAGCCGCTGCCCGTGGGCGTCCCGGGCGAACTCTGGATCGGCGGCGATGGCGTCGCCCGCGGCTATTGGCGCCGGCCGGACCTCACCGCCACCAAGTTCCAGCCCGACCCGCTGCGGCGCAACAACCGGATGTATCGCACCGGGGATCTCGTCCGCTTCCGCCCGGACGGCGTCATCGATTTCCTCGGACGCATCGACCACCAGGTGAAACTGCGCGGCCATCGCATTGAACTGGGCGAGATCGAGGCCGCCCTCATGCAGCACTCCTCCGTGCGGCAGGCCGTGGTCGTGCTGCGCCACGATAACGCCGAGGAACCGCGCCTGGCCGCCTATGCCGTGCCGGCCGACGGTGCCGAAATCGCCGCGCCGACCCTGCGCGATTTCCTCAAGCAGAAGCTGCCCGAGCACATGATCCCGACGGTCTTCGTGTCGCTGGAAAAAATGCCGCTGACGCCCAACGGGAAGGTCGACCGGAAACAGCTCCCCGCGCCGCCCGATGTTTGCGGTCCCGTCAGCGCCGGGTTCGTCGCCCCGCAGGCCGGCACCGAGCAGGCCATCGCCGCCATCTGGCGCGACATCCTGCATGCCGACCCGGTCGGGGTGGACGACAACTTCTTCGATTTCGGTGGCCACTCGCTGCAGGTCGTCCAGGTCCAGAACCGGCTGCGGGAGACCCTGGGGATCGACGTGCCCGTGCTCAAGCTCTTCCAGTTTCCCACCGTGCGCACCCTCGCCCGCTTCATCGGCGAGCAGTCCCCCGAAAAGGACGGGGCCTTCCGCGAGCGCATCGAGGAGCGCAACCGGCTCCGCCAGCGCACCCCGGTCCGCCCCCGTCCCTCCGCCCTCGCCCGCCCATGATCTCTCCCTCAACACCCGAAGCGGTGGCGGTCATCGGCATGGCCGGGCGCTTCCCCCATGCCGGCAACGTGCGCGAATTCTGGCAGAACCTGCGCGCGGGCCGCGAGTCCGTGTCGTTCTTCAAGGACGAGGACGTGCAGTGGATGCCGATCGAAAAGAAGCCGCGCCTCGGCGACCCGGCCTTCGTCCCGGCCCGCGCGGTCCTCGAGCGCTCCGAATGGTTCGACGCCGCGTTCTTCGGCATGAACCCGCGTGAGGCCGACCTCACCGACCCGCAGCATCGCGTGTTCCTCGAATGCGCGTGGGAGGCGCTGGAGGATGCCGGCTGCAACCCCGAGGGTTACCCGGGTCTCATCGGCGTCTTCGCCGGCGCGAGCCTCAACACCTACCTGTTCTCCAACGTCCTCGCGAACCGGCAGCTCGGCGACAGCCTCGGTTTCTTCCCCGCGTTCATCGGCAACCAGAACGATTTCATCACGACGCGCGTCTCCTACAAATTCAACCTGCGTGGCCCGAGCTTTAACATCCAGACGGCGTGCTCGACCTCGCTGGTCGCGGTGTGCACGGCCGTCCAGAACCTCCTCTCCTACCGCTGCGACGTTGCGCTCGCGGGCGGCGCGTCCATCACCTTCCCGCCGCGGCGGGGGCAATATCACCTCGAGGGCGGCATCCTGTCGCACGACGGCCATTGCCGCGCTTTTTCCGCCGGCGCGACCGGCACCGTGCTCGGCGACGGCGCGGGTGTGGTGGTGCTCAAGCGCCTGAGCGAGGCTATCGCCGACGGCGATCCGATCCGCGCCGTCATCCGCGGCAGCGCGATCAACAACGACGGCTCCGTCAAGATGGGCTACACCGCCCCGAGCAGCGACGGCCAGGCCGAGGCCATCGCGATGGCGCACGCCGAGGCGGGCTTCGCGCCCGACACCATTTCCTACATCGAGGCGCACGGCACGGGCACGCCGCTAGGCGACCCGATCGAGATTGAAGGCCTTACGAAGGCGTTCGACCTGAAGGGCGAGCGCGGTCAGTTTTGCGGCATCGGCTCGGTGAAGACCAACATCGGTCATCTCGACGTCACCGCCGGCATCGCGGGCCTCATCAAGACCGTGCTGGCCCTGCAGGCGCGCGAGCTGCCGCCGAGCCTCCACTTCGACGCGCCCAACCCGAAGATAGATTTCAAGCAGACGCCCTTCTACGTCGTGAACTCCGCGCGGCCCTGGCCCGCCGGCAGCAACCCGCGCCGCGCCGGCGTCAGCTCCTTCGGCATCGGCGGCACGAACGCCCACGTCGCCGTGGAGGAGGCGCCGGCCCCGGTTTCGTCCGGCCCGTCCCGTGCGCACCAGTTGCTCACGCTCTCCGCGCGCACGCCGGCCGCGCTCGACGCCGCCACCGCCAACCTCGCGGCGCACCTCGAGGCCAACCCGGCCCTCAACCTCGCCGACGTGGCGTTCACGCTCCAGCTCGGCCGCAAGGCCTTCCCGCAACGCCGGGTGATCGTGGCCAACGATGTGCCGGATGCCGTGCGCCGCTTGCGCGACGCCGCGTCCGCCCCGGCCGGCCGCGCGCCGGATTCCGCCATGCCCGTGGTTTTCATGTTTCCGGGCCAGGGCTCGCAGCACCCCAACATGGCGCGTGGGCTCTACGAGACCGAGCCGGTCTTCCAGCAGAGTGTGGATGAATGCTGCCGCCTGCTCACCGGACCGCTGGGCTTCGACCTCCGCACCGTGCTTTATCCCGCGCCCGCCGCGCAGGAAGACGCCGCGCGCCGCCTCGATGAAACCGCCGTCACACAGCCCGCGCTCTTCACCATTGAATACTCGCTCGCCCGCCTGTGGGTGAGCTGGGGCCTTAAGCCCCATGCGCTGATCGGCCACAGCCTCGGCGAATACGTCGCCGCCTGCCTCGCGGGCGTGTTCACGCTGCCCGAGGCGCTCGCGCTCGTCGCCGCCCGCGCCCGCCTGATGCAGGCGCAGCCCCGCGGCGCCATGCTGGCGGTCCGCCTCTCCGAGGCCGAGGCCGCGCAATTCGTTTCGCCCCGCATCGCGCTGGCCGGGGTCAACGCCCCCGAATTGTGCGTGCTCGCCGGTCCCGTGGACGAGATCAGCGAGCTCGAGCAAAAGCTCGCCGCGCGCGGCACGGGCGGCAAGCGCCTCGCCACCTCGCACGCCTTCCATTCGGCGATGATGAATCCGGTCCTCAACCCGTTTCTCGCGGAACTCGCCAAGGTCAAGCTGCGCGCGCCGCAGATCCCGTGCATATCCAACGTCACCGGCAGCTGGCTCACCACCGCGCAGGCCACCGACCCGGCCTACTGGACTTCGCACCTTCGCAGCACCGTTCGCTTTGCCGACGGCATTGGCACGCTCGTCGGCTCCGGCGCCCCGCTCTTCCTGGAGATCGGCCCCGGTCAAACGCTGGCCACGCTCTCCCGGCAGCACACCGCGTCCCCGGGCCAGCCCGCGCCCATCACGTCGCTCGGCCGCGCCGAACATGCCCGCGATCCCCGGCCCGCGCACGAGGCCCTCGCCCGCCTCTGGGTCGCCGGTGCCGCCATTGATTGGAAGGCCTGGCACGACGAGTCGCGCCGTCTGCGCGTGCCGCTCCCCACCTATCCGTTTGAACGCTCCCGCCACTGGTTTGAACCCGCGCCCGCCGGCGTGACCGAGGCCCCGGCCACGGTGACCCCCACGGTGATCGTCGAAGCCGGCACCGCGCCCGCCGTGCCGGTCGCCCCTGTGTCGCCCGACTCGATTCCCGCGCAGCTCGCGAAACTGTTCGGTGAACTCGCCGGCCACGATTTCTCCGGCGACAACGCCAACCGCACCTTCCACGAACTCGGGCTCGATTCGCTCCTGCTCACGCAGGCGAGTTACGCCCTGCGCGACCGCTTCGGCGTCCATGTCACCATGCGCCAGCTGATCGAGCAGTATTCCACGCTCGACAACCTCGCCGCCCACATCGCCGAAGCGCATCCGGCGCCCGCCGCCAAGATCGCCCGCGCCGCGGCCTCCGCCGCGCCCGCGCAGGCGGTGCCGCTGACCCCGGCCCAGCAGGAAATCTGGTATGTCTCGCAGATGGGTCCGGCCCTCTCGGCCGCCTACAACGAATCGTGCACGCTGCATCTCCGCGGCCCGCTCGACGAATTCGCACTGCGCGCGGCCCTGGCCGAGGTCACGGCCCGCCACGAGTCGCTGCGCACCACCTTCCCCGCTTCAGGCGAACAACAGCTCATCGCGCCCACCGCGACGCCGGACCTGAAGATCCTCGACCTCACGGAGGCGAACAATCCCGGGGGCATCCAGCTCAAGCCCGCCATTGACCTCGCCATCAGCGAGACCTTCGACTTCGTCAACGGCCCGCTCTGGCGCGTGCGCGTGATACGCCTCGCGCCGGACCACCACGCCCTCGTGCTGGTGCTGCACCACATCATTTGCGACGGCTGGTCACGCGGCGTGCTCGTTTACGAACTGGGCGAACTCTACACCGCGCACCGCCGCGGGCAGCCCGCCGCCCTGCCGCCGCCGCTGCGCTTCAGCGACTACGCCCTCGCCGGCGTCGGCCGCGACCAGTCGCCGGACAGTGTCGCCGCGGAAAAATACTGGCTCGGTCGCTTCGCCGACGGCGTGCCCGTTCTCGAGCTGCCCACCGATCGCGCGCGGCCGCTCACGCGGACCTACGCCGCCGACCACCACAGCCGCAAGCTCTCCCCCGCCACCGTGGACGCCGTGCGCCGCCTGGCGGCGCAGCATGACTCCACGCAGTTCACCGTGCTGCTGGCCGGCTATGCGACGCTGCTGCACCGCCACAGCGGCCAGGATGACCTCGTGGTCGGCGTGCCCGCCGCGCCGCAGGTCCTCGCCGGGCTGAAAAACCTCGTCGGCCACTGCGTCAACCTGCTGCCGATCCGCAGCCGCATCGCGGACGACCAGGACTTCGCCAGCCTCTTGCAGGACACCCGGCGCGCCACGCTCGATGCCTTCGACCACTGGCACCACCCGTTCGCCAAGCTCATCCACGAGCTCAACCTCCCGCGCGATCCCAACCGCGTGCCGCTCGCCAACGTGACCTTCAACGTCGGCCGGCAGCGCGGCACGGTCAACTTTGCCGGCCTCGCGGTGGAGGCCGCGAGCAATCCCAAGCGCTTCGTCAACTTCGACCTCAACTTCAATGTCACGGAGACCGACGCCGGGTTTGTGCTGGATTGCTACTACAGCACGGAACTCTTCGATGCCGCCACCGTGGAGCGGATGGTTGACCGCTACGAGGAGCTGATCCGGGCCGCCGCCGCCCGGCCGGAGACCCCGGTCCACCGCCTGGCCCTACTGCCGGCGGCGGAACGTCAGCAACTCCTCGTGGAGTGGAACCACACCGCGGTTGATCACCGGCGCGACCGCTGCATCCACGAATTGTTTTCGGAACAGGCCGCCCGCGCGCCCACCGCCCTGGCCGTGGCCGATGAACAGGGCCGGCTTACCTACCGCGAGCTCGAGGCCGCCGCCTCGGCGCTCGCCGGGCGGCTGCACGCCCTCGGCGTGCGCCCGGGTCATCGCGTCGCCGTCTGTCTCGAACCCTCCCTCGTCCTGCCCGTCGCGCTGCTCGCCGTGCTCAAGGCCGGCGCCGCCTATGTGCCCCTCGACGCCACCTCGCCGGTGTCGCGATTGAACTTCATGCTCGCCGACTCCGGTGCCGCGCTCGTGGTGACCCAGCTCGCCCTCGCGCACCTCTTCGGCGGCAGCCTGGGTCGGCTGGTCTGCGTCGATGCCCTCGCCGAGACTTCCGGCAACCCCGCCCCCGCGTTGTCGGTCCCGGTGGCGCCGGCCCAAAACGCCTATGTCATCTACACCTCGGGCTCCACGGGGACCCCGAAGGGTGTGGGCATCTCCCACGCCAGCCTGGCGAACCTCATCGCCTGGCACCGGCGCACCTACGCGGTCACGCCCGCGGACCGGGCGACGCAGCTCGCCAGCCCGGCGTTCGACGCCTGCGTCTGGGAGCTGTGGCCGTATCTCACCGCGGGCGCGAGCGTGCACATTCCGCCACCGGAAAACCGGCTGTCCCCCGCTCGCCTGATCGCCTGGCTGGCGTCGACCCGTATCACGCTGTGCTTCCTGCCGACCCCGCTCGCCGAGGCCGTCATGGATGAAGCCTGGCCCGCGGACCTGCCCCTGCGCGCCATCCTCACGGGCGGCGACCGGCTGCGCCGCTGGCCGGCCGGCCGGCTGCCCTGTCCGCTGGCCAATCATTACGGTCCCACCGAATGCACGGTGCTCGCCACCGCGACCGTGGTCCCGGCCGAGGCCGACGGCAGCACGGCGCCCTCGATCGGCCGGCCCGTCGACAACACGCAGGTCTATTTGCTCGACCGTCATCTCGAACTCGTGCCACCCGGCGTGCCCGGCGAATTGTGCATCGCCGGTGCGGGGGTGGCCCAAGGCTATCTCAACCAGCCCGACCTGACCCGGGAAAAATTCGTGCGCGACCCGTTCAGCCTCCACCCGGACGCGCTGCTCTACCGCACGGGCGACCTCGCCCGCCACCGCCCGGACGGCTCGATCGAGTTTCTCGGCCGGCTTGATCACCAGGTGAAGATCCGTGGCTACCGCGTCGAACTCGGCGAGATCGAGGCCGTCCTCCAGCGCCAGCCCGCGGTGCGCGAGTGTGTCGTGATCGCCCGCGAGGACACCGTCGGTGACAAGCGGCTCGTCGCTTATCTCGTGCCGGCGGGGTCCGGACCGGCCACGGCCAGCCTGCGCAGTGCGCTCGCCCAGGATTTGCCCGCGCACATGCTGCCCTCCGCCTTCGTCGTGCTGGACCGGCTGCCGCTGACCACGACCGGCAAGATCGACCGCCGGGCGCTGCCGGCGCCCGACGTGATCGTCCCGGCGGAAGCCGCCGCGGGTCTCGCGCCCCGCACCATCACGGAGGAAGTCCTCGCCGGCATCTGGTGCGATGTGCTGCACGTGCCCCGCGTGGGGGTGCAGGATAATTTCTTCGAACTGGGCGGCCACTCGCTGCTGGTCACGCAGGTGCTGGCCCGCGTGCAGCAGGCCTTCCACCTCGATCTGCCGCTGCGCCACGCCTTCGAGGCGCCCACCATCGCGGAACTGGCCACCCTCATTGAAAACGCGCTGGTCGAGGACATCCGGTCCTCTCCCGAAGCCGAACCCGACCCCCTCCATGCCGACCTCGTCAGGTAACATCATTACCGAATCCAAAATCGGCCTCCCGCGGCCGGACCTGTCCGGCTCGCAGCGCAGCCTGCTGGAAAAACGCCTGCAGCTCGCCCGCCAGTCGTCCGGCGGGAACCGGCCGGGACACCGCCATGCGATCAGCCCCCGGCCGGACGCCGGTCCGGCCCCGCTGTCCCACGCGCAGGAGCGCTTGTGGTTCCTCGACCAGCTCGCGCCCGACCGTGGGATCTACAACGTTTATCAGGCGGTCCGGCTCACCGGGCCGCTGGATGCCGCGGCCCTCGCGCGCAGCCTCGACGAACTCGTCGCGCGGCATGACGTCTTCCGGACAACCTTTGCGAGCCACGAGGACGGGCCGGTCCAGACGGTGAACCTGCCCGCCCAGCTGCCCCTGGTGCAACTGGATCTCTCCGGTCATCCCGCGGAAGTGCGGGCGGCGGAACTGGACCAGCGCCTCCGCGCCGAAGCCGCCCGTCCCTTTGACCTCGTGACCGACCAGTTGCTGCGGGCCCTGCTCGTGCGCCTCGGACCAGCCGAACATGTGTTGTTGCTCGTCATGCATCACATCGTTTCCGACGGCTGGTCCATGGGTCTGCTTTTTCGCGAGCTCGGCGTGTTGCACGGCACGTTTGCGTCCGGTCAGCCGTCCCCGCTGCCGGCCCTGCCGATCCGCTACGCGGACTTTGCCCGCTGGGAGCGGGAAACCCTCCAGGGCGAGGCCCTGGAAAAACCGCTCGCCTACTGGCGCCAGCAACTCGCCCGCGCTCCGGCGCTGGCGCTGCCCACCGACCACGCGCTGCCCGCCGAGCCGTCCGTGCGCGGCGCCACCGTCAACCACCTTTTGCCGCCGGAACTTCTCCGGGAGCTGCGCACCGTCAGCCAGCGCGAAGGCGCGACCTTGTTCATGACCCTGCTGGCGGGGTTCAAGGCCCTGCTGCAGCGTTACACCGGCCAGGAGGACATCGTGCTCGGTTCCTGCGTCGCGGGCCGGCCGCAGCTGGAGTTGGAAAATCTCGCGGGCTTTTTCGTCAATACCCTGGTCCTGCGGACGAATGCCGGCGGTCACCCCACCTTCCGCGAACTCTTGCTCCGCACGCGCGAGACCGTCCTCGGGGCAATGGCCCACCAGGACCTGCCGTTCGAGAAGATTGTCGCCGAACTGCAGCCGGACCGCAGCGCCGTGCGCAATCCGTTCTTCCAGGTCATGTTCGTGCTCCAAAGCGCGGCCAGCTTCCCGCCGGAAGCCGGCGCCCTGCGGATGGAGCTGCTGGCGTTCGACAATGGCACCGCCAAGTTCGACCTCACCTTCTCGCTCTCCGAGGTGGCGGGCGGGGGCCTGGCCATCTCGGTCGAATACCGCACCGATCTTTTCGAGGCCGCCACCATCGGGCGGATGCTCAGACATTATCACACGCTGCTCGTCGGCGCCGCGGCGGATCCGACCCGCCGCATCACGGAACTGCCCCTGCTGTCGGCGACCGAGCGCCACCAGGTCCTCGGGGAGTGGAGCGGGCGGTCCACCGCCTATCCGCGCGACGCGACCATCGTCGATTTGTTCCGCGCGCAGGTCACCCGCACCCCGGACGCTCCGGCGATCACCGGCCACTCGACCCGCCTGACCTATCGGGAAGTGGAGGCACGCTCCAACCAGCTGGCCCATCACCTGCGCCGCCATGGCGCCGGGCCGGACACCTTCGTTGCCTTGTGCCTGGAACGCTCGCCGCAGCTGCCCGTCACGCTTCTCGCGATCCTGAAAACCGGCGCCGCCTACGTCTCGCTCGATCCGGCCTATCCCTCCGTCCGGCTGGGTTTCATGATCGATGATTGCCGGCCCGTGGTGCTGCTCACGCAGGAACACCTCCAGCCGTTGCTCGCCGCCGCCCTCGCGGCCGATCCCGCCGCCACCGGCCGGCCCGCGGTCATCTCGCTCGACGGCAGCCGGGACGAGATTGAGGGCGAAGCCGCCACCGCACCCGCGGTCACGATCCCGCCCACCGCCACGGCCTATGTCTGCTATACCTCCGGCTCGACCGGCCAGCCCAAGGGAGTCTGCGTGCCCCACCGGGGTGTCGTCCGCCTGGTGCATGGCACCGACTACCTCGATTTTGGGCCGGACGAGACTTTCCTGGAGTTCGCGCCCGTGGCCTTCGACGCCTCCACGCTGGAAATCTGGAGCCCGTTGCTCCATGGCGGCCGCCTCGCGGTGTTTCCGCCCGGCCTGCCTTCGCTCGCCGAACTCGGCGACTTCATTCGCAGCCAGGGCGTCACCACCCTTTTTCTCACCACCGGCCTTTTCAATCAAATGGTCGACGAACAGCTGGAACAACTGGCCGGCGTCCGGCAGCTCATCACCGGTGGCGAGGTGCTTTCACCCGTCCATGCCGCGCGCGTGCGGGAACGCTTCCCGCGAATCCGGCTGATCAACGCCTACGGTCCCACCGAAAACACCACGCTCACGACCACCCACCAGCTCTCCGCCCCGCTCGCACCCGGACGGTCGGCCCCGATCGGCCGGCCCATCGCGAACACCACCGTCTACGTGCTCGACCCGCTGCTCCAACCCGTGCCGGTCGGCATTCCGGGCGAACTTTTCACCGGCGGCGACGGCCTGGCCACTGGTTATCTCCGCCGGCCGGACCTCGATGCCGAGCGATTCCTGCCGAATCCTCTCGGGGATCGCCCCGATGACCGCCTTTACCGCACCGGGGATCTGGTGCGCTGGCTCCCCGACGGCACGCTGGAGTTCCTCGGCCGCGTCGACCGCCAGATCAAGCTCCGCGGTTTTCGCCTGGAACTCGGGGAAGTCGAGTCCGCCCTCACCCAACACGGTTCCGTGAGCCAGGCCGCCGTGATTCACGACACCGGGCCCGGCGGGCCCCGGCTCATCGCCTACGTGGCCGGCCGCGAAAACCACCCCCCCGATCCGGTGGAACTGCGCGCTTACCTGCAGAAACAACTGCCGGACTACATGGTGCCGGCCGTGTTCGTGCCCGTGCCGGCGATTCCCCTCAACGCCAACGGCAAGGTCGATCGCGCCGCCCTGCCGGCGGTCGGGAGCGCCCCGCCGGCCGGCCGGCCGGCGCTGGTGCCGGCGCGCAACGCCATTGAGGCCCGGCTCGTCGCCGTCTGGGAAAAAACCCTCGGCACCTCGCCCATCGGCGTCCACGACAGCTTTTTCGAACTGGGCGGACACTCGATGGCCGGCGTCCGTTTGTTCGCCCGCATCGAACGCGAATTCGGCCGGCGCCTGCCCCTCGCCAGCCTCTTCGAGTGCCCGACCATCGGGCAACTTGCCGTGCGGCTGCGCGAGCCCGCCGGCACGACCACCTGCTCATCGCTCGTCGCGCTCCAGCCCCGCGGCACCCGCCCGCCCGTCTTTTTTGTCCACGGCGCCGGCGGCGGCAATCTCTGGACCTATATCAACATCGTGCCGCATCTCGCGGCCGACCAACCGGCCTACGCGCTCGAATCCCGCGGCATGCGCGGCATACCGGAATTCGCGGGGATCGAGGAGATGGCCACGCACTATCTCCGCGAAATCCGCACCATCCAACCGCACGGTCCCTACTACCTCGCCGGCTACTGCTTCGGCGGCAATGTCGCCTATGAGATGGCCCGCCAGCTGCAGCTGGGCGGGGAGCCGGTCGGGCTCGTCGCCTTGCTCGACTCCGCCGCGGCCAACAGCAGTTACCAGCAACTGCCCTGGTGGCGCCCGGACTTCCACTGGCGGTTCGTCGTCAACACCGCCTACTGGCTGGCCGACTTCCTCGCCCAGCCGGTGCGCGAGCAGGGCCGCTTCCTCTCGCGCAAGATCCGGCTCATCAGCCGGCGTCTCGCCCGTCGCGTCCTCGGGCACGACGATCCGCTCGTGGTCGAGGAAGTCATCGATGTCGCCCGGTTTCCCGAGATCGAGCTCGGGCTCTGGAAGATCCATCTCAAGGCGTTTTCCACCCACCAAACCCAACCCTATGCGGGCCGGGTCGTGCTGTTCCGCACCCGCGGTCATCCGTTTCTGTGTTCCTTTGACCCGCAGTTCGGCTGGGGTCCGCTCGTTCGCCAGGGCGTCGAGGTCGTCAATGTGCCGGGCGCCCATGAACGGATTTTCATGGAGCCGCACGTCCGCACCCTCAGCGCCCTTTTCCGCACCGCGCTCGAAAAAGCCCAGCACCACTTTTCGTCATGAAACTTTTCCAATTTCTCCTTCAGCGTTGTCGCCGGATGCTCGTGATCACCGTGATCACGGCTCTGGCCAGCGGCGCGTGCAATGCCGGGCTGATCGCGCTCATCAACAACGTGCTGAACGATCCCGCCCGCCAACTCACCCTGGTCTTGATGGCCAGCCTGTTCGGCCTGCTCGTGCTGGGCAAGATGGTGAGCGGATTCTTCTCGCAGCTCTGGCTCATCCGCTACTCGCAACAGGCGATCGCCGACCTGCGCCGCGAACTGGTGCGCCGCATCCTCGGGGTGCCGCTCCGCAAGCTCGAACAGATCGGCGCCCCGCGCCTCATGGTCGCACTGGTCGATGACGTGAACAGCCTCATGTCCGCCCTCTTCGGCTTCCCGGTGCTCGCGGTGAACCTCGCCGTGCTCCTCGGCGGCGCCGTCTACCTGACCTTCCTTTCGTGGCACATGCTGGTCGCGATGGGCGTGCTCATGCTCATCGGTGCCGGTTGCTATCGGATCCTGATCACCAGCGGGTTCCGCTCTCTGGTCTGGGCGCGCGAAGCCGAGGACCGTCTCTATGCGCACTTCCGCACGCTCACCGACGGCATCAAGGAGCTGAAACTTCACCGGAGCCGCCGCGAGGCCTTCCTTTCGGAGAGCGTGCAGGGCAGCACCAAGGAATTCCAGGAGCACACCGTCGCCGCCGAGACCCGTTTTATGCTCGCGCACAACTGGTCCCACTTCCTCTTCTACGTGCTCATCGGCCTCATCCTCTTCCTGCTGCCGACCTTCCAAGGCACGGACCACAAGACCCTCACAGGCTATGTGCTCACCGTCCTCTACCTCATGGGACCGCTGGCCGGGGTGATGAGCAGCCTCGCGGTCTTCAGTCGCGCCGATGTGGCCCTGCGCAAGATCGATACGCTCGGGATCTCCCTCGGGGGCGAATCCGACGATCAGCCGGCCGGCCCCACCCCGGCCACCTTCGCGCGCCTCGAACTCTGCGCCATCGCCCACACCTATGGCAGCGACCAGAGCGACGACAAGTTCGTCCTCGGGCCGATCGATCTTGTTTTCCGCCGTGGCGAACTGGTGTTTGTGGTCGGTGGCAATGGCAGTGGCAAGTCCACCCTGGCGAAGATCATCACCGGCCTCTACCCGCCCGAGTCCGGCGAAATCAGGATCGACGGCCGGCCGGTCACCGACGCCAACCGCGAGAACTTCCGGCAGCTCTTCTCCACGGTCTTCGCGGACTTCCATCTGTTCGACACGATGCTCGGCATGCACTCGGCGGATGTGGACCTGCAGGCGCAGGAATACCTCGCCCAGCTGCACCTCAGCCACAAGGTGAAGATCACCGGCGGCCGCATCTCCACCACCGCGCTCTCCTCCGGCCAGCGCAAGCGGCTCGCGCTGCTCACCGCCTATCTGGAGGACCGGCCCTTCTATGTGTTCGACGAGTGGGCGGCCGACCAGGATCCGCTGTTCAAGGACATCTTCTACCGCCAGCTCCTCCCGGAGCTGAAGCGGCGCGGCAAGACCGTCCTCGTCATCACGCATGACGACCGTTATTTCGACCTGGCCGACCGCATCCTGAAGCTGGACTACGGCCAGCTGATGCCGGCGACCGCCGAGGTGGCAAAGTTCGCGCCGCCGGCGATGGCCGCGCTGCGGCCCGCCTGAGGATCCGCATGAGCCAACTGCCCACCATCCACTGGCCGGTGCCGAAATTCTTTCCGGCCCTGGCGCCCGGGGGAATCCACGTCTGGTGCGTGCCGCTGGACGACCCGCGCCTCGGCGGTTCGGCCGCCGACTTGATTCTTTCCACCCCCGAGCTCGCGCGGGCCGCGGCTTTTCATTTCGAGACCGACCGGCGGCGTTATGTGGCGGCCCATCTGATGTTGCGTGGCCTCCTCGGCCGTTATCTCCGCGTTGAAGCCGCCCAGCTGGCCTTCACGACGGGTCCTCTCGGCAAACCCGCTCTGGCTGGTCCGGCCGGAACCCCCGCCCTGCCTTTCAATCTTTCCCATTCCGGCCCGCTAGGTTTGCTCGCGGTGAGCGGCGGGGCCAACGTGGGCGTGGACATCGAGCAGCAGTGGGAAATGCCTGATCTCGTCCCGCTGGAGGAACGCATGTTCACCGCCGGAGAGCTCCGGCGCCAGCAGCGCCTGCCCCCCGGGCCACGGCTGCAAGGTTTTTACCGCCGCTGGACCCAGCTGGAGGCCGCGGGCAAGTGCCGGGGCACCGGGCTGGAACTCGAAACCGCGGTGCGTGGCCCGGAACAGCTTGAGCCAGCCGATCCCGCGGCTGGTTTCACCGGCTGTATCGCCTCCGATGTAAGGCCGGAGCGGGTGGATTACTTCCAGTTTACCCCCGGAGTGCTGATTGCCCCGGCCGAAACTACGGTGCCCACTGACCGGAGATTACCGTGGTTACCCCATCGGCAACCGGCACTGGTCCGCCTATCCTCAGCCTAACATGGAATCTGGTTCCCACCCATTGGCCCTGGCCGGTTGCAGTCTGCTCGTGGGAACGCTCGGGCTTTGGGCCGCGGTGCTGGCCCCGGCGCAGGCTCCCGCCCCGGCGGAGCCTTTCCCACCATCCGAAACCCGCCCGGTCACCCCGCCCCCCCTGCCCGGGGAGCGGGCCGCCACCCAGATCGGCCCCGTCAAGCTTCGCAACGAGACCATCGACCAGGTGCTCGACCTGCTGGAAAAATGGACCGGCCGCGTCCTCCTGCGCCCCCCCTCGCTGCCCGCCGGCAGCTACACCCTCACCCTCGACAAGCCCGTCGACCGCGCCGAGGCCGTGCTGGCCCTCGAGACCTTGCTGAACCTCAACGGCATCGCCGTCACCCCGCTCGGCCCGCGCTTCCTCAAGGTCACCGCCCTCAATCTCGCCCGCACGGAATCCCCGCTGTTCATCGACGGTCCCGTCAGCGACCTCCCCGCCAGCGGCCAGATCGCCACCAAGCTTTTTTCACCGCAATTCCTCCGGGTCTCCGAATTCCTGCCGCAGATCTCCGCGCTCCTCAATCCCGGCCTCGGGGCCGCCCCGGTTCTCTTTGAAAAGGCCAACGCGGCGCTGGTTACCGACTCCATCAGCAATCTGCAGCGGATCGAGACCCTCCTGGAGCGCCTCGACCGGCCGTTCCTGTCGAACAACACCACCAAGTTTTATACGCTGAAGTCCGCGAAGGCCAGCAGCGTGGTGAACCAGTTGCACACGCTGCTCGCCGGCCCGCTCCAGATGCAGCTCGGCGCGACCACCGCCTATCATGCGGACGACCGCACCAATCAGGTCATCCTCATCTCCGACAAACGGCAGCAGGAGTTTTTCGACGACCTGATCGCCAAGCTCGATGTGCAGGCCGACCCGAACACGCGCAACGAGGTGATTTTTCTGAAGAACGGCTCGGCCAAGGAATTCGCCACCTTGCTGAGCCAGCTCGTGCAGGGCCGGAACACCGCGGCCCGCGCCACCGGCACCGAAGCCGTGCGCGCAGCCGGCAGCCCCAGCCCGGCCGCCCCCTCGCCCATCCCGCTGCCGGCCGTTTCGGCGCCGGCGCTGGCGGCCAATGAGGAATTCAGCGAACTGCTGACCATTCTCGCCGAGGAACGCAGCAACGCCCTCATCGTCTCCGGCACGATGGACGACATCCGCCTGATCAAGCAGCTCGTGGATCAGATCGACATCCTGCTCGCCCAGGTGCGCATCGAGGTGGTCATCGCCGAGGTCACCCTGGGCGACGAGGCGACCAGCGGCATCAGCGAACTCGGGCTGCGCATCGTCGGCGACAAGCTCGTCGGCTTCAGCGGCAGTGGGGCCGGCATCGGCGTGACCAACGGCACGTTCACCAACAGCAGCAACGGCTCGACCAATCTCGCGGCGGACATCAGCCTCGTCACGACCCCCCGCAAGAACAACACAACCATCCTTTCCGTCCCCACGATCATCACCACCCACAACAAGGAGGGCTCCATCTTCGTCGGCGAACAGCGGCCGGTGATCAGCAGCTACCTCAACGACACCGGCAACACCGGCAGCATCGGCAGCGGTTACCGCTCGACCGTCACCTCCAAGGACATCGGCATCGAGCTCATCGTGAAACCGCTCATCGGCAACGACGGCTCCGTGCAGCTGGAGATCACGCAGGAGGTCAACGATGTGCTCGGCGAGATCGTCATCGACGGCAATTCGCAGCCGCGGATCGGCCGCCGCTCCACGAAATCCTTCATCAGCGTCAAAAGCGGCGAGACCATCGTGCTCGGCGGCCTCCAGCGGAACACCCGCAGCCGCAACACCAACCGGCTCGGCCCCATCCCCTTCCTCGGCGACCTGCTCGGCACCCGGCGGCGGGAGAACACCCGCACCGACCTCGTCTTCTTCCTCCGGCCGTATGTGCTGACCAACACCTCCGCCGACAACGCGGACGCACTCCGCCGCATCGACACCGGCCCGCAGCGTGAAGCCGTGCGCTCGGCGCTGGATCCGAATTACGTGCCGGATAAGCAACAGCAGAAACTCCCGAGGGGACCGCGCTGACCTCCAAAATCGTTCTCTTTCTCGTAATCCTTCTCGCTCTACCGATCAGGAATCCACGACTTCAAGCCCGGTAGTGATTACGAGAACGAGGATGAGAACGAGAACGATTTTTACCGCCGATGCCCCTCACCGCTGAATCACTTCCCGCCGACCTCACCGGTCGCCTGAATGAGAATGACCTCCGGCAGATTGCCGAGGCCCCGCGCGCGGGCCGCCTCGACCTGCTCGCCCGCGAACTGGGCATTACCCCGGAAGCCGCCCTGGCTGAACTGGCCGCGGCCGCCGGCCTGACCGCGGTGACGAGCCCCCAGGTGGCGGAGGCCGCCCTGCCGCTGCTGCCCGCGCGCCTGGCCCACGACTTCCAGGCCATTCCCATCACGGTTGCGGGCGAATCGGCGGACGAACTGCCCCTCGCCATCAGCTGGCTCCCCGAACCGCACATGGCCGCGTGGATCGCCACGTTCACGCCGCGCCGGGTGCAGTGGCATCTGGCCGACGCCGCCCAGGTCCGCCAGCTCATCGCCACCCATTACGGCGTGGGCGCCGGCAGCCTGGAGGACGAGGACCTGCCCGATCTCGCCCCCACCGCCACCGGTGAACTTGATGCCGATGCGGACGCCGCCGTGGTGCGCTTCGTGACCGAGATCCTGACGCAGGCGGTCGACGACAACGCCACCGACGTCCACTTCGAACCGCAGGAGGAACAGCTCCGCATCCGCTACCGCGTCGATGGCCTGCTCGTGCCGGTGCCCGTGCCCGAGAACCTGCTGCGTTACCAGGACGCGATCATTTCCCGCCTCAAGATCATGGCGCGTCTCAACATCTCGGAGCGCCGCCTGCCGCAGGACGGGCGCATCAATTTCAAGACCCGGAACGGGGCGCTCGACATCCGCGTCTCCACCATCCCGACCATCTACGCCGAGAGCGTCAGCCTCCGCCTCCTCAACCAGCGCCGCGAAGCCTATACGATGGACCGGCTCGGCATGAGCGCCGAGGAACAGCAGCAGATCGGCAAGGTGCTCGACTTCCCGCATGGGCTGGTGCTCGTCACCGGCCCGACCGGCTCGGGCAAGTCGACTTCGCTCAATGCCTTTCTGCGCAAAATCAATTCGCCCGAACTCCGCATCGTCACCATCGAGGACCCGATTGAATACGAGGTGCCCGGCGCCAACCAGATGCAGGTGCGCCCGGAAATCGGGCTGACTTTTGCCGACGCGCTCCGGCACGTGCTCCGGCAGGATCCCGACGTCATCATGGTCGGTGAAATCCGCGACCGCGACACGGCGGACATCGCCATCCGCGCCTCGCTCACGGGTCACCTGGTTTTTTCAACCCTCCACACCAATGACGCCGCCGGGGCGGTCACCCGCCTGATTGACATGGGCATCGAGCCGTTCCTCGTCGCCTCCTCGGTCGAGCTGGTCATCGCCCAGCGACTCGTGCGGCGGTTGTGCCCGGACTGTGCCCAGCGCACGCCGGCCGAGCCGGTCACGCTGCGCGCCACCCTTACCGCCCTGGGCCTCGACCCGGCGGAAGCCGACCGGGTTACCGGCGGCCTGCCGGTGGCCCGCGGCTGCGGTCGCTGCCGCGGCACGGGTTTCCGGGGACGGATCGGTGTTTTTGAAATTTTCCACCCGCGCGAGCTGCACGACCTGATCGTGGGCCGCGAATCCACGCGCCAGCTCACCCGTGCCGCGCGCGAGAAGGGCATGCGCACCCTGTCGCAATCCGGCTGGGAAAAAGTGCGCGCCGGCCAGACCACCCTGGATGAGCTGCTGCGGGTGATCGCACTCGGGGAAAGCTGACATGGCTGCACACGCAAACCGCGCAAATGGCTCAAACTGTAGCCACAGGCCTCCGTGCCTGTGGAGTTCGGCCCATCGGCATGCAGGGACGCATGCCGCTACTCAAGGGGCGTCCCTTGCGGACACCCGCGGACGCCGTCAAGCGGCGCTCCTACAATGACCCGAAGCCGGCCGCGCTAAATCCCTCCCGCCTCTCGCCTCTAGCCTTTTTCCCCCATGCCCCGCTTCGCCTACACCGCCCGCCGCCCCGCCGGCGACCTTGAGCGGGGGTCGGTCGAGGCCGCCTCGCGCCGCGAGGCCACGCGACACATCACGGCAAACGGGTTGCGTCCGCTGGAAGTGACGGAATCCGGGGCCGCGGGCAAAGAACGCGATGCGTCCGGCGCAACCGAAGCGGTCCGCTGGTCGCGCCGCCACCGCCTGCCTTTTCTTACGGCTCTTTCCCGTCTCGTCTCCGGCGGCCTCTCGGCCGGCGAGGCCGTGCGCCTGCTCGCACTCCGCCTGCGCGACCCGGCGCTTCGCTCCCTCTCCGCGGCGCTGTGGGAGCAACTCAGCCAGGGCCGGACGCTGTCGCAGGCCCTGACCGACATCCCGGATGTGTTCGATGGTCAGACCACCAACCTCGTCGCCGCGGGCGAGGCCACCGGCAGTCTCAAGGAAGTCCTGCCGCGCCTGATCCAACATTTCACCGAGCAACGCGAACTGCGCCAGAAACTCGTCGCTGCCCTCGCCTACCCGATTTTCGTCTGCGTGCTGGCCGCCGGCGTCATCCTGTTCTTCCTCTTCTTCCTGCTCCCGCGCCTGCAGGTGCTGCTCAATTCGCTGGGTGGGCAGCTGCCGACCTCGACGCGCCTGCTGGTGGGATTCTCGGATTTCCTTATCTACTACGGGCCCTTTGTTCTCGGGGCGGCGGCCATCGGCGCGCTCGCCTGGTGGCGGTGGCGCCACCAACCCGCCGGCCGCCGGGCCACGGACGCCTGGCTGGCCCGCGCCCCCTTTGCCGGGGCCTACGCTGCGCGGATGACCGTCCTGAATTTCACGCACACGGTCGCCATCCTCCTGGAAAATGGCATCACGACCGCCGAGTCGCTGCGCATGGCGGAGCGGACCGTGACCAACACGGCCTTGCGGGACCGCTTCCACACGGCGATCGACCGCGTGCTCGAAGGCGAAAGCCTGTCGACCGCCTTGGGCCGCACCGGACTGTTGCCCCCGCTGGTGCTCGACCAGCTCGCCGTCGGTGAACAAACCGGCCGGCTCGCCCCCAGCTTGCGGGCCATTGCGTCGGATTACCAGGCCGAGGTCAGCCACTGGCTGCAGAACCTGACGCGGGTGATTTCCGCCGTCGTCTTCGCCGCCGCCTTCGGTTTCGTGGGTTTCCTCGCCTACGCCATCATCTCCGCCGTCCTGCAGGTCAGCTCGAGCTTCAAATTCTAGAGCGGTTTAACCTGAAGTGTAGCCCCAAAGGAACGCCTAGATCCCAAAGAACAGCAGTCTGCATGGATTGTCTTTGGGCTCCTTGCGTTCCTTTGTGGCTAAAAATCCGGCTACGATTTTCTTTAAAATGCTCTAATGAAAGGCGGGACCGGACCACCCCCGCATCGCGCTGATGTCAACCAATAGTTGACATCAGCTCCCCGCAGCCGGCTCAACTATCGAACCCCTAACGAAGTTAACTATCCCCGTCCGACTGTCGCGCTTCATATTTGAAACTATTCGTTTGTGGGGCCACGATTACTCTTTGGTGCATATTTTGATCTCGCGCTTGAGAATCTCCACCAGCTGCTCTTTCGATTCGATGCGATACCGAACCTCTCGAATCGCCAATTCTCGTTCCTTCGCAGGTGGTTCCTTCTTCAAGAACGTGTCGTAAATCCACGACGCGAGGATAGTCGCAGTAACTCCTCCCACGAATTCCAACAGAAACTTCAACTCGGAAAATCCTTCCGCATCGAAATGGAAAATCTGCTTTTTGTCTTTCACGGTAACGCCAGCTGGCGGCGCGGCGAAGTCGCTGGCGACACGGGTCGGAACGTAGAGGGACACTGGAAGTGCCGTCATAGGCTTTTGCCTAACGATTGAGGTCAGCCGCGCTCACCGAGAGCGGCGGACGGAGGTTTGAGCGGAGTTATCATGATCGAAAAAGGACAGATGGTGAGCGTTGGCTGTGGTGCCTGCATCGGCTCTATTCTCGTTTCGTCGCCCCCGCAAACGACTGCGCGAGCAAAAGACCAATACTAATTGGCATAGCTGATGTGATGACGACAAATGTCCAATACCAGCCGGGATCATGAGCTCTGGTCACGCGCGGTTTAGACGAACCGGAACGCCCAACTTGCCCTTCTCCTTTGGACAGTAGCTCGCAGGGGAACCAAGCGCTGACGACGAGTATAACAATCAGAAAGGGGCGATAGAGTGTGGGCTTCTTCTGTAGCGCCGTAAACCAGTTCTCGCGTGTTTTCATTAGGGTCCAGTTTTCCGCCGATCGGTTTGAACTCAGACACGACTGGGAGCGAAGCTCCCGGTCGTTATCTGTGGTGACTGGATGGGCTGTTTCTTACTGAAGGTCATCGAATACCTTGGAGAATGCTGGGAGGGAAAGGGCGGTCGCCAACCTATCGAACTCTTCTTTCTTCAAAGGTCCGCGCGCCCTTATCGCGTCCGACAATAAAATAGTGTGTGACCGCGCGATCAAACTTCGTGCCGGCAGGATCCATCGCCGGATGCTGCTTCAGGACGATATGCTTCGCTGCATCGCCTGGTTAGAGGGCTCGCTCTCGCTCATGTCGTGGCGTTCGTAATTGGGCGCGGGTCGTAGTAGGGCCGTATTTGCTTCAACTGCCCGTCGATCACGCGGAAACGATCGAAAACTGGGATGACTCCGAAGGTGGTATCGAAGTCAAACTCCGTCGCCACGAACTCGCCCTCCGCAATGTGCCGCTTAATCCTGATGTCCCTGATCGCTGGAAAGAGGCCTGTGAGAAACTCAAGCACGGCAGGAATACCAGTAATCATCGGGGAAAGTGGGCTCTCAAACGTCACATCAGGTGCAAACGGAACTTGGCTAAGATTCTTGCTCTTAAGACCGCGTAGGTAGCTCTCGACAACTTCAATATTCGGATTGTTCATAGGTATGGACGTGCGCGTGGTCTGGCCATCTACGTTATAGATGAGCCGTCTGATTTGGCGCAACGGAGAGGGGGAAAACAGTTGGGATGAAAAGCGTGTGCTTCACTTGGAGGACTCTGGACTACTTCTCTTTTCGCTGGGGCGGCAGGATTCGATTATCTTGGACTCGCGAGACCGCGAAGGCAACCCTGGCTTCACGGCGCTGGGCCGCATCGCGACTTTATGGTGGAATATCTCGAACATTTATTCCGGGGGGGGCTTGCCGAACAGTGTTATTCAGATTCAGGATAAAACTTCACTTTTTACGGATCCGCGGAAGGACGGGAGCAGAAAAGTCGTTGATCCTCAAGGAGGGACTCGGAGCCGCGGCCTTTCCTGAGATATCGCATCTCCCGGCAAAAGCCTCACATTTTACATAGCCGTTGCGCGCTCACCCGCTCCTATTTTCCGGGCGGGCAGGCGTTCGCAAGTTCTCGTTTCGCCAGGGCGAGCACTTTCTCCAGGTCGGCGATCTGGATCGCTTGGTAGCCACAAAAGAACGCATAGATCGCAAAAAACAGCAGTCTGCATGGATTGTCTTGGGGCTCCTTGCGTTCCTTGGTGGCTAAAATCCCGCTACGATTTTCTTTAAAATGCTCTCATGGGGGCGGGACCGGACCACCCCCACATCGCGCTGATGTCAACCAATAGTTGACATCAGCTCCCCCACAGACGCGCTGACTTATACGATGATAAATACGCCAGCTCCTGACACTCGGCAGAATCCAGCGGGTTGAAGTCAGGCTACCGCGCTTTCAAGGGTGGTTTCGCGAGTTCCACCTTCGCCAGGGCGAGCGCCTTCTCCAGGTCGGCGATCTGGATCGGCTTGGTCAGGTGCAGCGCGAAGCCCATTTGCCTCGTGAGCGTCACGTCCGTGTCCATGCCGTAGCCGGTGAGCGCCACGCCGGCAATGCCGAGGCGCTCGTGCAATTCCTTCATCAGCTCACCGCCATGGCCGTCGGGCAGGCCGAGGTCGGAAATCAGGAAGCCAATGTCGTGGGTGGCCGCAATCTGGCGGGCTTCCGCCAGCGAATGCGCCGTCAGCACCCGGAAGCCACGGGCTTGCACCAAACGCACCAAGATCTTGGTGGTTTGCTGGTGGTCTTCGACAATAAGTATGGGCCGCGGCGGGGAGGTGGGTTGATCCATAGGGGTTGAATTCTTTTCTGATAATCGCGAATCGGACGACTGGAACGGTTTAACCTGAAGTGTAGCCACCAAGGAACGCACAGATCGCAAAGAACCGCAGTCTGCATGGATTGTCTTTGGGCTCCTTGCGTTCCTTGGTGGCTAAAAATCCGGCTACGATTTTCCTTAAAATGCTCTATTTCGTTTTTTGCGGCCCAGGCCGCGCGGGGCTCGTGCAACGGACGGTCCGCCGGCGAGCAGCGACCCGACCACGGGTGTCGCCTTATTTTTGGGGCTCCGTCCGGGGGCTGATCTCCACGGAAAACATGGTGAAGCGGGCGTCGATTTCCGCGGGGTTCGCCCGGTTCGCGGTCAACGCGCATTCCTCCAAGGCCAGGTAAGGCGCGCGCTGGCCGAGCGCGCGGTAGAATTTCACCAACCCCGCCAGGTCGGCGCGCCGGAAGGCGACCTGCACGGTGTGATAGGCGAACTGGCCGGTGCGCTGCGTCCGCGGTGATTCCACGCCGGCGGAAAGCCCGGCGCCCGCCGCGAGGGCCGAGACCTCGCCCACCAGGTGCGTGGCATCCAGCGTGCGCGCCGGATCAAAATTCGCCCCGGCCTTCGCCGCGCGGGCATCGATCGCCGGTTTTTGTTCCAACCAGAACTGTTGCGCGGCGAGCCGGCCGGCCGCCAGGCGGCCCTCGGTCCAGCGGGCGTGCAACCGGCCCGCGGCGGACACCAGCCACACCCCCGCGGCCGCCGCCACAAAAAGCAGGAGCAGGAACCGTTCGCGGGGTGATCGTTTCAGGAAAAAGGTTTTCATTGGACACCTCCCGCCGCCGGCAGGGCCACCGGCTTGAACTTCACCGCCATGACGAAGGTCGTCAGGCCTTCGCGCGCGCGCAGTTCCCGGGTCTCGACCTGTTCCACCGCCGCGAGCCGGCGCAGGGCCGCCTCGTAGGCGCCGGCATCCGCGGCATCCGGACTCTGGACCTCGATCTCCAGGGTGCGGTCGCGCCGGTTCATCGCACGCAAAAACTGCACGGAGCGCGGCCGCGCCGCCGCCGCCATGGCCAGCCACTCGAAAGGCCGGTCAGGCCGGGCGGCCAGGTCCTCGATCCGCTTCGCCACGGTCTCGGCGGTTTCGATGCGCGCCACCTCGCCGGCCTGCCTGACCACGGCCTCCTGCCGCCGCCGGTTCCAGGCGCCCGTCGCCGCCGCGGCAATTTCCAGACCGGCCGCGAGCAGGCCGAGCAGGCCGACCGCCACCAAGGCCAGCCACCAGCCTTTCCTCCGGCCGGCCTCGCGCCGCCGCGAACCGAGCAACACCTTGTCGCGCACATCGGCCGCCGCGACCGCCGCCGCCGCCAGCCGGAAGGTTTCCTCGCCGTCCACGTGGAAAACCAGCCCGCCATCAGCGGTGGCCGCAGCGCCCACCGGTCCGCTCAGCCGGCGCACTTCCGCGCCCCCCAGTCCGCTGCGGCGCTGCAACTCCGCCGCCATTTCCGCGATCTGCGCCTCGGTCGGTTCAACGACCGAGGCCTGGGCCAGGAGCGCCCGCGGCCAGCCGGCCTGTCCGTCCCAGGCCACTCCGTTCAGGCCGCCGGCCTGCGCCTGGATGAGAATCAACGGTCCCCGCGATGGCGGCCCGAGTAGCGCGAGAAAATCGGGCACGATGGCTTCCGCGTCCGCCCACTCCGCCGTTTCCTCCGGCGTGAAGCGGCGCCGGTAGGTCGCGTAAGCCAGCGCCCGGTGGCCATCGGCACTCGTGACAAATCCGTGATACATCTGCGTGAGCGGAAACGGTGACGACTCCTCGAGCGCGAGTTCGACCTGCGCGGCGGCCGGTGTCGCCGGGTCGAGCGTCAGCTCCTTGAGGAAAAACCGATCGCCGGAAATGAGCACGATGGAAGCAGGGACAGTGGTCACGGAAGTCATGAGAGCGGCGGCGGGGCGAGTTCGATGTTTTCCTCGATGGCGAGGAGCGTGAAAGGATAACCGAGATTCTTGCCGACCACGGTCGGCGGAGCGGCCACCGCGTTGGCGGAACCGGCCGGCGGAACCGCGCCCACCGGCGTCACCACGACGGCCAGATGCAGCGAAGTGGCGCCCTCCCGCACCGTGACGCGAATCCGCAGGCAGCGGACCACCGTGTCGAAACCAGCCAGCGGCACCGTGGCCCCAAGCAAAGCCTGGGCCTCGGCCACGCTCCGGAACCAGGGCGGCGCGCCGGGCGCCGGCCGGACTTTGCCGGAATTAAACCCGATGATCCGGTCGACCTGGTTCGCATCTAGTCCGGTCAGCGCCAGGGTGTCGGGTCCGGCCGTGTTGAGGTTCACGGCGGGAAAATCATACAGCGAAACGCTCCGACCAAACTGCCCGTGCAGTTCCGTCGGCCGGCCTTCGGGCGAATAGAACAACTGCCGCGCGCCGGCGATGGCGGCCAGCTCGCCCAATGATTTGAGCGGACGGCCCGGCGGCTGGTGGGGCGGATCCGCAAATTCATAATTGCGCGGGTCGGTCTCATGACGGATCGAGGGGTGCCCGCGTTTGGTCCAGACCAGCAGCGCCTCCGCAAGCCCGGTGGCTTCGTCCTCCTTCAAGCCCAGATGCCGGCCGAGCACCGTGAGCGACAGTGCATCCAGCCGCGGCAGCGAGGGCCGCCCGGTCTCATCCTCAATCTGCACCTCGATGGTGACGCCGGCGCGGGCCGGCCAGGCGAGGTCTTTGAGCGGTTCGCCCCAGCCCTGCGCGGGCGAACGCAGCCCGTTGTCGAGCGCCTGATAGTCGGCCAGCACCGCCAGAGTGGCCTCCAGCGCGGAATGGGCATCGCTCCGCAGACGGTCGGCCAGCCGGGCCCGGGCCTCGACGAACATTTCCGTCATCGTGCGCTCGACAAACCGTCCGATGAGAAATGCGGCCAACGTGATCAATGCGAGGATGACCACGATGACGGAACCGCGGCAGCGGCGCAGGAAGGGTTTCGGCGGGGTCATGACTCAAAAAGCGGGCAGGGCCGCGAGCCGCGGGGGAATGGTGACCACCGTGTCAGAGGTGAAACGGTCGTGTTGGAAATGCAGGCGCAGGCGGGCCGGCAGCGCCCAGCGGTCCTGCTCGCGCCGGGGTGACGACACCGGAGCCTGCCAGGCCTGCGCCGCCTCGTCGAAATAGAGATAGTCGAGGCGCGTCACCATCGGCGAAACCACCAGCGTCCGCGGCGGCGTGCTTTTGAACCCGGTTTCCCAGCGCGAATGCCACGACAGCACCAGCCCGCGCCCGGACGGCACGGACAGCGCGCACTCCACGTCGGGCAGCGGCGCGCCGGGCCACGGCAGCAGGCGGTCGCCCGCCGCCAGATCGAACG
>JBKJRX010000246.1:0-27704 GCA_046593155.1 Lacunisphaera sp.
GCGCCGAGCTGGCCCTCACCCAGACGGCCGGCCCAGGCACGTTGCAACTAACCGGCCGCACCTTCGCCACCGATGGATTCTCTCTCGTCGCACCCGAGGACCGCGGCCCGGTGGACATTGCCGCGTGGAGCAAACATCGCTGGTTGTCCGGCCGCTGGACGCAACCCGTGGGCGAAGCCATGACCCTCACCATCACCGGCCGGATTTTCCGCGAAAAACGCGGCAACGGCACCGCCCACCAACGCAATGCCTCGGACGAGGACTTTGGTTCGGTCACGCTCACGGTTGAGCCGGGCAAAAATTTCTCCTGGACCGCCCTCGCCTACGCCCAGGAGCAGTTGTTCAGCAGCACGTTCAGTTCCGTCAATGCGACCCGCACGGTCGAGACGCCGGCGAGCGACCAGTTCGCCGTGCCCGCCACCGCCGTCGGCGCCGCCTGGACCGGGGCCTGGTCGCATCCCGGCGACGCCCGCACCAGCCTCGGCGCCGACCTGCGCAGGGTGGCCGGCGAAACCCGCGAACACTTCATCTTCAGCGCCGGTAACTTCACCCGCCAGCGCATCGCCGGCGGCACCCAGGAATTTGCCGGGCTGTTCGCGCTGCACGAGCGGGCCCTCGCCCCTGATTGGCGGCTCACCCTCGGCGCCCGGCTCGACGACTGGCGTGAGACGGACGGACATCGCCGCGAAAACGACCGCGCCACCGCGGCGGTGCTGCGCGACGACCAATACGCCGACCGCGACGGCCTCGAATTCAGCCCGAGCGCCGGCCTGGTCTGGACGCCGGCGAAAGAGTGGCGCGTGCGCGTCGCAGCCCAACAATCCTTCCGCCGGCCAACGCTCAACGAACTCTACCGGCCGTTCCGCGTCGGCAACGTCATCACCGAGGCCAACGCCGCGCTCAACACCGAGCGCGTGACGAGTGGCGAACTCGGGGCCGACTACACGCACAACAAGCTCACCCTCGGGGCGGCCGTCTTCTGGAACGAGCTGCGCGATGCCGTGGGCAACGTGACCATCGCCCGCGGCCCCGGCACCTTCCCGGTCGTGGGCTTTGTCCCGGCCGGCGGCACGGGCCGCCAGCGGCTCAACCTCGACCGCCTGCGCGTGCGCGGCCTTGAGCTCACGGCGGAATGGCGGCCCATCGCCCCACTCTCGCTCAACGCCACCTATCTCTACAACGACGCGGTCATCCGCCGCGCCACGCTGGCGCCGGCGCTCGCCGGCAAACGGCTGGCGCAGGTGGCGCGCCACAACGCCGCTTTCGGTGCGTCATGGCGGGCCGGCAAATTAACACTCACGCCGCGCGTCCGCGTCATCGGCCGGCAGTTTGAGGACGACGAGAACCTGCTCATCCTCGGCACCACGGCCATCGCCGACCTCGGCGCGAGCTACGCTCTCGATCGCGGCGAGTTGTTTCTCACGATCGAGAACCTCGGCGACGCCCGCATCGAGACCGGCCGCAGCGCCGACGGCCTCGTCAACACCGGCACCCCGCGCCTCGCCCTCGCCGGCTTCCGCCGCACCTGGTAGGCCCCGGAAATGTGTAACATAATACGTTACACATTTCCACGCCGCTCAGCGGGTGACTTCGGTGAGAAACCGGGCGATGGCGTGGTCGGCCAGCTGGCCACCGGGGCCGTCGGGGTTGAAGTCGAAACCATGCGTCGCCCAGGGCAGCTGCAAGTGCGTGTGGGGCACACCCAGCTCCGTCAGCCGCGCCGCCAGGCGTTCGCTGTGCCGATACCACGCGAGCGTGTCCGGCACACCGTGGATCAGCAGCGTCGGCGGCGAATCCTTCGTCGCCAGCAGCTGGCCACTGGCAGACTCGTAGCGCGTGAGCTGCGCCGGTGTGTCCGGTGGCCCGCCGAAATACTGGCGCATGAGCTTGATCGAGTTGAGCGCGTCGTCCTCGCGCGACACCGACCACGCAAACGGCATGTCGTGCGGCGCGTAGAGCGCGATGACGCCCCGGATGGCCGGGTCGCGCGCGCCGTAGCCCACCGCCGTGGCGAGTTGTCCGCCCGCGGAGCGGCCGAGCAGCACCAGCCGCGCGGGGTCGATCTCGAGCTGGACCGCATTAGCCTTGAGCCATGTGATGGCCGCCCGCACGTCCTCACCCTGCGCCGGCCAGATGAATTGCGGCGCCAGCCGGTAGCTGATGGCCGCCACCGCGTAGCCCTGCGCCACGAACCGGTCATTCCACCCCGCCAGTTGCGTGCGGTCGCCACCGTCCCAACCGCCGCCATGAATGACGACGACGCAGGGCCGCGGCTTTTGCAGCGCATCCTTGGCGGCGGCCGGACGATAAAATTCCAGCTTTAGCTCCTGCCCTTCCGGGCGTGAAAAAATCTCTGTCCGGATCGCTGCCGTTTGCGGTGCGGCATGCACATAAAGCCGGAGGATCGAGAAAGCCCCGTCGCCCAAGCCGCGGCCGATCCGCCAGGCACTGGCCGCCGGCCGGAGGAAAGCGCCGAACGTCACGCCACACAGCGCCAGCACAGCCAGCCGCCATGCGCCAGCCATGCCCAAACCCGCCACCACGGCCAATCCCAAGGGCAACAGCACCAGCCAGTGGCCGAACTCGCCCGCCATGATGGCCAGTTTCCAGACCAAGATGGAGTCCGGCGCCCGCACCAGCGTCAGCAGCGAGATGGCCGCCATCAGCGATGCCAGAAGAAGCAACAGCAATTTGAGCATGTCTCAACTACGCGCGAACCGGCTTGCCGGACGACCTATTTCCACCGTGAGTGACCCCATGCGCCGGCTCGACCAACTCCTCGCCAACCTCGGCTACTGCTCCCGCCGGGAGGCCCGCGGCTGGATCCAGGCCGGCCGGGTGACCGTGCGCGGGCAGGTCACTGATGATTTCGGCGCCAAGGCCGATCCGGCCGACGTCCGGGTGGACGGCGAGCCACTCGACCATCCCGCCGGCCTGCTGCTCCTCCTGCACAAGCCGGTCGGACTCGTCTGTTCGCACGACGGGCGCGAAGGACCGAATGTCTATTCCCTGCTGCCGCCCCGTTGGCGCGCGCGCAACCCGCAGGTCACCAGCATCGGCCGGCTCGACAAGGACACCAGCGGCCTCCTGCTGCTCACTGACCACAGCGAACTCGTCCACCGGCTCACCTCGCCCAAACAAAAGGTGCCGAAAGTCTACCGCGCCACCGTGAACACCGACCTGGCGCCGGAACTCGTCCCGCTTTTCGCCAGCGGCGCCCTGCGGCTGAAGGACGAGCAGGCCCCCTGCGTGCCGGCCGAATTGAAGATCATTTCACCCCGCGAAGCGGAGCTTACGCTGACCGAAGGCCGCTACCACCAGGTGCGGCGGATGTTCGCCAGCCAGGGCGTGGAGGTATTGACGCTGCACCGCGCCCGCTTCGATCACCTTGAACTCAGCGACCTCGCGGCCGGCCAGTGGCGCGAACTCCCGCCCGACACCTTTAAATCATGAACGAACTCCCCCTTCTCACCGGCGCCGAGAAAACGAAACTCCGCGGCCTCGGCCAATTGCTCAGCGACTCGCTCCGCATCGGCCGCCAGGGTCCGACGCCCGCGCTCTTCACCGAGCTCAACCGCCAGCTCGACACGCGCGAACTGGTCAAGGTGCGCTTCGAGGCGGCGGATCGCGACGAGCGCGCCGCCCTGTGCGAGCGGATGGCGGCAGAGACGCCGTGCCTGTGTGTCGGCGCGGTCGGCCGCACCGCCCTGTTCTACCGGCCCCATCCCGACGCCACCAAGCGGCAGGTTTTGCCCACGTGAAATGCCATTTCTAGGATTGCCGCAACCGGTGTGGCGGGTAGCTTTCCCGCAGCACATTTGCCTATGAAAACCCGCCTGTTCGTCTCCCTCCTTTCCGTCAGCACTGCCTTGCTGACCGGTTGTAATTCCAGCCCGGATTCCCGGGTCACCAGCAACCAGCCCGGACCCACCATCGGCCATGCCGTCGGCACGGTGACCGGCGCGGTCGCCAGCAACGTCGTCGGCGTGGCCGTGGGCACCGTTGAGGGCGCCGCCGCCGCGACGAAGGCCACCTTCACCAACGAGCGCCGTTACGTCCGCACCTGGCGCGAGGAGAAGACCGCCGACGGCCGCATCATCAAGGTGCCGGTGGAGATCGAGGTCGACGTGAACGGCCGGCCGATCGAGGCGGGCAAGTGACCGCACCTTAACGGCACAAGTGTGCCAAATCTTTCAACCAAAACGCCTCCGCCGCCCTGGAGGCGTTTTTTTGGCGGCACAATTGACCCTCCCGGAACGAGGATCATGATCAAGGGCACACCACACCACATCCCTCATGAGCATATCCATTCCCCAGTCGATGGCTCTCCGGCGTTTGCCCACTGCACTGGTGGCCGCGATCCTCTGCCTAGCCAACACGCGAGCCGCCGATAGCGTGCCGGAATCAAAAGAGAGCAAATGGAGCGTGAAAGGGAAGGCCCAGATCGGCGGCAAGTCTGGCAACGTGGGAACCAACACCAGTGGGGACGTCACCGCCGGATCGGGTCGGGTCTCGACGAGTATACCCGCCAAGGGCGATCAAGAGATGTCGGTTTCAGTGAAAGTATTCGACGCGAATGCCGGCATACTTGACGTGAACGCTGGCATCAAAGCCAATGTGAAAACAGAGTCCCTCGGCAATAGCGGACAAAACAAGGACAATATTTACGACGAAAGAAATTTCGGTTCGGTCACCGTTTCCGGCGCGGTGACGGCCGGGGCCAAAGTCGGCGCAGACGGGGTTTCAGTCGGAGCGGAATACACGACCAACACCAAAAGCAAGACGTTCGTCATCGATCAGAAATCTTCTCCTTTCTGGCGCGACCGCGCGGAGGTTCTGGACAAGGCGGACAAGGAGATCAACCGGGACCAGCTTGAAGCTGATGCCCAGGCGCGCCAGAATCAGCCCCCGGCGGCGCCGTATAAGCCCAAAACCACGCAGGAGGTTCTGGCCGAGCAGGCAAGGCTGGAGGCCGAGATGAAGAAATTGGGTCTTTCAACGGCGAAAGAGGATGCGCCCGCCGTCGCCCCGCCGCCGTCGGCACCGGTGGATACTCCCATGGCGGCCACTCCCACCGCCCTCAGCAACGGGTGGCTGGTTTTCCATCGGCCGGCCAACATAGATAGCGGGACTTGGGCCCTATACCTTGACGCCTTCAAGAAGGAATTCAGCACCAAACCTTGGATCCGTGAAATAAAAGAAAACGGCGAAGAGCTTCGTCTGCGCTTTGAAGGCCAGTCCGACGCAGATTTGGACGCATCGAGCCAAGGCAGCGAGAGCTACCTGACGATCCTGCGGGACCCCAAGACCACTGCGGCCAATCCGCCCGAGCCGGTCGCGCAAACCACACCCAGCCTCCCGGCGGAACCTCCCACACCTGCCGCCCAGCCGGGCAAAACGCGGGCGCCAGCGCCTCCGCCCAAGGGAAAGGCCGCCAAGCCCGAACCGGCAAAAACCGCCATGACTCCGCACGACGGCTATTGGTTTGATCCTGCCGACAAGGATCGAGACACTGAGGACCCGTTCATCTATGTTCGACTCAACGGCCAGGTGGAGCGAGTTCCGCTGTCCAAAGCGAAAAAAGACCATGGAGTGCCGGATGACGCCGAGATTGAAAACATGACCTGGTATAGCGAACGGGGCGGGAAAGTTGTGGACGACAAAGGCACCCATCGCAGCAAAGGTAGTCGAGGCACCAATAAATTCTCCAAGCCGAGGGGCTAATCACCCGGCGCAGCACGCGCACGCCAAGAAAAAACGCACCCGTGGCCGGGTGCGTTTTGTTTTTGAAGGTTGCGCGGGTCGCTTACCAGCCGAGGGCGGGCTTTGCCTTCGTCTGCTTCGTGATCTGCTTCTCGTCCTCCCACACCGTCAGGCCGGTCTTCACCTGCACCAGCGACATCTGGAACGAGTAGGTGTTCTGCGTCAGCTTGCTGTTGCGGTCGGTCTGCTGGATGAGCTTCGCGTAGAGCGTGAAGTCCGGCACGAGGGTCTTGGCCTTCTTGCCGCTCTGCATCTCCTCGAGCTCGGCCGCCTCGCTGGCGACGACGGCGCGCTCGCCGAGGCCCAGCGTGTTGGTGACGGCGATCTTGCCGGTCTGGGTGAGGCCGACGCGGATCTTTTTGATCAACAGGTCGGTGTCGACCATGAGCTGGGTGTTGTTTATGATGCGGTCCACCGCGAGGATGGCGGGCGTGCGCGGCGCGTTGTTGAGTGCTTCGCTGGAGAGCAGCGAGGCCAGCAACTGGTCGGAGGCGTTGGCCCAGTCCTGAGTGTTGATGGACGCCGTGTTGATGACGTCGGGACCCTTGGCATCAACAGTGCGGGTTTCGGTCGGGGATTCGCAGCCGGTGAGCATCAGCAGCGAGCCGACGGCCAGCACGGAGACGAACTTGAAAGGAGCGGTCAGTTTCATGGGTGGTAAGGATTACTCGCGGAACTTGAGCCGGAAATCCGCGGCCTTCGGGGTGATGGCGACGGTGGCGATGGTGGTCGTCTCGCGGCCCTGCAGCGTGAGGCTCTTCCAGACTTCGTTGGGGGAGTTGACGGCCATGCCGTCCACATCCACCCACTCGAACTTGTAGTTTACCGTGCGCACGGAGCTCTTGAGGTTCTCGACCGTGGCCTGGATCTTGAGCAGGTTGCCCGAGACCGTGGCCTGGTTGATCGACACCACCCGGACCGTGCCGGCCAGGGTGTTGTCGGTGACGACGCGCTTGTCGGCGACGTAGGTCGGCGTGGCGCGGGACTCGGCGTTCTCGTAGGTGTTCACGTTCTGGCAGCCACCGAAGAGCAGCGCCAGGGCCATGACCGCGAGAGCCCCGCCGAGGCGGAGGAAGGAGGGGGTTTTCATTTACTTGAGAACGAAGGAGGAGACGAGCAGCGGCGCGGTGGGCGACACCGACTTTACGTAGACGACGTTGACCGAGCCGGGGGCCAAGACAACGGTCTTTTGCACGCCGCCGGCGTCGATGGTCAGCTCGCGGCTCTCCGGGGTGGCGAGGCGGGCATACTGGAACTCCTTGGGCAGCGAGGTCCAGGTGCGGGTGTCGGCGATGTTGGTCGCGGAGTTGATGCCGCCCATGATCAGGCCGGCGGCGAGACCGGCCCACATGCCGCCGCGATCCTCGGCGGCCTTCTGCACCACGGCCGCGATGATGGCCTTGGTGGCGGTGGTGATCATCGTCTTGGTGACGATGGCCGGCCACTCGTTCTTGAAGTCGTTGGCGATGACGCTGTCCATGCTGGCGACGGTGGCGGTGTTGACCGTCTGCTCCCCGGCCTTGACGCTCAGGCTCGGGATGTAGGATTCGTTGAACTTCAGCTTCGGGAAGGCCGCGCCGACATAGGGCGTGCGGCTGCTGACGAGGAAGGTCGGGATGTCGACGCGGACCTGGTCGCGGGCGGCCGCGATGCCGGTCTCGAAGATCACGTAGGTGACGCCCTCGGGGGCTTTGCCCTCGGCGGCGGCGGTCGCGGCCTCGAGGTCGGCGCGAAGGAAGGAATTCTCGGGGACCATCGCGGCGACGCGCTCGAAGGACTTGCGACCGCGCTCCAGGTCGGAGCCGCCCTCGCCGAGCACGGTGAAGAACAGGCCGTCGAGGAACACGGAGAAGGGATTCACATAGTCGCCGTAGGGCTTCATCGGCGCAAGCGAGGCGTCGAGCGCCGCCTGGAGAGCGGGGCCGGTGCGGCCGTCGGCGCGCGCCTTGTCGGCGTCATATGAGGCGGACTTGCCCTTCTCGTCCTTCAGCTGGCCGGTGCGGGCGAGCTCGGCCTCTTCCTGGGCCGAGAGGATGCGCTTTTCGTTGGCGGCGACCGCGTCGCGCTGGCGCTGCAGCGAGCGGTTGAGCTCGACGCGGGCCTTGTCCTTGTCGCCGAGGGCGAGGTAGCCGACGGCCTTGTAGGTGTTCATCATCACCTTGTCGTAGGCGCGGCCGCGGTAAGGCAGGTTGGCCTGGTTGGTCATCGCCGCGCCAAGTTCGGCGCCGACCTTGACCTTGGCCTGTTCTTCCCAGGCGTTCACCTTGGCCTCGGCCGCATCGAAGGCCGCGACGGAACGCATGAGGTAATGCTTGTGCACCTCTTCCGCGGTCGGCTCGGGGAGCGGCGGCGGCGGCGTCTCGCCCTTCTTGGTGGCGACGGGCGCGGGCCGGATGTCCGGCACCATCGTCGGGTCGGCCATCGCCGCGGTCAGCATCGTGGCGCCCTGCTCGAGACGGAAGACCAGTTCGTCCTTGCTGCCGGTGCTCTTGGCGGCCTGCTGGTCGATCTGGGTGACCGCGGCGGCAAAACTGCCGGTCTTGGTCGCGGAGGTGAACTGCTGCGTCTGCTGTTCATGGGTGGCGCAGCCAGTGAGCAGGACGAGCGCGAAGGCGCCAACGACCTGACCCACCCGGAGGCCCCGGGAGTGTGATGTTGATGTATGTGTGTGCATGGTAAAACTAAGCTAACGAGGGGTATAACCTAACCCAACAAGACCGGTCGCGGGGTTACGACTCGGTCTCTTCATCCTGCAGACGGACGACGGCGCCGCGGTCGATGCCGGTGTCCTCGATGATTTCGGCCTGGGAATTCTGGGGAGTCACGCGGGTGACCTTGACCTTGCCGACGAGCACTTCTTCGCGGCTTTTCTCGCCGGTGTCCGGGTCGACGAGCTCGTCGCCGAGCAGGTAGACCTCCCAGGTCTGGCCGACGGCGATGCCGGATTGGTCGTTGCGGTTGATCGTCACGATGCGGTCCCGCTTGCCGATGACGCGCGCGGGGGAGACGACATCGGCCGCGCGGACGGCGATTTTTTGCGCCATGTCGCTGACCGCCTGGATCAGGAGCTCGTCGGAGCCCTCGCCCACCCGCACGGTGGTGTTTTCGGAGCGGTTCTCGGAGTCGCGCTTCGAGACCTTGAAGTTGGTGCTGGCGACGGCACGCTGGGTGGCGACCTCCGTGATCTTGGCGACGGCGGAGAGTTCAATGACGCGGGCGCGGACGGTCTTGCCCAGCGAGGCGAGGCGGCGTTCCTCCATCCGGTCGTTGAACGAGTCCACGCGGATGGTCATGATGTAATCGGCCTTGTTGAAGGCGAAGGACGAGCCGGTGGCGGCGCTCTCGGTGGCGAGGGCGTCGGCGTCGGAGCGCTCGAGGATTTCAAAGCGGCGGGTGTTGAGCACGCGGTCGTAAACCTGCGAGTCAAGGGCCTCGAGCACGGAGTCGAGCGAAAGCCCGACACCCTGCTTGCCCATGCGGGCGGCGACGGAGGGCGCGGCGACGATCTTGGTGATCGCGAGTTTCTTTTTGCCGGCGGCTTCCTGGGCGCGGGTGACGGGCACCAGGAGGAGGACGGCGGTGAGGAGGGCGAGGAGGATGCGGCCGGATTTCATGACAGTGGTGTGCGGAAGATTTTGGGAGAGGTGGTTTACCAGCCGAACAGGGAACGGTTCGGACCCGCGTTGATCGTGATGCCCTCGCTGGTGTTCACCTTGAAGCCACTGTTCTCAAACATCTTCGCCTGCCCCTCGAGAACCTTGACCTGGGCATCGGTGAGCTTGGCGCCGTTCTTGAGGTCATTCATGAAGCGCGTGGCATCCTGCCAGCGGGTGTAACCGGCCTCGCTCATCTCCAGCGCGACGTTAAGTTTCTGGCCGTTGGTGAAGTTCACGGTGCGTTCCCAGGGGTTGAAGCCCTCGCGGACGACGCGCAGCTTGTGCAAGCCGGCCTTGACGTCGATCTTGCCGGGGGCGGTGCCGACCGCGAGGCCGTCGACCTCGATGGTCGCGGCCAAGGCCGAGACCTTGAACTTGCTTTCGGAAATAGTGACGGTGTTTTCCGCCCCGATGCGGACATCCGGAATATAGACGTCAGCCAGCTCGGTGGTGAAAGTGACGCTGACATTACCTTGCGTGGCGGAAGTCGTGGTGATGCGGCCGCGGTCGAGCTGGCGCTTGAGGCTGGCGGCGACTTTTTCGGCCGCCTCGGCGAGCAGGCCGTTGAGCACATTGGAGCGTTCGTCGCTGAAACCTGCGCCCTGTTGAACGGTCTTGGTGACACGGACGGTGTCGGCCGCGAGACTGGCGCCCGTGTTGCCGTCGAGGATCTTATAGGTGACGCGCGCCGTGCGCTCGTCGTTGACCGTCTTCACGCCGTAGGCATCGATGGTTTGCTTGTTGGAATCGAAACCCGTGATCGTGACCTGCAGCAGATGCGTGGCGCCAAGCGTCTGGGCAAGGCGCACGGCGGAGGTGCCGTCGGCCATCTGCGCGTCGAGGGCGTTGGCCTTGGCTCCGGGCGCCATGGCCGCCATCGCATTGAGCGCCGTCTCACCGCTGATCACGTGGACGTTCAGTTCGGTGACCTTGCCGGTAATATAATCCTCCAGGGCGCCGAGCTGGCTGTCGCCGATTTCACCGGCGCGGTTGACCGCGAAGATTGCCACCGTGACACCCTGTCCGGGGGCCTTGGCGGGCGCAGCGTTTTGAGCAAAGGCGTGGCAGACGCCGAGAGCAAAGAGGGTGAGGAGTAGCTTCAGTTTTGTTGACATGACCAGTGCGGGATTAAGGGAAAAGGCGGGAATGCGACGGAATATTTCAGCTTTCAACCGGACGCCTTGGATTTGTTATGCCGTGAGCACAATACACCATGAACACTAAGCAGATTTACCATCAAGGAGGCAAGGCAATGTGTGAGTGTCATCGCCCCGATGGCGACGAGGAAGGCAGAAAGCCTAGGGAAATCCCTGAAAACCGCTGGCTTCCGTGGCTTGGAATCGGCCGGAAACGCGCCATTGCGCCACAGACCATCCGAGGCCAACGATAGGGCTGTGATCCTCGCTTCTCTTGGTTGGAACGACCACTTCGCGCAGGCCTTTGCCCCCTACGCGGCCGCGGGCTGTGAAGTCGCGCGGGTGACGCTGGAGTTGAAAGGCTATTGCGAGGTGACCGGCGAGGCGGGCGCCCGCCTCGGGGAATGCAGCGGCAAATTCATCCACACCGCCAAGGCTCCGGCCGACTACCCCGCCATCGGTGACTGGGTCGCCGTGACGCCGCAGCCGGGCGATCCCACCCGCGTCGCCATCCAGGCCGTGCTGCCTCGTCGCACCCGGTTTTCCCGCCGGGCCGCGGGCGAAGACGTGCTCGAACAGGTGGTCGCGGCCAATGTGGACACGGTGTTTCTGGTCAGTTCACTCGACGGCAACCACCACCTGCACCGCCTCGAGCGCTATCTCGCGGCGGCGTATGCCAGCGGCGCGCAGCCGGTCGTCGTGCTCAACAAGGCCGACCTTGCGGACGAAAAAGAAGACTTTCCTCGCGAGATCTCCGCAGTGGCGCCCGCCGTGCCGGTGTTTGTCATCAGCGCCAAGACCCAGCGCGGCCTGAAGGCCCTCGCCCCGTGGCTGCAGCCGGGCCAGACCATCGCGCTGCTCGGTTCCTCCGGGGTCGGCAAATCCACCCTCATCAACCGGCTGATGGGCGGCCAGGTGCAGGCCACGCAGGAGGTGCGCGAGGCCGACAACAAGGGCCGTCACACGACGACGCAGCGCGAGCTCCTCGTCACGCCGGATGGCGTCATCATCATCGACACGCCCGGCATGCGCGAGATCCAGCCTTGGGAGGCGGGCGCCGGCCTGGCCGCGGCGTTCGACGACGTGGCTGTCGTGGCCGGTCGCTGCAAATTCCGCGACTGTTCCCACACCGTCGAACCCGGCTGCGCCGTGCAGGCGGCCATCGCCGGCGGCTCGCTCGAGCCGGCCCGGTGGCAAAGCTATCTGCGCATGCTGCGCGCCACCGCCCACGAGGTGCGCCGGGTGGACCGCCCCGCCGCCCAGCAGCACAAAGCCCAGATGAAAAAACTCACCAAGAGTCTGCGGCAGCGCGTGCACGAGAAATCGGGAGAGGAGTGAAAATCTTCAATTTGGTAGGGGCCGTTGCCCTCAACGGCCTGGGCGCCTGAGGGCAAGCGCCCCTACCGTTCCATTGCGCCCCCAGCATTGACCCCGCGCCGCAGTCGCGCATGCTCCACCCACTATGTTCACCATTCTCGGGGCGGACGGAAAAGAATACGGGCCGGTGACGGCCGCCAGGATCAGCGAGTGGATCAGCGGGGGGCGCGCCAACCTGGCGACCAAGGCGAAACGCGTGGACGAGGCCGGGTGGCGGACGCTGGGCGAATTTCCCGAGTTCAATAGTGCCCCGGCCGCCGCGGTGGCGCCCACCGCGGCGCCTGCTTTCACGCCGGTCGCCGCGCCGGATACCGCCGGCCTGCTGCCCGCCGGCCGCTGGTCCCGGCTGGGCGCACATCTGCTTGACGGCCTCATTGGTTGCGGCGCCGCCCTGCCCGGATTTGGTCTGTTGATCATGGCCGGTATTTTCTCCCATCCCGACGAGCCGAACCCGGCGTTGCTCGTCGCCGGCATCGCGGTGCTGGGCCTGGCGCTCATCGCGCTGCTGGTCTTCCAAATCTACCTTCTCACCACCCGGGGCCAGACGCTCGGCAAGAAGATGATGGGCATCCGGATTGTGAGCCACGAGGACGCGACCAATCCGGGCTTCGTGAAGGCGTTTCTGCTCCGGTCACTCGTCAACGGCCTGATCGGCGCCGTGCCGGTCATCGGCGGCATCTATACGCTCGTGGACATCTGCTTCATCTTCCGCGAAGACCGGCGCTGCATCCACGACTTCATCGCCGGCACCAAAGTCGTGGTGGCCTGAGCGGTGACTTACCCGGCCACTGCCGTCTTTCTAAGGAGCGCCGCGTCGAGCGAAAATCTGCCCGGAGCGAACGCGAGCACGAGCAACGAGGCGAACAGGAACGGCGCCGCACTGAGGAACTGGTCGGGGTCGCTCGCAATGGTCATCAGCGCCTCCTTGTCCGCCGTGGCGTAGGCGACCAGCATGGTAAAGATCAGCGGCACCGACGCCGGCCGGGCAAAAAAGCCCGAGCGCCAGCAGGATCCCGCCGCCGCACTCGGTTACTTTCCGAGCATCGTGCGTCCCAAGGCTGCCGCCATCGGGCCGCTCATCCAGGCGACGTTCCAGCGCGCCCACGCCGCTGGAGCGGTTTAACTGAAGTGTAGCCACAAAGGAACGCATAGATCGCAAAGAATAGCAGTCTGAATGGATTGTCTTCGTGCTCCTTGCGTTCCTTTGTGGCTAAAAATCCGGCTACGATTTTCTTTAAAATGCTCTGGCGTGAAGATCGCCTTCGGCACCGACCAGGGCGTCGCCCCGCACGGCGACAACGCCAAGGAATTCATCTACATGGTCGAGGTCGGCATGCCCGCGATGAAGGCCATCCAGTCCGCCACGCTCGAGGCCGCGAAGCTGATCGAGATGGAGAAGGACCTCGGCACGGTCGAGTCCGGCAAATTCGCCGACCTCGTCGCCGTCCCAGGCGATCCGCTGGCCGACATCTCCCTCATGACCAAGGTCAATTTCGTCATGAAAGCCGGCAAGGTCTACAAGCAGTAAGCTGCTAGGGCGGGAGCGTGGGGCAATCTCAAGCTATGTGTAGGTTGCGCGCTTGCGCGCAACGTGGCGTGCAAGCACGCCACCTACAGCGAACCCGGAATCCCCCGAACTCAGTGCGGCCTCTGCTCCTCGCCGATGCCGTCCACGTAGAACTCCACCTTGCCGCAGCTCGGGCAGTAGTAGACGTCGAAGGTCTCCTTGTTTACGAACAGCTCGCCGAGGTCGCCGAGCAGGCCCCAGCGCGTGCCTTCGTGGAATTTCTTGGTGCCCGCATAAGCCAGCGCGACTTTGCAAGAGGAGCAGGTAAGGTTTTTCTGGAGCATAAATCGAGGTTCGGACGAGCGACTTGCGTTAGGCGTTTCGATTTTCGCCGAGCACGCGAAGACGTCTCAGCGCCTCCGCAGACCCAAATCGACCGGCCTTGATGTAAATCTCCTTTGTAGCGTCCTCGTCGGCGCTGACCTGAAAAAGCTCTTCCAGAACACGCTCAATCCAAGCAATGCGTTCTTTATGACGATCCAATACCTTCAATCCCTCTTCGTCAGACTCGTGGGCGTCCAATGCGTAGTAGCTATGCAGATGGCCCAACTCATCGAGGAAGGGCCGAAACTCTAACCTTCCTTCGACACAGGCACGGATTATTTCGTCCGCACGATCGAGGATCCGAACCAATTCAGCCTCTGACGCAAAAATGACCATTCCGCGGCGATGCTAACCGTCCACATCCAAAAGCCGAACTCAAATAATCCGGTCAATCAGCGCCTCGCCTTTCTCGAGGCGTCGGAGGTTTTCGAGGAACTGTTTGACGAGCTTCACGTCCTGGTCGCCGGTGCCGCCGCCGAGGTGGCACGTGATGTAGCAATTCGGCGCCGACCACAGCGGATGCGCCGGAGGCAGCGGCTCGGGTTCCATCACGTCGAGGTAGGCGGCGCCGACCTGGCCGGACTTGAGCGCGGCGATGAGCGCGTCCTGGTCCACTGTCGTGCCGCGGCCGACGTTGTAGAAGCGCGCGCCGCGTTTCATGGCGGCGAAACGGGCCGTATTCATCAGCAACCGGGTCGCCGCCGAGTCAGGCAACAGGTTCACGATGTGGTCGGCCGCGCCGAGGGCGGCGGTGAGGCCGGCATCGGTGACAATTTTGACGCCCTCGTCGCCGCGCGGGGTGCGGCGATAGGCCGTCACGTGGCCGCCGAAGGGCGCAAGCAGGTCCGCCAGGCGGCGGCCGATGGTGCCGAAGCCGAGGAGCAGCACGCCCTGGCCGGTCAACACGGTGGCGGTGAACCGGTCCTCCAGGTAACGCCATTCGCGCGGGCCGTCCTGGTTGCGGAGCTGCGCCGGGAAGTTGCGGGCGAGCGCGAGCATGGCGCCAAGCATCTGCTGGGCACAGGGATCGGCGAACACCTGCGACGAACTCGTCACGAGCGTGCCGCGGCCCGTCATGGCCCCGCGAAATTCCGGGGTGTCGTAGCGCGTGTAACCGGCAGTGGTGAGCGCCACATAACGCAGACGCGTGAGCCGCATGGTGTCGGCGATGTCTGGCTGGCCAAAGGCGACATCCGCCTCCGCCATCGTCGGGTCAGAGGCGCCGGCCGCCAGCACCGAGGCGGAGGATTTCGGGGAGTGGACGAGCCGGTGTCCGGCGGCCGCGAGGCCCTGCTTGAACAGTTCGAGGGCCTCGGGGCGGAAGCCATGGTTGGTCCAGATCGTTTTGCTCATGCGCTACCCATCAGGCCTGCAGGCGGCGTGCCGTGCAAGACCGGGATTTTTGTTAACCATTAATGGGATTCATCAAAGATGAATCCTTTGACGTGTGCGGCGACTGATCGTCGCCGCGGTTTGGTTTGGGGCCGGCTGATCGCCGGCGTCGGGGCGTAAAGCCCCTCCTACAAAGAAAAGAGCCCGCGATCAGCGGGCCCTTGAATTTATTCCGGAGCCGATCAGGCGAAGGGGTAAACGTAGGTTCCGCCGGTTGGCGGAACCCATTAGTGGTTAAACCAAATCACCAGATCTTCGCGCGGAGGTCGGGGGCGCGCCACATCGGATCGCCTTCCTTGATGCCGAAGGCGTCGAAGAAGGTTTGCTGGTTCACCAAGGGCCCGATGGCGCGGAACATACCGGGCGAATGCGGCCCCTGCGCGACCGCGCGCCGCAAGGCGTCGTCGCGGAACTTGGTCCGCCAGACCTGCGCCCAAGAGATGAAGAAACGCTGCTCGGGGGTGAGGCCGTCGATGAGTTTCCGCTCTTTACCCTTGAGCGAGCGCTGCAGGGCTTCGTAGGCGATGGAGGTGCCGCCGAGGTCGGCGATATTTTCGCCGAGGGTCAGCGCGCCGTTGAGCTTCAGGTCGGGCAGCGCCTCATAGCCGCCGTATTGGGCCACGAGTTTGCTGGCGAGGGCCTCAAAGGCGGCGGCATCCTCCTTGGTCCACCAGTCGGACAGGTTGCCGTCGGCGTCATACTGGCGGCCCTTGTCGTCGAAGCCGTGCGTGATCTCGTGGCCGATGACGGCGACGATGGCGCCGTAGTTGACGGCGTCGTCCATGGCCGGGTCGAAATAGGGCGCCTGCAGGATGCCGGCGAGGAAGACGAGCTGGCTGGCGGAGGGCTGGTAATAGGCGTTGACCTGCTGCGGACCGCGCAGCCACTCGGTCTTGTCGAAGGGCTTCCCAAACTTGGCCATCTGGCGGCGGGATTCAGTCTCGGCGGCGGCGCGGACGTTGGCGTAGTAGTTATCCCGCGTGATCGTGAGGGCCGTATAGTCCCGCCACTTGGGTGGATAGCCGATCGAGACCCGTAATTTCTTCAGTTTTTCGAGAGCCTTCGTCTTGGTCGGCGCGGTCATCCAGTCCAGCCCGTTGATGCGATCATGGAGAACGTCGCGCATGATCTGGATCATGGCCTCCAGCTTGTCCTTCACCTCGGGCGGGAAATATTTGGCCACATAGATTTCCCCGACGGCGAAACCGATGTTGCCGTCGAGGACTTTGGCGGCGCGCTGCCAGCGGGGCTCCTGGGCGGGCGTGCCGGAGAGCACGGTGCCAAAGAAGCGGAAGTTTTCCTGGTCAAACGCCTTGGAGAGATAGGGGGCAGCGTTGGTCAGGGCGTGCCAGCGAAGATAGGTCTGCCAATCAGCCAGCGGTTGCTCGCCGAGCAACTTCGCCATGCCGGAGAAAAAGGCCGGCTGGCCGATGTTGACGGCGGTCTCCGTCGCCGGGAGACCGACGGCCTTCAGGTAGGCCTTGAAGGGGAACGCCGGCATGAGCGTGGCGGCCTCGTCCAGCGTCATCTTGTTGTAGTTGGCGATCGGGTCGCGGAGTTCGGTGACGGACTTGGATATCTTCGCCAACTCGGTCTCGAGGCGAAGCACGGCGGCGGCGTCCTTCGCCGCGACCTCGGCCGTGGCGCCGGTGAGCCTGAACATGTTCGCGATGTGCTCGGCATATTGCGGGAGAAACTTGGCGTATTTCTCGTCGAGATAGTAGTCGCGCGTCGGCAGGCTCAGGCCGCCCTGGCTGGCGATGAGTTGCATCACTTTGTTATCCTTCTGGTCGGCATAGGGAAAGATGCCGAAAAGCGCCGAGCCGTTGCGTCGGTGCGAGTCGGCCAGAAAAATTGCGAGATCATCCATGCTCGCGAGGCCCGCAAGGCGGGCCAGCTCGGGGGCGAGGGGCCCCAGGCCCGCCGCTTCGATCGCGGCTTCATCAAGGGCGGAAGCGTAGAAGTCGCCGACCCGCTGGGTGCTCGAGCCCGGCGCGCCGGGATGCGCAGCGGCTTCCTCCAGGATGCCGCGGATCCGGCGCCAGTTGTTCTCGCCCAGCATGTCGAAGGTGCCCCAGCGAGCCTTGTCGGAGGGTATCCCGGTGAACTTGAGCCAGCCGCCATTGGCGTAGGCGTTGAAGTCGACGCGCGGATCCACCGTCCGATCCATGGTGTCCGGAGTGAAGGCGAGAGGAATCATGTCATTGGCCGCGTGCAGCGGCACGAGCGCAGCAGCGGTCAGGCCGAGCGCGGCGAGGAGGCGGCGGGGATGTTTCATAGGGGAACCCATGCGCTAGGCGGAAATGCTCTTCTTGGCAACGGGGCAGTGGTGAATGCGGGGTTTGGTGCGACAGGACGCACTGAAGGGCCCGGAGCGCCGATCGGTTCGTTCTCGTTCTCCTACTCGTTCTCCAATTTCCGAGAGAAGGATTAGGATTATGAGAAAGAGAACGATTGGCGCTCAGCGCGCTTGACCCCGCAACGCCTCCGCCAGCTCCGGCGCGGCAAACATGCCGCCGCCATCGTGGCCAATGCCCGGCGTCTCGACCTTGCGCCAGTTGAAAACCCAGCCGCGCTCGGCGGCAAGTTTCTGCGCAAATTCAAAGCAGGCGCGACCGCGGGCGAGCCGGTGCGGGCCTTGCAGCAGCGCCTCGGCGGAACGGTCGAGATTGGTGGTGTCGGTGAGGATATCGCTCGTGCCGAGATAGATTGTAAGCGGCGCGGCGAGGTAGCGCTGCAAAGCCGCCTCATCGCTGAGTTCCGCGGGCAGTGCCCCAAAACCGTAGCCGAATTTCCAGTCGGTGTGCGGGAACAGGTGGCTGCCGGGATTGGCCGCCACGATGCGTTTCGCTTCATGCGGATAAAACGCCGCGAACCGCGCGAGGAACTGGCCGCCCGCCGAGTGGCCGAGCAGGTAGTAAGGGAGGTCGGGCTTCCCCTCCCCCTCGCGCAGCGCAGCGATCAGTTGCGGCACCAGCGCATAGGTCCACTGCTCGCGCGGCCGGAGCTTGCCGTCCTTGTCGAGCAGGCCGCCCCGGATGTAGGCGTCGGCCGGGAATCGCTCCCGGTCGAACAACGGCGCGGCGACAATGACCTTGAAGCGCTCGGCCACGGCGATGGCGAAGTTCCGGTAGTCCTCGGCGTTGCGGCCGGCCCCGTGGAAAACGAGCACGAGCGGGCCGTCCTTGTAAAGCGACGGCTTGTAAGTGAAGACCTTGATGACGCCGCCGGTGGTGGCGATGTCCTGCGCGCTGGCGCCGGCCGGGAGAGGCGCGGCGGGAAGAGCGACGCAGAAGAGTAAAAAACAAAGACCGATAACTAATTTCATAGGATTGAAAAGGTGGAACCCGGTCTCCGGACGGGTTGCTTGAATCATAAAAGCGCGTCCGGAGGCCGCGCTCCACCTTGAGAAGACCCGATCATAATCCGCGCGCCTTTCACCCGGTCGAACTCCCCCTCCCACATGGCCACGACGACCATGGCCACGGCGTTGCCGCAAAGATTGGTGACGGCGCGGGCCTCGGACATGAAGCGATCCACCCCCAGCAGCAGGGCAATGCCGGCCACCGGGATGTGCCCGACCGTGGCCAAGGTGGCCGCGAGGGTAACAAAGCCGCTGCCCGTGACGCCCGCCGCGCCCTTGGAAGTGACGAGCAACACCGCAAGGATGCCGAGCTCCTGCATGAGCGTCAGCTCCGTATTGGTCGCCTGCGCCACGAAGATCGCGGCCATGGTCAGGTAGATGCAGGTGCCGTCGAGGTTGAAGGAGTAGCCCGCGGGCAGGACGATGCCGACCACCGAGCGGGCGCAGCCAATCTCCTCCATCCGCAGCAGCATGCGCGGGAGCACCGTTTCGGAAGACGAAGTGCCGACCACGATAAGGATCTCCTCCTTGATGAAAACCAGCAGGCGCCAGAGACTGAAGCCATGCAAGCGGGCGACCAACCCGAGGACGACAAACACGAAGAGCGCGCAGGTAACGTAGACGCAGAGCATCAATTTGCCCAGGGAGAGCAGCGACCCGAGGCCATATTTGCCGACGGTGAAGGCCATGGCGCCAAACGCCGCGAGCGGCGCGATCTTGGTGACGAAGCCGACGATGCCAAAGAACGCATGCGACGCCTGGTGCAGCAGGTCGAGCACGGGACCGCCCCGCTCCCCCATCCGCGCAAGCGCAAAGCCGAAAAGCAGCGCCAGCAACAGCACCTGCAGGAGGTCACCGCCGACAAAGGCGCTGACGAAGGTGTTCGGGATGATGTTCAGCAGGAAATCGACCGTGCTCGTGTGGCTCGCCGCGGCGGTGTATTGCGCGACCGACTTGGCGTCGAGCGTGGCCGGATCGGCGTTGATGCCGGCGCCGGGTTGCACCCAGTTGACCACGAGCAGGCCGATGACGAGCGCGACGGTGGTGATGATTTCGAAGTAGATCAGCGCCTTCACCCCCACCCGCCCGACCTTCTTCATGTCGCTCATGCCCGCGATGCCCACGACGACGGTCGTGAAGATGATCGGCCCGATCAGCATCTTGATGAGCTTGATGAACGCATCGCCCAGCGGCTTGAGCTGCGTGCCCAGCTCGGGGTTCTGCCAGCCGAGCAGCACGCCGGCGATGATCGCCAGCAGCACCTGCACATAGAGGGTGCGGAGGTATTTCATGGAGTGGTGTGCGTTGCTATTGGAGGCGGGGTGCACTCACCCCGCAAGACGGATGCAAAAGCGGGGTGAGGGCACCCCGCCTCCAGCAGACGTGATCACGCTCAGAACTGCCGCGTGACCTGCAGCGAGTAGGTCCGGCCGCGGGCCATCAGGTTGTAGACCGAGGGGTCGTAGCCGCGAGAGTCGCTCGACAGCGGCGGCTCCTCGTCGAGGAGGTTGACGACACCGACCCGCACGGCGGTGTTGCCGATCCACTTGTTCTTCGCGCGAAAACGGTAGCCGACGTAGCCGTTGTAGCTGATCGAGTCGTCCACGAGGAAGCGGTAGGTCTGGGCGCCGTTGTTGACGTAAGGCACGATGTAGGCCGGCGAGCTGAGCGACTCATAAATGCTCTGGGTCGTGGTGGCGCCCGAGTCGGTGTAGTCGCCGGTGTAATAGGCCGAGAGGCCGGCCGACCACTGCTGGCGGCGCCAGGTGAGTGTCGTCGTGCCGCGCCACTTGGGGGTGGCGCCGCCCGCGGCGTTGGACCAGCGCAGGTCGCTGCGCGCGGCGCCCGCGGAGTTGTAGGTGTGGAAGTCGTTCAGGTAGGTCCAAGTGGTGTTCACCGTGAAATTGCCGAGCGCCATCCGCGGAAACTTGTAGGTGACGTCGAAGTCGAACCCGTTCACGAACTGCTCGGACCGGTTGAAGTAGGTGGTGCGGAGGATGTCGATCCCGCCGACGACGGCGCGCTGGTTGGCCGGGGTGCGCGTGGCGTTGTAGGCGGTGAAAAAATCACGGTCGGCCTGCGTGACAGGCAGGCGGACGACGGAGCCGTCGCCCTGGTAGGCGGAGGTGCCGGAACCGAGGTCGATGCTGCCGATGGTCTGGCCGGCGGCGAGCGCGGCCTGGGTGGCGGCGATGAGGGCGTCGCGGTCGTCGTTGATGGAGCCGGAGGAGGCGATCACGTCCTTCTGCCGGATCTCCCAATAGTCGGCGGAAAACGAGAGGCCCTTCACGAACGGCACCTCGACGACGATGCCGGCGGACTTGCCGGTGGAGGTCTCGGGCTGGAGATCGGGATTGCCTGAGGCGATGCGGCGGCGGTTGGAGGCGCCGTCAGTCACCAGGCCCGTGACGATGCTGCGGTAGCTGTCCACGCTGCCGGTGACGGTGCGGATGAGCGTGCCGGTGAAGAGCTGGGCGAGGTTGGGCGCGTGGAAACCCTGGTTGTAGGAGGCGCGGACCATGACCCACGGCAGCGGCTTCCAGTTGAGACCGAGCTTGGGCTTGGTGGTCTCGCCGAAGTCGGTGTAGCTCTCGAAGCGCGCGGAGGCGGAAAGCTCGAGGGCCTCGACGAGCGGCAGCTTGAACTTGTTTCCGACGAGGGGGACGACGGTCTCGACGTAGGCGGCAGCGACATGGCGGGTGCCGTGCGTGTCGGAGTTGGGCGAGAAGCCGAGGAAGTCGTTCGCCTCCGGATCGAGGCCAGAGCCGGCCGGGTTCAGCCCGGCGAAGGGCGGGCGCGTGTCGTCGTAGGCCTCGTAGCGGAACTCGCCGCCGAAGGCGGCGCCGATGGTGTTGCCGCCCCAGATGGACAGCACGTCGCCGAACGCGCGGAAATCGGCGCTGGTGAGCTCGGTGCGGCCCTGACGGATGAAGTTGGAGCGGAAGGTCGACTGCACGCTCTCAGGGTTCACGTAGTCGCCGGTGACGACGAGCGCGCCGCCCTGGACAGCGAAGGTGCGGGTGAAGGGGTTGAAGGCCGTGGCCGGATTGCCCTGATTGATGGCGTTAATCAGGAGACTTTTCCGGCTCGGGCCGGCCTCGTTGTCGGTCACGCGCGACTCGGCCTGCAGCACGGCGGCCTCCCAGTTCCAGGTGTCGAAAAGCTTGCCGCGCACGCCGCCGACCACGCGATAGATGTTGTTCGTGACGGTCGCCGTGCGGTCGGCGAGGTCGGTCAGGCGCTTGTTGGTGATGCGGACGGCGGAGGGCGTGCCGGTGAGCCGGGGGGTGCCGTCGGCGTTGGGCGCACCGGTGGGCGACCAGAAGCGGTCACCGAAGGGGTTCCACGGGTTGATGATCGGAACGATGATGTTGCCGTCGGTCGAGGCGGTGATGCCGTCGGGCTCGCGGTAGGTGACGGAGCGGGCCTTGTAGCCGCTGAACTCACCGAAGACCGTGAGGTTGGGCCGCAGCTCGTAGCTCGCGCTGGCGAAGACATTGCCACGGGTTGACTGGGGCTGGATGACGCGGTAGGCGTTGTTGTTCCAGTAGAAGGTCCGGGTGATGCCGGCTCGGCTCGGCGTGGTGGTCTGGAAGCCGACGCCGGTGGTCGTCGGCACGAGGAAGAAGGTGCCCGAGGTCGCGACGAGGGAGGCTGGCACGCCGGGGGGCCGGGCGGCGGTGAACACGCCGCTGGAATTGACGGTGCCGGTGGAGAAGTTGCCGAACTCGGTGGTGGCGGAACGGGCGTTGAAGGTCGTGTCGGTGGAGTCGTTCCACGGCGCGGGGGCGCGGTAGCTCTGGTCCGCCTCGGCCGCGAAGGCCCGGTCGCGGGCGTAGATCGCCTGGCGGTCCATCAGGTCGGCGACGATCATGAAGTGGCCCTTGCCGCCGCCGAAGGTGAAGCCGTGCGTGAGGGTGGCGCGGAGCTCCTGGCCGTCACCAAGCTCGGTGATGCCATAGCGCAGCGCCAGTTCGGTGCCGTTGTAGTGCGGACGCGTGATATAGTTTACCACGCCGGCGACGGCGTCGGTGCCGTAGATCGAGGAGGCGCCGTCGCGCAGGACCTCGACGCGGTCGAGGCCGCGGTTGGGCAGCTGGTTGACGTTGGTGGAGAGCGTGGGCACGCCCGCCTCGCCCTGGCTGATGGGGTGCGGGGCGAGCCGGCGGCCGTTGAGCAGGATGAGGGTGTTGCTCGAGGGAATGCCGCGAAGGGAGACGGAGGCGTTGTCACCGCGCGCGGTGGCGCCGAGGGTGGCGGTCTCGTTGCCGGGCAGACCGGTGACCTGCGGCAGCGCGGTCAGCAGGTCGGAGGCCTGCGACGCATCGCGCGCCTCGATGCTGTCGCGATCGAACACGGTGACCGGCAGCACCTTTTCCTGGTCGAGCCGGCGGATGTTCGAGCCAGTCACGGTGAATTTTTCAAGTTGGACGGGGCTGTCATCCGCGGCAGCGGAGGTGGCGGCCGGGGCGGACCCGGCGGGAGCGCCCTTGCGCGCCACGGCGAGGGCGCCCGTGCGCTCATCCTGTTGCACGGCCAGCTCGGTGCCAGCGACCAGGCGGTCGAGCGCCTCGCGGGCGGTCAGCCGGCCTTGGACGGCCCGCGTAGTGACGCCCGCGACCGCCCCGGCGGAAAACAAGAGCTGCTCGCCGGACTGGACGGAAAACTGCTTGAGCGCAGCGTCCGCGACGGTGGCCGGGATGTCGTAATCCTTCCGGACCGGTTCGGCCGCGCCGAGGCCGGTTGACAGCGCGAGCGCGAACAGGACGGCCGCGGCCGCCTGGAGCATACGGGGAAACAGCCGGCCCACGGGCCGGCGGAACGAGAGGTGCTTGGTCATGAGGTGTAAGGCCGGGGATTGTTTGACGGGGTAACCCGCCGGCAATGGGGAAGACGGTTTAAGCCACGAAAATAGCTAGGGATTTTTTCGGCAAAACTGGGTTGTCATTCTGAGCAAAGCGAAGAATCCGCGGCGACGAACACCGTATCACGAGCGGAAGCATGGATTCTTCACTTCGTTCAGAATGACAGGCTGGGTGGATTTAGGGGTATTACTTCAGCCGGAGAACCGTCCGGTCCTCGCCGCGCTCAGCGGCAACGTTGTAACTCTTCTCCAGCAGGCGCACGAACTCCGGCCAACCGTCTGGGCGGAAGGTGCTGCTGAAGAGCTGCTCCAGCAGCCGGGAATCGGCGATGACGATCTGGTGCGTGTTGTAGCGGTTGAACTCCGCCACGACCTCGCGCAACGGCACGTCGTAGAACTCCAGCCGGCGCTCCTGCCAGGCGAGGGCGCGACCGACCTCGGCCGGCGCGACCGGCGACACACTGGCGGCGGCCCGGCCGGTGACCGCCTGTCTGGGAATCATGGCGCGCTCGCCTGCCACGAGCAGCGGCGTCTCGGTGCCGGGCTGCGGCATCAGGAGCGAGCCGCCCTGCACGTTGTCGTTCACCTGCACGCGGCCCTCCGTGACCAGCACCTCGACGGCGGACGGGCGCATCCGGATATTGAAGGCGGTGCCGACCGCGCGCACGGCGACCTGACCGGCGCTGACGATGAACGGCCGGTCGGGGTTCTTCGCGACCGTGAAATGGGCCTCGCCGCGCATGAGCCGCACGCGGCGCTCGGTGGCGGTATACTGCACGTCGACCTCGCTGTCGGTATTCACCAGCACCACCGAGCCGTCGGGCAGCTCCGCGCGCTGGAGAACGCCGACCGCCGTGACGACATTCTGCCGGAGGCCGGCCGGCGCTGTCACGCGCGGCCAGGCCAGCGCGAGAAACACGACCGCCGCGGCCGCGGTCAGGGCGGCGTAGGCCCACAGCGCACGATGGTTGGTGCGGCGGCGCGGCGCGAGCAGGTCGGCGTCAGGCTGGCCCGCCGCGGCCGGCCGGGCCACGCGGAGGCGGTTGAAGTTTTTCCACGTGTCGTCCAACTCGGCGAATACCTCGGCGTGCCGCGCATCCTGCTGCAGCCAGCGGATGAACGTGGCGGTCTCGGCCTCGTTCATGCCGCGGTCGCGCCGGCCGAGCCAGACGGCGGCGGTCGCCTCGATGGCGTCGGCTTCGGGACCCTTCAGGGGAGGAGTGGTGGAACTGGAATTCATCAGTCGTGGGTCGTGGTCACGCCGTGGGCCCGCAGGTAACTCCGCAGCCGCAGCACGCCGATGGCGAGCTGGGCGTTGACGGTGTGCTCGGAGATGTCGAGCTGCCCGGCGATGTCGCGGTGGGAAAGGCCATAGATCTTGCGCAGGGTCATCACCTGCCGGCAGCGGGCGGGCAGCGCCTGGATGGCAGCGGCGAGCAATTGGAGTTCCTGGTCATGGCAGACGGTTTCGGCCACACCGGGCCTATCTTCCAAGACGGGCAGGAGGTCGATTTCAGCTATACCGTCGATTGCCACCACCTGCCGGCGGCGGAAGAAATCGAGGGCGGCATTGCGCGCCGTGGCGAAAAGGAACGAGCGCGGCGCGTGCACCGGGTGCGCCTCGCGAGCCTGTAGCAGCCGGGCGTAGGTCTCCTGGACGAGATCGTCTATGTCCGGGTGGGCCGGGAACTTGTTGCGCAGATAGCCCCGCAACGAGGATTCGTGCGGCTGCACTTCCTCGGCGAACCAACGGGCTTGCTCGGCGTCCTGCGGGGGCATGGGGGTCGGCCGTCCAGTTCATGGCCCGGGCTGGCGCTGTCGAGGGGTTAAATAATAATCTGCTTCCTCTTAGTAGAACCGGCGGGATTGGCCGTCTTTGCGGTGGTCTGGCTTGAAGGTGGAACCCGGCCTCTGGACGGGTTGGGTTGAGTCCTGAAAGCGCGTCCAGAGGCCGCGCTCCACCTATAATTCCACGGCAAACGGAGCCCCCGTCTTGGCCTTCACGTCGTCGAGCGCGACGCCGGGATGCAGCTCGATCAGCACGAGCCCCCCACCTGGCTTCACTTCAAACACGCACAGGTCGGTAATGATCAAGCTGACCACGCCCTGGCCGGTGATGGGCAGTGAGCACTGTTTCAAAATCTTCGGGCTGCCGTCCTTGGCGGTGTGCTCCATGACGGCCACCACGCGCTTCACGCCGGCGACGAGGTCCATGGCGCCGCCGGGACCTTTAACCATCTTGCCGGGGACCATCCAGTTCGCGATGTCACCGTTGTCGGCCACTTCGAGCGCACCGAGGATCGACAGGTCGATGTGCCCGTCGCGGATCATCGCGAACGAATCGGCACTGGAGAAGAACGCCGAGCCGGGGATGGTCGAGATGGTCTGCTTGCCGGCGTTGATGAGGTCGGCATCCACCAGGTCGTCGGGCGGAAACGGCCCGATCCCGAGCAGGCCGTTCTCGGACTGCAGCGTGACATTCATGCCCTTGGGGATGAAGTTCGCCACGAGCGTCGGGATGCCGATGCCGAGGTTGACGTAGTAACCGTCACGCAATTCCTGCGCGGCACGCTTCGCCATGAGTTCGCGGATGGGCGTCTCCTTCTTCGAGGCCGCGCTGCCCTGCACCGTGCGGAACTCGATGCGCTTCTCGTAGTTCACACCCTGGATGATGCGGTCCACGTAGATGCCCGGCGTATGGATATCGTCGGGCGCCAGCTCCCCCACTTCGACCAGTTGCTCGACTTCGGCGACGCAGACCTTGCCGCAAGTGGCTATCATTGGATTGAAGTTTCGCGCCGTCTTGCGGAAGACGAGATTGCCGGACTTGTCGCCCTTCCATGCCTTCACGAGCGAGACCTCGGCCTTGATGCCCGGCTCGAGCACGTATTCCTTGCCGTCGAAAATCTTGGTCTCCTTCCCTTCCCCCAGCTTCGTGCCGAACGCGGTGCGCGTATAGAAGCCCGGGATGCCCGCGCCACCCGCGCGCAACCGCTCCGCAAGCGTGCCCTGCGGAATGAGCTCGAGCTCGAGCTCGCCGGCCAGCACCTGGCGCTCGAACTCCTTGTTCTCGCCTACGTAGGAAGCCATGACCTTTTTCACCTGCCGCGTCGTGAGGAGGACGCCCATGCCGAAGCCGTCTACGCCGGCGTTGTTACCGACAATGGTCAGGCCTTTCACGCCGCTGTCGCGCAACGCGAGGATAAGGTTCTCCGGGATGCCACAGAGGCCGAAGCCCCCCGCGGCGAGCGTCATGTTATCGTGCAACAAGCCCGCGAGGGCGGCCTGGGCATTGGGGTAGACTTTGCTCATGGGGATAAGATACGGATTTGAACGCGGAGATGCGGAGGACGCGGAGAGAGATATTTTTCGGTTTCGGCTACTCTCCGCGATCTCTGCGCCCTCCGCGTTTAATTCAGATTAGCTCGATACATGCCGCCAGGCCTTCGCCGCCGCCGATGCAGATGGCGGCGACGCCGCGCTTGAGGCCGCGTTCCTTGAGGGCGGCGATGAGGGTCACGAGAATCCGCGCGCCGCTGGCGCCGATGGGATGGCCGAGCGCGATGGCGCCGCCGCGAACGTTCACCTTGTCATGGGCGATGCCGAGTTCCTGCATGAACGCCATCGGCACGACGGCGAAGGCCTCGTTCACTTCCCAGAGATCGACGTCCTTCACTTCCCAGCCGGCGCGCTTGAGCGCGGTCTGGGTGGCCTGCACGGGCGCGGTGGTGAACCAGACCGGATCCTGCGCGTGGCCGCCGAAGCCGGCGAGACGGGCGATGGGCTTCAGGCCCTTCGTCTTCGCCGTGTCGGCGGTCGTCACGACCAGCGCGGCGGCGCCGTCGTTGAGGGAGGAAGCGTTGGCCGGAGTGATGGTGCCGTCCTTATGGAACGACGGCTTGAGTGAGGGAATCTTGTCATACTTCACCTTGGCCGGGCCCTCGTCGTGCTCGACCTTGGTGACATTGCCCTTGGTGTCGGTGATTTCGACCGGCGTGATCTCGGCGGCGAATTGGCCGGCCTTTTGCGCGGCATTGGCGCGCTGGAACGAGGCGATGGCGTAGGCGTCCTGCTGCTCACGGGTAAATTTGTATTTCGTGGCGCACTGCTCGGCACAGCTGCCCATGTGGAGGTTGTTATACGGATCCCACAGGTCGTCGGTGATGTCCGAATCGATCACCTGCTGGTGGCCGAGCCGGAAACCGTCGCGGGCCTTCGGCAGCAAGTAGGGTGCGAGCGACATGTTCTCCATGCCGCCGGC
>JBKJRX010000275.1:0-5326 GCA_046593155.1 Lacunisphaera sp.
TCCGTTGACAAAGGTATGCTCCACGGCGGTGAAAAAACTGTGCACACTCGCCCTAACCGGGCTTTGCGCGGGGTCGCCGAAAAAGGTGGCAGCGGCGGCGGTCAGCGGCTGACCCTGGAAGGAGGAGATGCCGCGGTCGGCAACGCGCTCGTCGTGGAAATACTCGTAGCCAAAACGCAGGGTGCTCCGGGGGGCCAGCGCCAGGGCGAAGGTAGGGTTCACACCATAACGTCGGAGCGTGACGTCTTCGCGGAAACTGTCGCTGTCCTCATACAGGCCGGTCAAACGGTAGGCGAGGGAGGGTGTGAGCGCCTGACCGGCGTCCAGCGTGGCGCGGAACTGATTCCACGAACCGGCCTGTAGCGTCAGCTCGTGCAATGTTTTACCGAGAGCTTGCTTGGTGACTCGATTGATGACGCCGCCGGAGCCGCCGCGGCCGAAGATCATCGCGTTGGGTCCTTTCAGCACTTCCACGCGGTCTGCGTTGTAGAGATCGCGGAAATATTGCACGTCGTCACGGACGCCATCGACAAAGAAGTCCGCCGTGGTGCTGTTGCCGCGCATCACCGGCGTGTCGCGATTGCCTTCACCTTGGGCGATGCCCACGCCTGGGACGTAGCGCGTCACGTCGCCGATGCTGCGCATGGCCTGGTCGTCGATCAATTCGCGGGTGATCACGGTGATGGCCTGCGGCACATTCACCAAGGCGGTGTTGGTCTTGGTGGCGGTGAGGCTGCGCTGGATGGAATAGCTTTTGTCTTCGCCGTTACCTTTTACCTGCATTTTTTCCAGCGGCACGACCTCCTCGCCTGGCAGGTAGCTGGGCGTCATCTCAGCGCGGGAGATTCCAGCAACGGCAAGCAGGCTGCTGATCAGGGTGAGATTGAAGAGGCCGCGCGCTTGAAAGCGAGAATGGGTCTCAGTGATTGGGTGTGTATTTTTCATGTGCCCGAAAAAATTAATCAACCAGCTGCCAGCGCGCATCGGTGACTTTTTGAATCACGCATCTCGCTGACCGTGCTGAGAAGAAGCGCCGTGTTGGCGGCGTAGATGGCTGTCTGTTGGTTAAGCGATAAATGCACGAAGCGGTTATCTGATTATGAGACGCAGTCTCACGTCAATCGATTATTTGAGAATATGTCTCATATTGAGATGATAACGAGCATTGACCTGTGCAAGTAGCTGGCTTTAAACGACTCCATGACGCAGGGACTCTTAGTTGAATTGGGTTTAAGAAGTTACCCGATTCATTTTTTGAGCGAAGCCGGCACGATCATTAAGCAGGCCGTGGCTGAAGCGGCCAAGCAGGGTCGCCAGTCGGTGCTGCTTACTGACGATGGCATCGCCAATGCCCAGACGGAATTTCTGGCCGCGAACTTTGACTCCATCCCACGCCTGATCGTCAACGCCGGCGAGAAAGCCAAGTCCTTGGAGAGCTTCGGGCGGGTGCAGGATTTTTTAGCGGCGAACAAAGTCACGCGCCAGGGCCTGCTGTGGGTGGTCGGAGGCGGAGTCATGGGCGATCTGGGCGGTTTTGCCGCGGCCAGCTACCTGCGCGGCATCCAGTATATGCAAGTGCCGACGACGCTGCTCGCCATGGTTGACAGCTCGGTCGGCGGCAAAACGGGCATCAATCTCTCGGCGGGTAAAAATCTCGTCGGAGCGTTCCATCACCCGCAGACGGTGTATATCGCCATGGATTTTCTTGCGACGCTGCCGGCGCGGGAGTTCGCCGCCGGGATGGCGGAAGTGATTAAATACGGTCTGCTCGGTGATGCCACGCTCTTGGCCCAGTTGGAGAAAACGGTGCTCGCCTCGACACACCCGGAACTGCCCGCCGTCATCCGCCGATGCTGCCAGCTCAAGGCCGACCTCGTGCGCGCGGATGAACACGAGCTCGCGGCCGAGGGTGGTCGGGCGCTGCTGAACCTCGGGCACACCTTCGGCCACGCCATCGAGCAAGTCACCGGCTACACGACTTATCTCCATGGTGAGGCGGTGGCGATCGGGCTCGCCGGCGCGGCCCGGCTGTCGCAAAAGCTCGGCTTGATCCCGCCGGTCGAGGTGGCGCGGGTCGACCGGGTGCTCGCGGCCTGCCAGTTGCCCGTGCGCCTGCGTGCGCCGCTGCCGGTGGCGGCATTGCAGGCCGCCACGACGCGCGACAAGAAGAACCGCGCCGATGGCGTGCGCTTTGTCGTCCTCAACGCTTTGGGCACGGCCGCAACCCGCTCCGGCATACCGCCCGCCATGGTCGAAACGGTCTGGCACGAGTTGGGCGCCGTCTAGATTTTGGGTGCTATCCCGGCACAACCAGCTAAGTTGACCGACCCATGTCAGCCATCGACGAAGGCATCGTTCGCGAGTATTTCGAGCAAAACGGCTTTCTCGTGCGACAGGTGCGCAAATATCAGGTGCAGGCGCGCCGCAAGACCGGCGACGAGGAGGTGGATCTGGTGGTCTACAACCCGGCCTACAGCCGCAACTCGCGCCGGCCGGAATTTTTTCTTTTCGCGAATGAGCTCGCCTACATTCACCGCGCCATCGTGGTGGTGAAGGGCTGGCACACCGGCCGGTTCACGCCGAACATGCTCAAGAGCAGCCCCGAGATCTTCCGCTTCCTTGAGGAGAATGTGCTCAAGGAGGTCACGCGTTTCTTCCCGGTGGACGCCGAGGAACCGGGCAACGCGCCGGACGTCATGAAGATCCTCGTGCTGCCGAGCCTGCCCACCGCCGAACCCTTCCGCTCGCAGAGCGTGGCCATGCTCAAGGAACACGGTATTGACGGCATCATTTCGTTCCGCTCCATGTTGCTCGATATCATCGAGCGCGTGGAGATCAACAAGAGCTACGGCAAGTCCGACACCCTGCAGGTCATCCGTATCTTGAAGAACTACGATCTGTTGAAGGACGCGCAACTCGACCTGCTGGCCGAGCGCCAGCCCGGGCAACGCCGGAACAATCCCAAGGCATGAGCATCCATCCGGCCGCGATCATCGAGGACGGCGTCCAACTGGGCACGGACTGCGTGGTGCATGCCCATGCTTTCATCCGTCAACACTCGGTGCTGGGCGACGGTGTGGTGGTGCATCCTTTTGCCGTCGTGGGTGGCGATCCGCAGTATCTGAAGTTCGATCCGGCAACCGTCTCGGGCGTGCACCTGGGCGCCGGCACGGTGATTCGCGAGCATGTGACCATTAATCGCTCCATCCACGCCGGCCAGGCCACGATCGTCGGTGCGCGCTGCTTCCTGATGGCGAACGCGCATGTCGGGCACGACAGCAACGTGGCTGACGACGTGGCGCTGGCCAACAACGTTATGCTCGCGGGCCACGTCACGGTCGGCCGCCACACCTTTCTCGGCGGCGGGGCGGGGTTCCACCAATTCTGCCGCATTGGCGAGGGCGTGATCGTCAGCGGGCTGGCCCGCATCTCGCAGGATATCCCGCCGTTTGCGATGGCGGCGGAGCGCAACGAGATCATCGGGCTCAATCTCATCGGCCTCAAGCGCCGCGGCTTCGATCGCGCGGCCATCGGCGAGATCAAGGACGCCTTCCGCACGGTCTATTTCACGCCGGGCAACATCCGGGACGTGGCGGCCGCGGCGCTGGCCGCCGGCACTTTCAAGACGGCGGAGGCGCGAAATTTCCTGACGTTTTTCACCGAGGGGAAGCGCGGTTTTGCGCGCGCCCGACGCGAAGCGATGGCGGGGGATGGCGATGCCCATTAAGCTCGCATTCACCTGCGGCGATCCGGCGGGCGTGGGTCCGGAGATCATCGCCAGCTGGCTGGCCGCTCATCCGGGCGAGGCGGCGGAGGTGGCCGTGATTGGTCCGGTGAAGTGGCTGGAGAACTTGCCGTCGGCGGTGACTAAAATTCCGGTGGGTCTCGAGGAATTTACGGAGAAACCGGGCCAGCCGGACGGGGAGGGCGCCTTGGTCGCCTGGGCGGCGATGGAGCGGGCTGCAGCGGGGTGCAAAACGGGCGAATTCTCCGGCGTCGTGACCGGGCCGGTCAGCAAGGCGGCGCTCGCCAAGATCGGCTATGAATACCCCGGCCAGACGGAATTTTTCGCGGCGCGCTGGGGCGGGGAGCCCGTGATGGCTTTCTGCGGCGGCCGGCTGCGCGTCGTGCTCGCGACATGGCACGTGCCGTTGCACGAGGTCGCGCGGCTGCTCGGTCCGCATCTGTTGCACCGGACGGTCGCGGCGGCCGATACGCTCGCGCGCGCCTGTAGGGCGGGATCGCCTGATCCCGCCTCGGTCGCGGCGGGGTCAGCGCCCCCGCCCTACATCCCGCGCATCGGGGTGTGCGGGCTCAACCCGCACGCCGGCGAGGGCGGGCTGCTTGGTTACGAGGAGAAGGATCTGCTCAATCCCACGCTCGAACACCTGCGCGCGGAATTTCCCGGACTTTCGTCCTGCCAGCCCGGCGACACGCTTTTCGCTCGCGCGTTGCGTGGCGAGTTCGACGTGGTCGTGGCGCTGTATCACGATCAGGGCCTCGCGCCCCTCAAGGTCATCGACTTCGACGAGGCGGTGAATGTCACTCTCGGCCTGCCGTTCGTGCGCACGAGCCCGGATCACGGCACGGCGTTTGGGATCGCCGGCAAGGGCGTCGCGCGCGGGACCAGCTTTGCGAACGCCGTGACGGTCGCACGGCGATTGATCATCGCGAGGCGGCGCGGCGCCGCCTGATGCCAAAGGCGAGCGCAGCGAGTCCGAGCAGGCCGATGCTGGATGCTGGTTCCGGAATCGCGACCTGACTGAACGTCACATTGTCGATGCCGATATCGTCATTATAACTGCCAAGATTGATCGCATTGATCTCAATGCGCAGGACGTCGGCCTGGAGTGGGGTGCCAAAGGAAAAAAAGGTGTTGGTCGTTCTGGAAACGGTCCCGGCATCTTGTGTGAAAAGCACGTTGTTGGCGCCGTCGTAAACCCTGATCGAGTTGATCGTGGGATCCGTCGCGAAGGTGCCATAATACGCCGCGATATCAAACGCGTGCAACCGCACCTGGTAGCCGGCGGCGGCGGTGAAGGTCAGGTTAAGCACGCCGCTGAAGTCGGTGTCCTCGAAAAGGATGTTGCTGAGGTTACCATAGCCCGTGGTCCACAAGGCCGGATCACTGTTGCCATAGGTCAGTGTTATATTCGGCGTGAATCCTTGGGCGCCGCCGTAGGCAAAGCTGCCCATCGTGGTGGCCGTGACATTGTCGCCGTAATTCTGGTCAATGTTCAGGAAATCCCCAATGGGAGTCAGGTCGAAGGTGAGCACGGTTCCCGCGGCCTTTGGTCCGAACAGCACTGCCCCGCAGACTGCCAGA
>JBKJRX010000156.1:0-9165 GCA_046593155.1 Lacunisphaera sp.
ACTCGTTGTCGCCGGACCAGCAGACGAGCGAGGCGTGCTGGCGGAGGCGGCGGATGACTTTGCGCGCCTCGTCGTCGATGACGCGGGCGAAGGCGTCGTCCTGCGGATAGACCGCGCAGGCCATCGCGAAGTCCTGCCAGACCATGATGCCGCGTTCGTCGCAGAAATCGAAGAACGCCGCCGGCTCGTAGACGCTGCCGCCCCAGCAGCGGACCATGTTGCAGCCGCATTCCTCGGCGAGGGCGAGCATGCGCGGGAGGCGCGCGGCGTCGCGCGAATGGTAGGCGTCGGCCGGCACCCAGTTGGTGCCGTGCATGAAGACGCGCTCGCCGTTGATGAGAAAGCAGAACTCACCCGAGCCGGCCTCGTTGGTGAGGCTCGTGCGGCGCAGTTCGACGGTGCGGATGCCATGGCGGAACTCCGCGCGGTCGAGTTCGCGGCCATCCTTGAGCAGGCGCACGGTCACGGCGTAGAGCGCCTGCTCTCCGCGGTCGCGCGGCCACCAGCGGCGCGGATTCTTCACGACAAAGGTGATGCGTCCGGCCTCGAACATCACCGGCGTGCGCGCCTCGCAGCGCGAATCGCCGCAGACCCCGGTGAGGGTGACTTCGTGGCCCGAAGGATCGCCGGCGGGCAGACGGGCGCGGAAATGCAGCGTGAGTTCCGCCTCGCGTTCGTCGGCTGCGGTGGTTTCGAGCCAGACCGTGTCGAGGCGGGCGGCGGGAAGGAATTCGAGCCGCACGGGCCGCCAGATACCGGCGGAGACGGCGCGCGGCATGATGTCCCAGCCGAAGACGTGCGGCGCCTTGCGCACGCGGAGGCTCTCGTAGGAGTTGGGTTGGGCGATGGCGCCGGGCGGGTAGTCGAACTGCTTCGCCTCCTCGGTGATTGGGCGGAGATGGACGACGAGTTCGTTGTCCTCGGCGCGCAGGCCGTCGGCGGGAAAGACGTGTTCGACGAGGGCGTTGGCCGAGGAGCCGATGAGGCGGCCGTTCAGATAGATGTCGGCGAAGCAGTCGAGACCCTCGAAGGCCAGCACGGGGGTCTTCCCGGTGGGCACGCTGCAGTCGAAACGCCGGAAATACCACGCGTGTGCCGCCTCGTATTTCCGCAGCGCGGCGATGTTCATGCCGTGAAACGGCTCGGGGATTTCGCCGAGGGCGTGGAGATCGAGCTCGAGGTTGCCGGGCACCTGGCAGGGGTGGATCGTGCGTCCGCTCGCTTCAACGTCGGCGATCGTGCGCAGGTCGCCGGGATTGAAACACACGGCGAAAGACCAGGCACCGGTCAGATCGAGGGTTTGATGGAGGGGGAGCATGGAGAGGAAGACCGAATCTTGCTTTTACCACAGAGACAGGGAGGAGGTAGAACCGCCGCCATCAACCAGGAGAATGGCCGGCAGGCGATCGGGACGATTGGCCGGTCGCAGGATGTCGAGCTTCTGCTTCTCGTGCTCGTTGCGGTAGGCGATGTCGGGCAGGAACTCGACGCCAGTGGGCGGACTGTAGGCGTGGGCCAATGCGCTGGCGCCGAACGCGCCGATGAAACTGAGGATGAGAACGGGCGTTTTCATGGGAAGGCCGGTCGCCTCCGCGGTCAGGGCGCGACGAGCCTAAAGCTGTTGGCGGGAATATCGCGGCCGCCGGCGACCTGGGGTTGCGTCGAGAAGTTGACGATCACCCGGTGGCCGGAGGCGAACGTGGTCTCCTGCAGACTGCGGTCGGCGGTGAGGAAGCGGTGGCCGGTCATCTCTTCGTAGCCGACGGCGCGCAGCACCGGCGAGAGGCTTTGGTAACTGGCCACAAAGCGGGTCCGATGCTTCTCCCAGAGACCTCGGTCCAGGTTCCATTGCGGGGCGACGGCGTAGAGGGCGGTGAAGAGGTCCTTACGCGCCCAGGTTTCGGTCTGCTTGTGGCTGTTGTCGTCCCAGCGCCAGGACGAAACGGTGCTGTCGTGAAACACGAGTTCGAAGAGCGGGATGCGATATTCGGGACCGAGGCCGTATTTCCAGTAGGAGGGACTAGCCTTGGTGTCGCCGAGCATGATGTCGGGGCGGACGGTGTTGCGCCAGCCGCCGCTATAATAGGGGGAGCCGGCATCATGATACCCGCGGCCCCAGAATGTCGACAGGGTGAGAAGGCCATGCATGAACTCCGTGTGCGCGACGCCGTAGCCGGCGCCCCACTCGGAACCGACGACCAATTTCAGGTCGTTCGCCATGTAGCGGTGGATCGCCAGGCGGGCGGCGGCGTCCTCGCGGCGGGTCATCGGATGCTCCGGTGACAGGCATTCGATGAGACCGGCGGCGAGAGTGACATCAAGGAAGGTGGAATCGTGCGGGTAGGTCAGGAGCTCGCGGGTGATGCGCCGACCGATGTGCGGCAGGAGGGCCTTGGTGCAGGTCCAGTAGCGCATGATGCCGACGTCGCCACTGAGGCGCATCGCCTTAGGCTTGTTGTCCTCGATGCGGGCGACCACCTGCTCGAACAGTCCCGGATAAGGATAACGGTGCAGCCACATGCCGCGGAGCATTTCATTGGTGGCGGCCTTCTTTTCCCACTCCCGGTCGTCGTAGATGTCGCGGTAGAGGTCGTAGACGCCGGCCAGATAACCGAGCTCCTTCAGGCCCTCGTCGTAGCCCTGCGTCGGGTAGGGCGGATGGGAGGGATCCCAGCCGATCCAGGCGCGCTCGATGCCGGCGGCCTTGAGCTCGCGGGCGAGTTCGAGGTTGCGGCCGTCGTCCCAGGTGTAGATGTGGACGGCGCCGATCAGGCGGTCGATATGGGGGCGGGTCTTGGCGCGTTCGCGCAGCGTGGTGAACTCTTCGTTTTGGCGGACGTGTTCGCGGTAATGTTTGGCCTGGGCGACATAGCCGCCGTCATCGAAGAAGTGCCAGCGGAGTTTCCGGGTGTAACCGAAGCGATTCATTTCGGGCTGCCAGACGGCCTCGAGGACGGGGCGGCCGTCGCGTTCGCCGAGACGGAGTTCGGCGTCGAAAGGCGTGTCGAGCGTCAGGGTGTAGCCGGCGCGCAAGGCGGAGTCGGTGACGCCGAGCCAGGGCATGATCAGGCCGCCCATGTTGTAAATGGGGAAAGTGCGGTTTCGGCCGAGCGCTTCGGTGGCTTCGCGCATCGGGATGAGCGAGCCTTCAGAGAGGGGCAGCACGAGGTGCCAGTCGTCGCCGGGGGTCGCGAACGGCCCGGGATAGGCAAGGTCCTTGAGGGGCTGGTCCGCGGCCGCGTTGATCGTGAGTGCGAGATCGGATTTTGGCGTGAGTTCGACGGAAACGCGCAGGTCGGGCGGACCTTGCAGGGCGAGGTCGAGCCGGTTGCCGTCCTGGCGGACTTCGCCCACCTTGTAACGCGCTGCGGCGGGGAGCTGTTGCCAGACGCGACCGGAGGATTTTTGGGTGACGGCGAGCAGGCCGGACTGGTCATCGAAACGCACCTCCAGGGTGGAATCGGAAAGAGTCCAGGTCTTGGCCGGGAGGGAAACAGCGAGAGCAAAGGTCGCAAAGGCGACCGGCAGAAACGGGGTGGGTTTCATGGGGAGCGGGGTCGAATGTTTTTCGGTTGGATCGGGTTTGTAGGGGCCTGCTTGCAGGCGATGGTTTCGAAATCGCGAGCAAGCTCGCTCCCACAGGATCGCCTGCAAGCAGGCTCCTACAGATGCTTATCTTTGCTTTGAGGTGGGGAAGAACTCGGCTTCGAGGGCGAGGCAGAGCGTGTGATAGATGGCGAGATGCTGTTCCTGGATGAGATGCGTTTGCGTGGCGGGCACGCGGATACAGGGATCGGTGAGGCGGCGCAGTTTGCCGCCGTGCGCGCCGGAGAGTCCGACCACGGTCATTTGGCGGAGCTTAGCGGCGCGGGCGGCGAGGCCGACGTTGCGGGCGTTACCGGAGGTGCTGATGCCGACGAGCACGTCGCCGGGGCGGCCAAGGGCCCAGACGAGCTGGGCGTATTCGAGCGCGGGATCGACGTCGTTGGCGAAGGCGGTGCGCAGCGAGAGGAAACCGGTGAGCGGGATCGCGGGCAGCCCGCCTTGCAGGCCGCGCAATTCCAACGGCAGCGGCCGGCCGTCGGGACGGCGGGCGGGACGTTTCGAATAAAAGCCCTTGAGCAGTTCCCCGGCCCAATGCTCGCAGTCGGCGGCGCTCCCGCCGTTGCCGCAGAGATAGACGCGGCCGCCGCGGCGGAAGCAGGCGGCGAGGATGGCGTAGACGGATTTGATGTCGGCGGCGCAGGCGGTGAGCTCGGGGCGGCGGGCCAGCAGTTCGGAGAGGTGTTTTTTCATGCCGGGGAAAAAATCAGTGAAGAGGGTGGCCGCGGCGGGAACAACGTGGGCCGCGGTTTACCCGTTCACGGATGCCGGAATCAAGCGGGAGCGTCGGTCTCGGCGAGGGTGCGGGCGAAACGGCCGCGACGGGTCGAGAGAGCGACGAAGGTGGCGAGCACGGCGAGGACGATGCCGGCATAGTAAGGCATCCGGTAGTTCACCTTGCGCGACAGCTCGCCGGCAAAGGCGTCTTGGAGCAGCGCGCGGTTCAGCACGAAGAGTTTGTCCCCGGCGGGCGGAACGGAGTCGAGCAGGTCGCGGCTCTGGCGCGAGAGTGCGACGGCGGCGAAGCGCTCCGGCGTGTGCAACAGCGGGCCGGCGCAGAGCCGGTTGAGGTCGGCGACGAGCGCCGCGCGCAGCTCGGGCGAAGCCTCGGCGCCGCTGGCGGCGTGGCCGGTGATGAGCCCGCGGGTGGCGGGTGAGAGCTGGTTCGCGATGTCGCCGGCCACGATGTCCGCGGGGTCGGTCAGCCGCCGGACGAGCCGACGGGTTTCCTTCAGGTCTGGTTCGCGGATCGGCGTGGGATCGGAAGAGACGGCCAGCTGCACGGCGTAGCCGAGCACCAGCGTCAGGACGAAGGCGGAGAACGCGCGCGTGAACTGCACGACGCCGAAAACCTGACCGCGCTCGTTGGAGGCCGTGTATTGGAAAACCATCGCGGTCATCGGCATGAGGGCCACGACCTGCGCGACGCCGAAGACGGTCATGAAGGCGAACAGCGGCCAGAAGCCGTGGGCGAAAAACGCCATGCCTGTGAAGGCGATGCCGTAGAGCACGAAGCCGCCGGCCATGACCCATTTCGGGCCGAGGCGGTCGACAAGCCAGCCGGTGGGAAAGGCGAGCGCGATCGTGAGGAAGGGCCCGAGCGTCTGCGCGCGACCGAGGTCGCCTTTGCTCAGGCCGAGCGTGTCGGTGACGTAGAGCGGGGTGAAAAGGAACAACGCCGCCGGCAGCACGAGATTGGCCGCGCAGACGAAAGCGAGCCGGGCGTAGTCGGGGTTGCGGAATAGCAGGCCGAGGTGCGCCGCGGGATTGTAGCGGGTCGGCGGCGGCGGATCGCCGGCCGGTTGCTCGCGGATGACGAAGACCATCAGCAGGAACGCGCCGCCGACGCACGCGGCGGAGAAAAGGTAGGGATAGATCTCGTTGAGGTCGGCCCAGCCGATCACGTAGGCGACCATGATCAGGTTGACGACCTGCCCGGCGATCTGGCGGATCGAGCTTGCGCGGCCGAGCTGTTCCTGGCGGAAGGTGTCGGCGTAGAGCGGTTCCAGGCTGCCCCAGTTCACGTCGACGATCGCCTGCAGGAAGACGTTGAGGGTCACGACCACCGCGAGCGCGGCGGCCGTGTGCCGGGCGTCACCGGTGATGACGAAGGGGAGCAGGCCGACCCCGAGCAGCGACACGATGGTCAGGGGCAGGCCGAGGAGAAAGAACGGCCGGCGGCGACCCCAACGGGTGCGGACATAGTCGCTCTTCCAGCAGACGTAGGGCTGGACGACGAAGCCGAAGAGGCGGTTCGTCGCGAGGATGGCGGCGATGACGAACGCGTTGTCGGTGAAGTGCCGGACCGTGAGCGGAATGATGTTGTTGGTGATCAGCTCCACCGAACTGAAGCCGGCGGCCATCACCGCCAGGATGAGCATCTGCCGTAAGCCCGGCGTGCCGGCGTAGAGTCGTTGCATGCGGGGCGGGGTCAGGGGCGGCCGTCGACCACCGCGCCGTTGCCGAGGACGAACTGGTTGGAGAACTCGTAGAAATGTTTCTGTCGCGACATGCGCGGCCGGGCCTCGTAGCGGGCGCGCTGCTTCTCCGGCTCCCAGAAGGCGAGCACGCGGCGGCGGAGATCGTCGCGCACGGCGTGGTGCTCCGGCGCGGTCGCGAGGTTGGTCCATTCGCCGGGATCGGCGGCGAGGTCGTAGAGTTCCTCGGCGCCGTCGAGGTAGGTGTTATATTTCCAGCGGCCGGTGCGGATCATGCAGCCGGCGTGTTCGGGCTCATTGATGACCACGCTCTCGCTGAAGATGGCATCGCGGGCGATGGCGCCGCCGCGCAGGAGCGGAAGCAGGCTGGTGCCGCCGCATTCGGCCGGGGTCGTGGTGCCGGCGAGTTCGCAGAACGTCGGAAACAGGTCGATCAGGCCGACTGGCACGGTCACGCGCCGGCCGCCGGCACCGGTGACACCCGGCAGGCGCATGAGCAGGGGGACGCGGGCGGAGGCTTCGTAGAAGACGGATTTCTGCCAGGTGCCGCGTTCGCCGGCCATCTCTCCGTGGTCGGAGCCGTAGATGACAAGGGTGTTTTCGGCGAGGCCGAGATATTCGAGGGTGGCAAGCACGCGGCCGAGGGCGTCGTCCACCCACTCGATGCAGCCGCAATAAGCGGCGAGGGCGCGCTCGTGGGCGGCGCGGTCCATCCGTTCGGGATCGCAGATGCCGAAGTTGCGCATGGCGGCGCGAACGAAGGGGACTTCTTTCTCGAGAAAACCGGGCGGCAGGTCGGGCAGGTGGACGCGGCCCTCGTAGCGCTTGAAATACTCCGGCGGCGGGCAGATGGGGAAATGCGGCTTGTCGAAATGGACGCTGAGGCTGAACGGCTGGCCGTCGCGGCTGGCGACGTGGGTTTGCAGCCACTTCGAGGCCTCCGCGACGCAGATTTCGGTTTGGGTGAGCGGCAGTGGGATGCCGGAGGGGCCGGCGGCAGTGACCACGCCGCCCAAACCGGCAGCACCGCGCCCGGGCAACCGGCGCGGGTCAGGCTGGTGAGCCTGGCCGAAGAGGTCGCCGTAGGGGCGCTCCTGGTAACCTTGGAATTGTTCGCCGTTGTAATGGGTCTTGCCGATGACACAGGTGCGGTAGCCGGCAGCGCCAAGTGTGCGGGGGAAGGTGACGCCGTTGGATTCGAGGATGTGTTGGTTGTCGTAAATGCCGAGGTCGCGGCAAAAGCGTCCGGTGAGAAGCGAGGCGCGGCTGGGGCAGCAGAGCGGACTCTGACAGTAGGCTTGGTCGAAGCTGACCCCTTCGCGCGCGAGCCGGTCGAGATGCGGCGTGGCGACGACCGGATGGCCGGCGTGGCCGGTGAAGTGCGGGCTGTGCTGGTCGCTGAGAAAAAACAGGATGTTGGGGCGGGAGGACATGGGGAAAATGTCAGCGGGTGGGAGTCAATCGGTCCAGGCCGTGCAGCGCGACGGCGACGGCGCCGAAGTCTCCGATGCGCTCGCCGAGGCGGGAGGGCACGATCCGGCACGCCCGGAGTGAAGCAGGCAGGGCCTCGGCCCGCAAGACCCGGCGCATCTCCGGCCCGAGCAGGTCGCGACAGCGGAGCCAGAGGCTGCCGATGACGATGCGCTCGGGATTGAGCGTATCGATGATCATGGCCAGCGCCTCGCCGAGCCGACGGCCGGATTCGGCAAAGACGGCCCGCGCGGTGCGGTCGCCGCCACGGGCGGCGCGGGCGATATCCAGCGCGGTGGGATGGCGGGCCATCCAGGCGGCGGGCCGGCGCGGCCGTTGGGCTGCCGGTAGAAATCGTGCGAGTTGGGCGAGGCCGCCGCCGCTGCAAAAGCCCTCGAACGAACCGGCCTTGTGGAAACCGACGGGACCCGTGGGCGCGAGGCGGACATGGCCGACCTCGCCGGCATGGCCGCAGGCGCCCTCGTAGAGCCGGCCGTCGAGGACCAGGCCGGCGCCCATGCCGGTGCCGGCGGTCAGATACACCATGGAACGGCAGCCGCGTCCCGCACCAAAGCGCCACTCGGCGAGCGCGTTGGCATTGGCGTCGTTCATGAGAAAGGCCCGGCCGCCGAAGCGGCGCGTAAACCAGGCGGTGACGCGCACGCGGTCCCAGCCCGGTAGATTGGGCGGTGAAAGGATCAGGCCGCGCGCGGGATCGAGCGGGCCGCCGCAGGCGATGCCGCAAAGCGGCGCGCGGCCCGGATCAAGGGTCTCGATCACGCGGGCGATCTCCGCGAGCGATTCGGCCGGTCCGCGCGTGGCGAAGCGGTGATGTTCCCGCAGCGGCCGGCCGTCGCGCCATTCGGAGACGGCGCACTTGGTGCCGCCGATATCGAGGCCGATGATGCGGGTGCGTCGCACGGGCGGCGCGGGCTCAGGCGGTGGCGGATTCCGGCCGGGCGGCGCCCACCAGATCCAGCATGCCGGCATACCAGCGGCTCCACAGATGGCGGATCGCACGGTCGTCGCTGTGGGCGGCGAAAGCATCGTCGGGCTGGGCGAGGCAGGCCGCAACCTGGCCGCGGCCGAAGTCATGACGGAGCAGCACCGGATGCCCCCGCCGGTCGGCGGCCACCACCCGGGCTTGCACGGGCAGCACCTGGAGGAAGGTGTGACGGGGAAAATCCTTGAAGTCCCAATCGAGGCCGAAGGCGGTCACGCCTTCCGCCCGCGGCGCGCACAGGTCGGCCGGGGAAGCCCCGACCAGTTCGGAGAGCGCGTCGCCCCAGGTGGACACGTCGATGCCGTGCCAGACCAGGCGTCCGCCCGTCTTCACCCAGGCGGTGAGTGCGGAGACTTCGCTGGCGGTGAGCGCCGCGCCCGTGATGACGATGGTGTGGGCGCTGATGCCGTCGAGCGGCTGGTCGCCGCGGACGATGCCCACGCGATGGCCGAGCTGGGTAAGGGTGTAATTGGCAATGACGAGCCGGCGCGAGAGAGCGCGGGGATCGTTGCCGGGATTCAGCGGATCGTCGCGGAGGTAATAATGCTGCGGCCAGTAGAGGGCCACGTCGCCCTGGTCGACGACGGGATCGGGTCGCGCCGGCAGCGTCCGGGCGAATTCCTGGAAGAAGCGCAGGACGGATTTCACGCG
>JBKJRX010000269.1:0-13641 GCA_046593155.1 Lacunisphaera sp.
CCTGAAGTGTAGCCACAAAGGAACGCATAGATCGCAAAGAACAGCAGTCTGAATGGATTGTCTTTGTGCTCCTTGCGTTCCTTTGTGGCTAAAAATCCGGCTACGATTTTCTTTAAATGCTCTAATTGGTCACTAATTTAAAATCCCCGTAGTGGGTCTGCTTGGTGTAGGTCGGGCTTCGTGCCCGACACTCAAGCGCCACCTGTCAGGGATAATCCCGGCCTACAAGAAACCCGTCCACCCGACAGAACTAGGGCGTGTATTCAGATCCGGTTTGTCATTCTGAACGAAGTGAAGAATCCATCAGAATTACTTCGCACCCCAGTGGAGACGATGATCCAACTGGATTCTTCGCTGCGCTCAGAATGACCGGAAATGGGTGTTTGGTGGGTTTGAATACACGCCCTAAACTGACCCACTGCCAAAATCCTCGGATTAGTGATCCATTAGTGTGGATTAGTGGTAAGCCTGTCTTGATTCCGAGATCATCGTGAAATCGTGGTTAAACCTGCCTGTTCTAGGGCGTGTTTTCGAAATGGGATTTTGGCCCAACTTAGCCGCGGTGGGCCGCCTGCCGGCTGTCCGCCTAATCTGAAATTATCGATTGCACTAAAATCATCGACGGTTCCCCTAGATCCCATGCACGAGATCAAAACCACCGCCGGTCTGGCCAAGCCCGAAGCCTACCGCGCCCTGCACACCCAGCTGGCCGCGGTGCTGGCTGGTGAGCGCGACGGTCTCGCCAACACGGCGAACATGGCGGCACTGCTTTACCAAGCGCTGCCGGGATTGAACTGGGCGGGATTTTATTTCCTGCGTGACGGTGGGCTCGTGCTCGGGCCGTTCCAGGGCAAGGTGGCTTGCATCCGCATCGCGCTCGGTCGGGGCGTCTGCGGCACCGCCGCCCAGAAGCGCGAGACCATCGTGGTGCCAGACGTAGAAAAATTTCCCGGCCACATCGCCTGCGACCATGCGTCGCGTTCTGAGATCGTGGTGCCGCTACTCAAGGACGGCCGCCTTTGCGGCGTGCTGGACCTCGACAGCCCGCATCTCGCCCGCTTCGACGCCGAGGATGCGGCGGGCCTGCAGGCGGTGGTGAAGACGCTACTGGACGGGTCGGACCTCAGCCGGCTGACGGATTGAGCCGGAGTCGGAACACGTCGGTCAGTCCTTTGGATTATTTTCACCCGAAAGCGGGTCTTGTGTATGGATGACGGCGGCTCGGTGCTCCGCTATTACGCCGGGAGGCACCCAACGGACAGCCAGATAGACCAGCAATGGAACTATCACGATGTCGTCGAGCTGACCAAGAACCGGAATGAAATCAGGAATGAGGTCAAAGGGCATTGCCAGGTAGCCGATCGCACAACCCAGCAACCAACGTGAAACACGCGGTGTCCGCGGGTCGCGCCATACGCGACGATACACTTCGACCTCGTTCTTGAATCGCTGCGCAATGCTTCGAAGGTCCATTTTTGCCTAGTGTTGGCTGTGGTGGATGGATCGGCTCTTAGTCGAGACTCTCACGAATAAGAATCTCGGTATCTTTCTTCTCGCGAAGCCAGAACCAAACCGCGGTTCCGATAAATGAGGCCTGCAGAATCCAAACGCACGAACCGATGACCCAGCCGATAATGCCAGTCGAGCCTCTGCATAATCCACCGGTCTGTATCGCGTGATCTATGAATCATCCGGTGCGACGTGGTCGTCGTATAGAGGGTTTGGTATGCGGCTCGTGGTAAACCCGAAGTATGAGGGTCGGGGCATGAAGCCCCTCCCACAAAGGATTGCTAAACCCTAAAGCCAGAGCCGCGTGACGGAGCCTATACGCGGCTGTGTCACCTCGTCTCATTTCCCGTTGACCGGGGGTAGGCGGAAGGGCTTCATACCGGCATGGTGCCCAGCCTCCTGATCGTCGATGACGAGAAGCACACCCGCGAGGGGCTGCAGCAGGCGTTGCAGGAGAATTATGATGTGTCGGTGGCGTCCAGCGCCGACGAGGCTTTCAACCTGATGGATGCGCAGGAGTTTGAGGTGATCATCACCGATCTCCGCATGCCGGGCAAAAGCGGCCTCAAGGTCATCGACAAGGCCCTCGCCTTGGCGAACAAGCCGGCCGTCATCATGATGACCGCTTACGGCAGCATCGACTCGGCCGTCGAGGCGATGAAGCGCGGTGCCGTGGATTTCCTGACCAAACCCGTCCAGATCGAGCGGCTCGAAATTCTCATCCAGCGGGCGCTGAAGACCAAGACCCTCGAGGTCGAGGTGAAGCAATTGCACGAACGGCTCGACGAGAAGTTCAACGTCGAGGGCATCGTCGGCCATTCACCGAAGCTGGCGGAGGTCATCGAGCGCGTGAAGCTCGTGGCGCCGTCCAAAGCGACCATCCTCATCGAAGGCGAGACGGGCACGGGCAAAGAATTGATCGCGCAGGCCATCCATCAGGCCAGCCCGCGGGCGCGGGCGCCGTTCGTGCCGGTGCACTGCGCGGCGTTGCCGGCGCAGCTGCTGGAGAGCGAGCTATTCGGTCACGAGCGCGGTTCGTTCACCGGCGCGACGGAGCGCCGCGAGGGCCGCTTCGAGGCGGCGGATACCGGCACGGTCTTCCTCGACGAGATCGGCGAGATCGGCCCCGAGATCCAGGTGAAGCTCCTGCGTTTCCTCGAGACCAAGAGCTTCGAGCGCATCGGCAGCTCGAAGACGATGACGGTGGACGTGCGTCTCGTGGCGGCAACCAACCGCAATCTCGAGCAGATGGTGAAGGAGGGGAAATTTCGCGAGGATCTGTTTTTCCGGCTGAATGTCGTGCGCATTGTGACGCCCCCGCTGCGCGAGCGGACGGACGACATTCCCGTGCTGTTGGAGCATTTCATCAAGGTTTACACCAAGGAGAACGGTTACGAGCTGGTGACGGTCGAGCCGGGCGCGATGCGCTACCTGCAAAACTATCCCTGGCCGGGCAACATCCGCGAGCTGCGCAATTTTGCGGAGAACGCGGTCGTGCTCCGTCGCGGCGGCAAGCTGAGTGAGTTCGACCTCGAGCCGAAATTCCGCGGCGAGGTCGCCCCGCCGCCTTCGATGGTGACGGCGACGCCGGCCAATCCGTATTCCGTCGAGGACAACGAAAAGCGTCTGCTGAAGGAGGCGCTGATGAAGTCCCGCGGCAACCGCACCAAGGCGGCCAAGCTGCTCGGCATCAGCCGGCGCACGCTGCACCGCAAAATCGCGGAGTGGCCGGAGCTCGACGTGGTGGATCGGGGCTGAGGTTGGTCTGTTATTTGGAGGCGGGGTGCCCTCACCCCGCAGCAACTTAATCATCGCGGGGTGGGGCACCCCGCCTCCAGGGTCCGGCGGCGGATTCCCACCTGAAGGCAGGTCATTCTGAGCGTAGCGAAGAATTCAGCAGGAGATTGGATCGTGGTTGTTATGTTGGATTCTTCACTTCGTTCAGAATGACAGGGCCCCGGATAGCCCGGATATTGTGGCGGGAGCGGCAGAGTCGGGGCATAAAGCCCCTCCCCCATTCTCATCCCGGCTGGGCCGGGGTGGAACGTGCTGCCCCCAGCGCGTTTTTTCCAAGCAAGCGCGTTGGAGTTCCGCCGTCGCCGAGGCTATGGCGGACCGGCATCGCGCGCCACCTTGTGCCAACGGTCTTGCTGGCCGTCGGTGCCGCGGCTGCGGAAATCCGCGTGACCGGCTCTGATCTTCTGGGGGATGGCTTCGTCCGGGCCGTGGCCGGATATGCCCGACAGAACGACACGGAGGTTAAACTGGATCTGCGCGGCACCCGGCCGGGGATCGCCGATCTCCTGGGTGGCCAGGCCGATGTAGGGCTCTTTTTGTTGCCAGCAACCGAAACACCTCCGGCCGGTGCTGTGGTGAGCCGGGTGATGGGTTATCAGGTGACGGTGGTGGCTGTGCCGGCTGCGTCGCCGCTGACGCAGGTCACCATCGCACAGTTGCGCGGAATCTTTGGGGGAGTGGCGAAGGAGGGTTTCAAGCGCTGGGGTGAGCTGAACCTGCCAGGCGTATGGGCGACGCAGGCCATCGCATTGCGCGCGCTGGCCCCGCCGGCCGGCCTGGCGTGGCCACTGTTTCAGCGCATCATCCTGCAAGATGCGGCGCCGAAGATGGGAGTGGATTTTTCCGCGTCCGGCGGAGTGCTCGCTCAGCGACTGCTGGCGGCGGAGAACAGCGTCGGGGTGATGGGCATCGCGGCGGGCGGAACCGCGGGTTTGCGGGTGCTTGCGCTGGCGGCCGGTCCGGCCGAGCCGGCCTACCTGCCGACCCCGGAGAATGTTCATGGCGGCAGCTACCCGCTGCGGATGGTGCTTTATGTGACCTTTCGGCGGTCGGCAGCGCCCGAGCTGCAGCGTTACCTCAAGTTCCTCCTGTCCGACGAGACGGCCGCAGCGCTGGCGCCGGCCGATTTTCTGCCACTGCCACTGGGGGCGCGGAACCAGCTGGTTTTCGAGTTCGAGGAGATGCGGTAGATAAATTTAATTATCGCCGGATCGAAAGACGCGCAATTGTGAGCAGGCCGAGCGCAGCCATAAACAAGAGGCTTGGCGCGCCACCACCACCGCCACCAGATGAACTGCTGGGCGCTGGGGTGGGCGTTGGCGTTGGGGTGGGCGTTGGCGTTGGGGTGGGCGTGGTGACCGCCGAAGTCCGGCCGCGGCGGCTGGCGTCTGCGCGGAACATCGGCCAATTCGAGGCGGTGGAAACCGATGCTCCGTTGCCATTGATAGCGTAAAGTCTGCCGTCGTAGGACCCGACATAGATCGTTCCGTCCGTGCCAATGGCTGGGGACGAATCCACGAAATCGCCCGTCGACATTCTCCATTTCTGGGTGCCGTTGGGGTTGAGAGCATACACATTCCTGTCACCGGCGCCGAAGACGATGGTCCCGTCGGCGCGCACGGCCGCGGAGGAAAAAATCTCGGCCCCGACACTGAAGCGCCATTGCAGCGCGCCCGTCGTGCCATTGATCGCATAAAAGTAACCGTCGATCGACCCAACGTAAACGGTGGCATCGCTTCCCAGCACCGGTGAGGCGCTGATGGCCGCCCCGGTCGCATACTCCCAGAGCTTGGTGCCGGTGGCTCCGTTCAAGGCGAACAGTTTGCCATCTTCCGAGCCGACGAAAACCGTGCCATCCGGCCCGATCGCCGGCGAGGAGGTCACTTGTTTCCCGGTGGTGAACAGCCAGCGCAACGTGCCATCCGGGCGAAGGGCATAGAACACGCTGTCCCAACAGCCAAAATAAATGGTGCCATCCGGGCCGACGGCCGGCGAGGAATCCACCCAGTCGGCCACCGGGTAATTCCATTTCATCGTGCCGTCGGCATTGAGCGCATACAGGGTGCGGTCCCCGGAGCCAAAGTAGACGGTGCCGTCGGAGGCAATCGCGGGAGAGGATGCGATGTAGCCATCGGCGGTGAATTCCCATTTCTTTGCGCCGGTGTTGGAATCCAAGGCGTAGAATTTGCCATTCCACGAACCGAAGTAAATCGTGCCATCGGGGGCGATGGCGGGACTTGAATCGATCCAATCATTCGCTCCGGTGAACTGCCATTTTAGCGAGCCGTCGGATTTTATTCCGTAAATCCGGCTTTGGCTCGAAACGGTTCCCTCGGTGCCCACGTAGATCGTCCCGTCGGGGCCGATCATGGGGGAGGCATACACGACGCCATTGGTCAGAAACGCCCACTTGCTGATTCCGTCTGTTTGGGCGGAACAGACAACCGCGGGCATAAGGCAAACAGCGATCCATGGCAAAACCCGCCGCTTCAAGGAGAATGGAATGCGCATGGGGTAGGACGATTCAGGGGTGGTGGACGCGGGGACGACGCAGCCTGCAGCTATTCCCTGAGGGAAAATGATTCTGGGATCAAAAGGGAAAATGACGTGCCGGCGGAATTTGTGGCCGTCAGGACAAGCCGGCCGCCCAGGTGAGCCGCCAATTGGCGGCAGATTGCCAGTCCGATCCCGGCTCCTTCCGGTTTGGAGCTTTGGCGGGGTTCAAAAGGACGGTCCCGGGCCTCTAGGGGAAGACCGGGGCCGTTGTCCTCCACGATGAACTCCATTTCGCCTCCGGATGGGGATTTTGCCTTCAAAACCACGGTGCCCGCTCCTGGGGGGAGCGCTTCACAGGCGTTCTGGGCCAGATTGGTCAGGATGGCGGTGACCAGCCCCGCCTGGTGGTTGGTGAGTTTCCCTGCGGATTCGGCTGTCAAGGTGACACTTATTTTCCGCCGGGAGGCCAGCGCCGCCAGGCGGGAGGCGACGGCTTCAAGCACCTCCCGGCCGGTTAGCTCGAAGGCTACGCCCGAATGTTCGTCGCGCATCAAATCGACCAATTGATCAACCATGTCCTTCACGCGCAGGGCCGCAGCCGTGGCCTCGCTCCATTCCGCTTTTGGCGCCGGCGATCCTTTTTCCCGTTGTTCCCTGAGGAAGGCCTCGAGCCCCGCGATGGGATTCCGCAGGCCATGCATCAAATGGGCGGTAAGAGCGCCCAACGCGGAAGTCTTCGCCGCCAGGGCCAGCTCCCGATTGGCCCGCACCAAGTCGTCCGTGCGCGCCCGCAATTCCATATTGGCCCGGGCGAGGCGCTGGATCATCCAGCCCACCCCTGCCGTGCTGACCCCGGTCGTCAGGAGCCAGACGAGTCCGGCCTGCCGCATCAGCCTTCGATCAAGCAGCTGGAACTCCCGCTCAAGCGAACCCCCGTCGATGACATAGTGGGCGGCCCCGTCGATCTCCGCCGTGCCCGCCGCACCCAGCGGCACGATGATGTCCAGCAGGGGTGCCAGTTCGCGCGGGTCTGCGCCCAGGCCATACAGTCCGCCCAGCGAGCCCGCCGGATTGTATCGCACGACGGGCTTCATGGCCTGCAATTCCTTCCATTCCTGCGGCCCGGGGGGAATAAGTTGGAGCGTGGTCGGCATCGATTCCAGTGGTTCGCCGGCGCGGTCAAAGACCTTGGCGCCAAGGACGCCCCGGAGGCGCGAAATCTGCAACGCCATGAACACCAGCCGGTCGCGGTTTGTGCCCTCCGCCCACCCGGCCGCCCGGTCCTGCTCCAGCGCCTGTTGCATGAGAGCCACGGCATGCAGTGCTTCACCTTCCCGATGGAGGATCTGCTGATGCAGGTCGGCGCGCAGCCACCATGTGATGCCCGCGACTGACGCCCCGAGCATTCCGCCAATCGTCAGGAGCGCCAGAATGATAACCCGCCCCGGATTTGTGCGTGAACTCATCGGATCGGGTCCGGCGCCCCGAGATTGTCCCAGTTCCATTGCAGGCCCAGATACCCCGTATTGATTCGGAATCGCGAGCGATCGTCATTGGAAACCGCATTTTCCCATTCGTAGCTCGCCTTGAGCGACAGGGTGGCCGTGAGACGGTGTGTCACCGCCAGGCTGGCCTGGTAGTCATTCTTGCGTCGGGTTTCGGGCGCAATGCCGATGCCGACCAGTTGATGTAGGAAATCAAAATGCGCCGCGCCGGCCGAAAAATCGACTTCCCACGGATCCGACCGCCACTTCACCGCCGCGAGCAGACGCCGCTCGTTGAAATCAAAGTAGCCGCTGCCGTTGTCCCGGTTCTCCTTCGCGGTGGCGGTGAGCTTGGCCCGCCAGCGTTTCTTTTCATCCGCCACCCAGTCCAGGTGGACGGTCACTTCATTCTGCCGGAACTTCAACCGCGTGCCGTCAAGAGGTCGCCCGCCCAAGGCATATTGTGGCCGGGAATCGTGGTCCCGCCAGCGGCTGGCTCCAGTCAGGCTCAGTTCGGTGCCGTATTTCCAACCGCGTCCGATCCGAACCAGTCCTTCGCCTTCAAGGTAGCCGTCGACACCGCCTTCGAAATGGTCCTTCCGTCCGGTGCCCTTGGCTTCGATCCACCACGCGGGCGTGAAATTCCAGCGTGCCGAGGGTCCGGCGGTGAAGCCCGTCATCTTCAGCACCGCGGTATCGAACTCCGCTTCCGTGGTGGAGACATCGACTACCTGGTCGACATGGTAGGCTTGCGCGGGTAGGCCGAATTTCCATGATTTCACCGGTTGCCAGCGGGCCTCCGCCAGGAGGAAAACCGCGCGTTCGTGGTCTGTTGCCTTCGCCGAAAAATACCGGGTCTCTTCCAAGCTGAGAAAGGCGTAACCGTCGAAACCAGCGACAGGCAGGCGAAGGAGCATTGCTTCCACATTGCCCCGGGCAAAACCGCTGGCCCGCGGTTGTGCCGGGCTGAGCAGCACATTGTCCCGGTAGCCGGCGCCAGCGCCCAGCGTGGTCGTCAGGTTCCAATCGGGGATGGCGAGCAATTGTTCCAGTCGCTTCAGCTCCTCTTTTTCCGTTTCGGCCGCTCCCGCATGATTCGCCAGCAGCAGCGCCATGATCGTGAAATAGCGGGGTTTGATCATGAAAATCCAGGGGGCAGGCGCATTCTATCCATGGGATTGGGACAAAGGGCAATTTTCTTTCGATCCGGCGATCCGATCACGGCTGCAACATTGGGTCAGTCCTGTGTGGCACGGGTCTTCTGACCCGTTGGGATTAAGATCACGGGTCAGGAGACTCATGCCAAAATCCGAACCCAAAAATAAGGCGCCCTCTGGCAGGGCGCCCAATTCATTTCCCACTGACCGGATAGTGTCAGCCTCTCCGTGCTTGATCGCGGCGGGCCTTGATCGCATCACGGATGGCCTTGGCCAATTCCTTCTGGTCGGCGGTGTGCGCCTTCATTATTTCCCGCAGGTTGGTGATGATGGCATCCCGCTGAGCCGGAGTGGCGTTTCTGAGCGCCTGCAAAGAGGCATTACGCTGTTCGAGGAGGGCCTTGGCCGCATCACGATGCGCTGCGATGAGCGACTGCAGTTCCGGGCCGAGAACCCTAGCCAAGTCGGCTGGGACCGTCGGGGCGGGGGTGGATTGAGCGGATGCCGAGACAGCTCCGAGGGCGATGGCCAATGAGGTTAAAAGTGCAGGGAAAAATTTGCTTTTCATGGGTTGGGGGTTGCTGCGGTTAAGTGATTCTTTAGAGCTCCTGCATTAGCCGTCTCCGTGCCATCGGCTTTTAAAAGTCACAATGCAATGGTATGTAGATAAATCCACGAATTCCACATCATTTCAATGGCGTTGGATTGGGTGAAGCCCCCCATGCCTGCTTGGTGGTTTGGGGACTATTCCCCGTTTTGCCCTCCGGGCAAATCCGACTCGCGGCGATAACGGACCACGTCCCGTGAAACCCCGAGCAACCGCGCCGCCGCGGACACGTTCCCCGCGCTTTGCCGCAGGGCATGGGCGATCAGTTCATCCGTCGCGGCCGCCAGAGAGAAACCGCTCTCGGGAAATTGGAAATGAGGATTCATCCATCCAGTTCCCGGCGCGGCTCGCTCGTCCCCGCCGCTCAACGCCGCAAATTCAAGGTTCGCGCCGTTTTCGTTGAAAACGAGCGTGCGCTCGATCTCATGGGCGAGTTCCCGCACGTTCCCGGGCCAAGGGTGGGCCAGCAATCGCCGGTGCCCCTTCTCGGGAATATCCTTGGGCTTCAATCCATATTGTCCGCCGATCTTCGCCACCAGGTGTTCCGCCAGCTGGATGATATCCTGGCTGCGCTCCCTCAAGGGGGGGATTCGAACGTGAAACAAATCCAGCCGGTGCAGGAGATCCCCGCGAAACCTGCCTTCCACAACCAATTTGTGCAAATCGACGTTGGTCGCGGCGATAATGCGCCCGTCGACCGGCCTGGCCCGGTTGGAACCTACCCGGCGGATGACATGATCCTCGATGGCCGTCAGCACTTTCGCCTGGAGCCCGGTGGCCAGACTGGGCAATTCATCGAGGAAAAGCGTGCCGCCCTCGGCGGCTTCCATCAACCCGATGCGGGTCGTGGCCGCATCCGTGAACGCGCCGCGTTCGTGCCCGAATAATTCCGATTCCGCCAGCGACTCGGGGAGGGCCGCGCAGTTGACTTCAATCAAGGGCCCGCCCGCCCGGGGACCGTTCCGGTGCAGCCAGCGGGCGAAAACCGTCTTGCCGGTGCCGGTCTCGCCCTCGATCAGGACCGGTGAAAGCGGGCCTTCCCGCCGCCGGTCGGCGTCGACGATTTTCCTTAGTTGCGTTTCCACCAGCCCCAGGCCGGGGCCGAAAATCAATTCCGGTTCGCCGGTCCCGCCCGCATTTCCACTCCGCCGAAATTCCTCCGCCCGCCGGACCTGCTGTCCCTTTCGCGCCCGTTCAATCCTGACCGGCAGCTCCTCCAGGTCGAAGGGTTTGACAAGATAATCCACCGCGCCGAGCCGCATCGCCTCGACCGCACCGGCCACGCCACCGCCGGCCGTCATGACCAGGACCGCCACCGCCGCCGGGATTTTTTTCTTCGTCAGCAGATCCGTGCCGCGACCGTCCGGCAGGTTCACATCCAGCAGGACGAGATCGAACTCCAGGCCGGCCAGCGCATTCTCCGCCTCCTCGCGTGAACCGGCGCCCGTGGCCTCGACTCCCATTCCCTCAAGGTAGGCGGTGAACCGCCGGCGCAACAGGGCCTCATCCTCCACGATGAGAACACGCAAGCCGGCGAGTCTTTGTTTGGCCATTTCGATTGTCTCCACCTTATGCATTGGGCCAATCCCCAATGCTGGCAAACGATAATCGCCGGGAGGTCGCGCCAGCTCGTGTTCGAGTTGGAGGAGATGGTAAATCGACTTAACCACGAAGCACGAGGGACGCGAAGCAAGGCAGAGAGAAATTTGCAGGGGAAAACCGAGGGAACGGAGGTGGACAATGAAGTCCGGGTCAGGTCTCAGTTTCCTCCGTTACCTCTTGTGAAATTAGTTGGCAGAGCCGGGTCGGGGCCTTTCACTGCCCGGCTACCTAACTGCCATGGCCGCGATCACCAAGAGCTACGAACCGCACGACGTCGAAAAGAAGTGGTATGCCGCCTGGCTGGAAGCGGGCGCTTTTGCGGGCCGGGTTAAACAGGCGAAGTCGCCCTACACCATCATGATCCCGCCGCCCAACGTCACGGGCGTGCTGACGATGGGTCATGTGCTGAACAACACGCTGCAGGACATCCTCATCCGCCGCGCCCGGCTGGAAGGCCGCGAGGCGTTGTGGCTCCCCGGCACTGACCACGCGGGCATCGCCACGCAGACCGTGGTGGAGCGTGAGCTGCGCAAGGAGAAGAAGACGCGTCATCATCTCGGCCGCGAAAAATTCCTCGAGAAGGTCTGGTCCTGGCGCGAGGAGAAGGGCGGCATCATCCTCAAGCAGCTGCAGGCGCTCGGCGCCTCGGCCGACTGGAACCGCACGCAGTTCACGATGGACCCGGTCTACTCGCAGGCCGTGCTCAAGGTGTTCGTCGATCTTTACGGCAAGGGCCACATCTACCGCGGCAAGCGGATGGTCAACTGGTGCCCCGTCAGCCTCACGGCGCTTTCCGACGAGGAAGTGATCATGAAGCCCGTGAAGGGCACGATCTACCAGGTGCGCTATGAGCGGACTGACGCGCCCGGCCAGTTCATCGAGGTCAAGACGACGCGCCCCGAGACGATCCCCGGTGACGTGGCCATCGCGGTGCATCCCGACGACCCGCGCTACACGACCTGGATTGGCAAAAAAGTGCGCCGCCCGCTCGGGCCGACGGCTGAGATTCCAATCATCGCCGACGAGGCGGTGGACAAGGAGTTCGGCTCTGGCGCGCTCAAGATCACGCCGGCGCACGACAAGGTGGATTTCGAGGTCGGCCAGCGCCACAAGCTCGCACCGATCGATGTGCTCACGCCCGACGCCAAGCTCAACGAGCTCGCCGGCCCGGAACTGGCGGGGCTCGACCGTTTCGCCGGCCGCAAGAAAGCCGCCGAGATGCTCAAGGAATCCGGTGCGCTGGTGAAGGAGGAACCTTACGAGAACAACGTCGGTTACTCTGAGCGCGCCGACGTGCCGATCGAGCCGCGCCTGACCTGGCAGTGGTGGCTCAAGTATCCGCGCATCGAGGAGGCCAAGACGGCGGTGCGCGACGGCCACATCAAGTTCTACCCGGAGCGCTGGTCGAAGGTTTACCTGCACTGGTTGGAGAACATCCAGGACTGGTGCATCAGCCGCCAGCTGTGGTGGGGCCATCGGATTCCCGTGTGGTATGCCAAGGGCCTCGACAAGGAGACGCTCACTGAGGCCGACATCGCCGACCCGAAGAAGGTGCACGTGTCGCTCGAAGGCCCGGCCGACAAGGACAACTGGGTGCAGGAGGACGACGTGCTCGACACGTGGGCCTCTTCGTGGCTCTGGCCGTTCGCCACGCTCGGCTGGCCGGACAAGGCGGCGATGGAGAAGGCCGGCTACGATTATTTCTATCCGACCACGACGCTCGTGACCGGTCCGGACATCATCTTCTTCTGGGTCGCGCGCATGATCATGGCCGGCCTGGAATTTACCCGGCCCGGCGAACCACTCGAGCGGCGCATCCCGTTCAAGAACGTCTATTTCACCGGCATCATCCGCGACCAGCAGGGCCGCAAGATGTCGAAGTCGCTCGGCAACTCGCCCGACCCGCTCGACCTGATCGCCAAATACGGCGCGGACGGTCTGCGCTTCGGCATCGTGTCCATCGCGCCGCAGGGCCAGGACATCCGCTTCCAGGAAGACCGCATCGAGAGCGGCAAGAACTTCTGCAACAAGCTCTGGAATGCCTGCCGCTTCCGCCAGATGAGCGGCGACATGGCCGACAACTCCTCGCCCGGCGCCATCCTCGCGCGCATCGAGCCGGCGAAGTTCGACGCTGACGATCACGCCATCCTTGACCGGTTGCTGACGACGACGCGCGAGGTCGACCGCTGCTTCACGGAATTCGAGTTCAGCGCCGCGGTGCAGGCGGTCTACGGTTTTTTCTGGAACGATTTCTGCGACTGGTATGTCGAGGTTTCGAAGGCCAAACTGCAGGACCCCGCCACCAAGGCGAACTGCCTCGCCATCCAGGACCTGGTGCTGCGCCAGGCGCTGTTGCTGCTGCACCCGTTCACGCCGTTTATCACCGAGGAACTGTGGCATCTGCTCGGTTACGGTCCCGAGGGCACGTTCCTCATGCGCGATACGCACCTCGATAGTCCGTCACAGCTCGCCGGCCACGGGCTGAAGCTCGACACGGCCGCGGCGGCCCAAGTGGCGCAGCTCAAGGCGGTGGTTTCCCAGGTGCGCGCCTTCAAGGCCGAGCACGGCGAGGCCGCGAGCAAGGTTTCCGAGTTCGTGGTTGAGACGACCGACATCCACTGGACGTTGCTCGACGCCAACCTGGCCAAGCTGAAGCGCCTGATGGGCGCGGGTTCGGTCGTGCGCGGTGCAATGTCACCCCAGGCCCCAGCCATCGTGACAGCTTTCGGCTCGTGGAATCTCATCAAGCAATTGAAAGGCGATCCCGCCGAGGAAAAAGCGCGGCTCAAAAAAGAGATCGAGACGATCACCAAGCACGTCGCCGGCACGCAGGCGCGGTTGTCGAACGAGGCATTCGTCAGCAAGGCTCCGCCCGCGGTGCTCGAGGGTGCGCGCAAGCAGCTCGCCGACCAGCAGGCCAAGCAGGCTGAGCTGGAGCGGCTGTGGGCGGCGCTCGGCTAATCGAGGTGGAACCCGGCCTTCCGCCGTC